>DAIMIJ010000087.1:5747-8642 GCA_036722835.1 Ignavibacteriaceae bacterium | reverse complement strand
TCTAAAGAAATTTGTTGGCGATAACCTAAATCACGCATTGCTTTACTTGTATCGCATATCCAGGCATGTTGAGTTATGTCTTTCCCCTTTTCAAGATTTAGAGTCGCTGGTTTCGTACTGAACAAAGAAAGAAATTGAGCAATTGCCGAAACTGTATAAACTATAATATGAGGAACTGCGACTTTAAATGGTTTCTTATGCATTACATTTGAAGTAATATCTCCAACCTCATCCCAGGTGTAATATTTTTCCGAACTGATAAAATAAGTTTCTCCAATCGCTTTTTCATTAATTGAAGCGAGATTAAATCCTTGAACTAAATCTCTAACATGAATTAAGCTTATCACTTTTTTATCGAAGCCAATAGTAGTCATTAATCCCCGATTAAAAGTTTGGAAGAATATAAAAATCTCGGTATCACGCTCTCCATAAACAGCAGGCGCACGGCAAATGGTTATTGGCAGCTTATCCATAAATGATTTTGAAAGATTTTCTTGAGCGAGTTTACTCCTTCCGTAAGTTGTGATTGGATTACATGAAGTAAGTTCATTAACAGGTTTTCCGTCAAGTGAAGGTCCAGTTGTTGTTTGGCTGCTGACTATCAAAATTTTTTTTAAAGTTGAAACATTCATGCTCGCGGCTTCAAGAAGTGCTTTTGTAGTGTCAACATTTCCTTTAAAGTATCCTTCAGGAGTTTTTGATTTCACAACTCCGGCAACATGATAAATGTAATTAGCATCTTTGAAAGCTTTACTCATTCCATCTACATCTAATAATCCGCAATCAAATATCTTTACATCTTTTCCTTGCAGCCATTTTAAATTGCTGCTTTTTCTTACGAGGCACCTAACCTCATATTTTTTTTCAAGAAGATAATCTACAAGGTGGCTTCCAACGAAACCATTCGCACCTGTAACCACTGCAATATTAGAAGGCATAAATCAAGATTTATTTGTTTTTAAAATGATTATATATAGATTTCACATCGAAAATTAAGAAATAATCACATCAATTTTGTGTCTATCCTATAATATAAAATTTTACCTGGAGGCGTTTTTTGAACTTATTCAGTAAGTGTTACGATTTTACCAGAGCTGATGAAATTAAAAAGACCGGGCTCTATCCTTATTTCCGTGCAATCGAAGAAAATGAAGGACCAGTTGTCCAGATTGAAGGCAGAAAAATTATTATGGCAGGTTCTAATAATTATTTGGGACTAACTGCACATCCAAAAGTAAAAGAAGCTGCAATTAAAGCTGTCGAAAAGTACGGTACAGGATGTTCAGGTTCCCGTTTTTTAACCGGCACGCTTGATCTTCATATTGAATTAGAATATCGGCTAGCAAAATTTTTCAACAAGGAAGCAGTGCTTCTTTTCAGTACGGGTTATCAAACTGCTCAGGGTATCATTCCAACGCTTGTTCAACGAGGAGATTATGTCGTATCTGACAAAGACAATCATGCTTGCATAGTTGCCGGTAACTTAATGGCAAAAGGAGCATTGGCGGAATTTGTAAGGTACAAGCACAACGATATGGATGATCTCGAAAAAGTGATTCAAAAGCTGCCCGCAGATTCGGGGAAATTAATTGTGAGTGATGGCGTCTTCAGCACCGGCGGTGAGATTGTTAACTTACCACAGCTAAATAAAATCGCAAAAGAATATAAAGCCAAAATCCTGATTGATGATGCACATGCTGTCGGAGTCATAGGCAAAGGCGGAAGAGGAACTGCAAGCGAATTTAATCTTGAGAATGAAATTGACTTAACAATGGGAACATTCAGCAAAACGTTTGCATCGTTAGGCGGATTTGTCGCCGGTGAAGAAAGAGTAATTAATTACATAAAACATTTTGCTCCCGCATTAATTTTCAGTGCTTCTCCCACACCTGCATCTGTCGCTGCTGCTTTAGCCGCACTTGATATTCTTGAAGCTCATCCTGAATTAGTCAATAAACTTATCAACAATGCTGCAAAAGTTAGAAATGCTTTAAGAGATACCGGTTTTAAAGTCATCGAAGGTAGAACAGCCATCGTTCCGGTAATTGTTGGAGATGATGAACTTGCATTCAAAATGTGGCGTATGCTTTACGACGCCGGATTGTTTGTTAATGTTTTCATTTCACCCGGAGTTCCTCCCGGCCGTCAAATGATGAGAACAAGCTACATGGCATCGCATGAAGATTCACATCTTGACAGCATTATAAATATTTTTACAGATGTTGGTAAGAAATTAGGTGTAATCTAGTTTCGGATTAATGATTAAAATTATATCTGTCCAAAATAAATTTGAGTTTTTGTATTATTATTTCTTACATCGTGGTGCAATTATGAGAAATAAACTGATAAGGTTATTTTTCACTAGGATATATTTGGTTACTAAGGTCAAAAAAAGTAATATGAAGGTGTAAACCTTAGTAACAGACTATCCGTCAGCTGACGGATAAATCTCTTTAACCTTATCAGCTTATTAAAAAAAATTATGAAACAGATATAATCGTTTGTTGAGAGTCCCATTCAAACCACCGGAATATTTTGTATTAAGCAATAGAGAAGAGAGATAGTTTTAAGTGGGGATAGAAATTTGAATTTGATAAGAACAATTCAATACAATCTGATTCCCTAATTTTAACTAAGTATTAAATTTATTTTGGATTGCGATGATTAAGGTCTTTTTTTATTAATAAGGCATACCTTTTAAGCAGGTATGCTTTTTATTTAAATATTTATACTGAAATATGAGTACAAGCATAATAAAAGTTTCTTCGCAAGCTGATTTAATGAGCTTCATTAAGCTTCCATGGAAAATTTATTCTGATAATCCATATTGGGTTCCACCCCTGATAATGGATAGAAAAAAAATGTTTAATACTTCTAAAAATCCTTTTTTTAAAC
>DAIMIJ010000087.1:0-5737 GCA_036722835.1 Ignavibacteriaceae bacterium | reverse complement strand
GCATGCGGAAATGCAATTATTTCTCGCAAAAAAAAATGATGAAGTTGTCGGTAGAATTGCTGCAATTAAAAATGATCTTCACAATCAAAATCATAATGATAAGGTTGGATTTTTCGGATTTTTCGAGTGTGTGAATGATCAGCAAACGGCGAATATGCTTTTTGATGCGGCTAAACAATGGCTTAATGATAAAGGACTGACTGCAATGCGTGGTCCGGCAAACCCATCAAGCAATGATGAATATGGTTTGCTGGTAGAGGGATTCGATGATTCGCCAAGAATTTTAATGCCTTATAATCCTGAGTATTATATTACTCTGTCTGAGAATTACGGACTTGTTAAAGCCAAAGATCTAAACGCATTTAAACTTGAAACCGATAAAGTACTTTCTTCCGAAAAGCTTAAAAGGGTTGCTGATATTGCGCAAAAAAGATCCGGCTTAAAGATCTCTCAAATGGATATGAAAAACTTTGATGCTGAACTGGACAAAGTAAAATATGTTTACAACAAAGCTTGGGCGCCTAATTGGGGCTTTGTGCCGATGACTGAAGATGAGATTGATGCGATGGCGAAAGATCTTAAATCAATTATTGAACCTTCGTTAGTTTTATTCGGTGAGATAGATGGTAAACTCGTTGGATTTGCTTTAGTTCTTCTTGACTATAATTTTATTTTTAAACAAATGAATGGGCGCCTCTTTCCTTTTGGTATCATTAAATTGTTTACGCAAAAGAAAAAAATACCCTGGTCAAGAATAATTACTTTGGGAATAATACCTGAATATCAAAAACGCGGGTTGGATGCAGTTTTTTATTACGAGATTGTTACACGGGCGGCTAAAATAAATATATTTTTAGGCGAGGCAAGCTGGGTTCTGGAAGATAACAATATGATGAATCGCGGGCTTGAAGTAATGAATGCTCATGCTTATAAAAAATACCGCATTTACGAAATACCTATTTAATTTTACTTGTCACTCTTGAGTAGCTTCGTCGTATTTCAATCCCCTCGAAGGATCTATTTTTCTTAGCTTTTTAAAGATTGATTTATCAGGATAAGTTTTTAAATTTTCAATTATCTCTCCACTCTTCGCATCAAAAAAAGTTTTTAAAAGTACACTGTTTATATCAACTTTAGTCCTTAGAACTTCCAAAACATCAACAAGCTTAATTATATTTTTGATGGCGATGGGTTTCTTTTCAGACATTAGATCGAGTCCGTTATAGTGATAATTAAAATATGCTTCTCTAAACGGACGATATTTTTCATTTAAGAGATCTTCAACCAAACCTCTTCGGCTATAAGAACTGCTGGACTTTTCCCAGCCTGTTCTAAAACTGCTATTTGCACCAAGGTTCACAATATCAAAAGCTTTTGTGAAAAAAGGATTGCCTAATAACTCCTCGTATGAATCTTCATTGAAACCAATTATGATATAGGCATAATAATCCAGAAAGCTTGTAAGCGGATCGAATACTGATTGTATTTGATAGAGAGTTTGGTTTTTCTCATAAGTAAAAGACCATTGAGGATCATTAATGCTTAGCATTAGTGAGTTCTTCGCACTTTTATAAATAGGCCTTTGGCTGGTGATAACTGCCTGAGCAGAGTAACTTACATCGCTGGATGCGCCGATAAAAAAAATGTTGAATGCACAATTGATTTTATCCCCTTCCCACTTATCCGTGAAGCGGGTTTTGTTAAGGTAATCTTCGATTGTTTGTGCAAAATCGGAGAGTAATTCTCTGTTAACTACCGGAATGCTTTCGAAATTAACCGTCACTTTACAATTTAATTCTTGTGAATAAGTAACAGTCGTTACTAAAAGAATGAAGAATACCAGGGATTTCATTATTCACCCTAATTTTTAAATGAATAGTTGATTAAAAATATGAATTTCGATATTATCACACAACAAACTAATTTATATAAATTTTTATGTGGTTTTTACTAATTGCAGCCGTATTTGTTTCCCTTCATACCAAATCGAATGCACAGTATAATCCTGGCGCAAAGCAAATCTCAATGTCCAACTCAGATGTTGCATTAAGCAATGATGTATTCTCATTGTTCAACAATCCTGCCGGTTTAGCGCAAATGAATTGGAGAGAGCTTGGGATTTATTACTCGCCTTCCCCGTTTGGTTTTTCAGAACTTGCAAACGGATTTATTGCATATCACGAACCGTTTGATTTTGGTTCCATTGGTGTGGGTGCAATGACCTATGGTTTTGAGCTTTACCGCGAGAATAAAATATCAGTTGGATTTTCATACAACTACTTGAACAAATTTTTTGCCGGTGCTGCTGTAAATCTTCATACTGTTTCAATTAAAAATTATGGAAGCGATAACGCGTTTTATCTTAACATCGGCGGATTATTTTATCTTACACAATATTTTAGATTGGGATTCTCGGTTCAAAATCTTAATCGAGCATCATTCGGAAATGAAAAAGATAATATCCCACTGATCTATAATACCGGTTTCAGCTATGGAGTGATGGAAGATTTAACCTTTAATTTGGCCGTCGAAAAAGATATTCGATACAACTACTCACTGCGAGGTGCTATTGAATATTATTTACTGGAATATCTTTCTTTACGAACCGGTTTTTCAAATGAACCTTCAAGTTATTCTGCCGGTATAGGAATTAACTATTCTTATTTCAGTCTTGATTATGCTTTTTTCACTCATACGGATTTAGGACTGACACATCAAGCCGGATTGATTATCAGCTTTGGTTCTGAGGGAAGTAGAAATGAAAAGATCAGAAAATATTTAGGACAAGAATAGAATATTTTTTAAAGAAAATGATAACTGATTTTCCACTCACAGTTTTTAAAATTAGAACCTGCCTTTTCATGTTAACGTTATCATTGATTTTTTTCAATCACCAAATTTTATGTCAATCAGATTCAATCGAGGTAAATACCGAGGAAATCATTTATGATTTACTGCAAGAACCAACAACCGAAAGTGATAATGAAGATATTTACGGAATATTAGAAGACCTTGTGACGAATCCTGTTGACTTAAATTCCGCTGAGCTTCCTGAACTTCAAGTAGTTCCAGGCTTAACTCCAATTTTATCTTCTTTAATAATCGAGCATAGAAAAAAGTTTGGAGTATTTTTTTCTGTAAACGAATTATATCTCGTTGAGGGATTGCCAAGAGAAATTGTGGAGAAAGTAAAACCATTCCTAACTGTAGTTAATCCAGATAGGACAGATGAAACGAATTATGATAAAATAACTAAAACTACATGGGATAACTTTGGAGAAAATATTAAGATAAATTTTAGAAGCCGAATGTTTAATGATCTTCAAGAGCGAAGAGGTTTTGCTCAAAATAAATTTGAGGGTTCACGACCAAAAATATACAACAGATTCTTGCTGAAATATGGCGGGTTGATTGATGCAGGATTAGTTACTGAAAAAGATGCCGGAGAAAAATCGTTGAATGAATTTACGTCGTTTCATTTTGCATTAAAAAATTATGGGGTTATTAAAACTCTCGCGGCAGGAGATTATACTTTAGAATTTGGTCAAGGCCTTGCAATTTGGAGTCCTTTTGCACTTTCAAAAGGAACCGATGCAATTTATCCAGTAAAACGCAAAGCTAAAATGATTAACCCATACAAAAGCACTAATGAAAATAATTTCTTTAGAGGAGCTGCTGTTACCATTGCATACGATGCATTTATGATTTCGAGCTTCTACTCAAATAATTTTTTTGATGCCAATATTGACAGCGTATCACGGGCAATTCTCTCCACACCAATTGATGGCTTTCATCGAACTGAGAGCGAGCTTAGCAAGAAGAGATCAGCAAGAGAAACTCTTTACGGAGCAAGAGTTGATTTCGTGGATCCGAATGACAACATAAATGCAGGTGCACTATTCTATTCCACAAAATTTAGCAATCCGTTTTTGCAAGAGTCACCATTTGATCTTGGCGGTGATAAGTTCAGTTACTATTCTATTTATTACGATTTATATTTTGGAAAAATAAATGTTTTTGGCGAATCAGCTTTTGATGGACGATCCGTTGCTTCACTTGCAAGTGCAAGTTTCTCCTTCGATAAAAACTTTTCTTTCGTAACATTGATTAGGAATTATCCGCGTAATTACAGGAATATTCATTCATTTGCTTTTGGCGAAAATTCAGGTGCAACACAGAATGAATTTGGTATCTACACAGGATTTCAATGGAGAACTTTGATTGGTGAAATAAATTTTTATTTTGATCAATTCAAATTTCCGTATGCGACATTTGAGAATCCTTTACCTTCAAGCGGTAACGAATTCCTTTTTGACCTTCGATCTAAACCATTTAATAAAATTGAAACAAATCTGAGGTTCAAATACGAAAAGAAAGAAGTGACTGAAAAAATTGGCAACTTAGAATCTCTTGTCCCAAGATTAAGGCAAGCCGTAAGAGGTGAGATAATTTATGAAGTTTCGAGGCACTTAAGATTAAGAAGCAGATTAGAATTTAACAGTTATAAAATTGATGAGCCAAGTCTTAAAGAACTGGGATTGATGGCTTTTCAAGATATTCGATTCTCCCCTGTTCAAAACCTAAATGTTGATGGCAGAATAATTCTATTCCAAACGGATTCATTTAATTCGGCCATTTACGAATACGAAAATGATATGCAGGGAATACTTTCTAATGTAGCATTGTACGGAAAAGGAGTTAGATGGTATTTGATGATCAAATATAAACCGGCAAAATTTGTATCACTTTCAGCAAAGTACTCAGAAACTTACAAGCCGTTAGAGAAAATTCTTGGTTCCGGATTTTCTGAAATACTTAATAACGTGGATAATAAGGTAAGTTTTCAGGCTGAAATTAATTTCTAAGAGTAGAAGAGAATTTAGCTTTTAATACCGCGAATAAAATACATGTCAATTTTCTTTTTATCACTAAGCTTTAATGTATCATAAAAATCACATTCATAATAATCTTTGATTAAATTAAACGTTGCAGAACTAATATTTACTTTTCCTGGTCTTCCATTACTTTCCATCCTGTTGGCAACATTAACGGTATTTCCCCAAACATCGTATGTCATTTTATTCTTACCGATAACTCCTGCTACCACATTACCCGAATGAACACCCACGCGCATAGGCCATTTAAGATGTGATTTCTTATTCCTCTCGGTAATCAAATCCTGCATTTCAATTGCAGCTTTAATTACTTTAAGAGCATGATCCGAACACTCCTCAGGAAAACCTCCGCCTGCCATATATGAATCTCCGATCGTCTTTAGCTTCTCAAGCCCGCAAAGGTCAACTATTTCGTCAAAATGTTTAAAGATTTCGTTAAGCTCGCTGACCAATTCATTCGGTTTCATTTTAGCAGAGAGTGTGGAGAAATCTTGAAAATCAGTAAAGAGTAATGTCACCATTTTATATTCACGCGGCTTTATTACTCCCGTTTCCCTAAGTTCCTTCACAATTTGTTTGGGTAGAATATTATGAATCAGCACATCAGATTTCTTTTTTTCCTCTTCAAGTTCAATTGTTCTTTCTCTAAGTTTCTTACTTATACGATGCTTGTAGACAGCAATTTCAATTGAAGTATGAAGCGCCTTTTCATCGAATGGTTTGACAATGTAAGCGAATGGTTCGGTTAATTTTGCCTCCTGAATAATTTCTGTATCTGCATATGCAGTTATATAGATGACGGGTACGTCAATAATTTTCTTGATTTCTTCGGCAGCTTCAAT
>DAIMIJ010000086.1:5547-8697 GCA_036722835.1 Ignavibacteriaceae bacterium | reverse complement strand
GATAATTCTGAAGAGCTTATCAACAAAATGGAAGCCGAGAATAATGCGTTGGCAGATGCCAGCAAAACTCTGGCAACAGATATTGAAGCTATTTCACCGCAGCTTGAAGAACTCAAAGTTGAATTAAAAATAAAAGAAACCGAATTGAAAGAAATTATTAAATCAAATGAAAAAGAAGAAGCAAAACTGAAAGAAAAAAGAAAAAAGATTATTGATGTAACTAAAAAGCCGGATTACGCAGCATACATGAGAATCCGAAAAGCTAAAAAAGGAAAAGCCGTTGTAACAATAAGGCGATCGGCTTGTTCGGGTTGCCATAATATTGTCCCATCTCAAAGGCAATTAGAAATACGAAGAAATAATAAGGTATTTTTTTGCGAATACTGCGGCAGAATTTTGGTCTCAGCAGAAATTGCCGGATTAACTGATTAGCATTAGACCTTTTACTTTTGATTTGACTTAAATAAGCAGCAAAAAGCTTGCGCTCTCTTAATGTACTCAAACCGAAAAATTAGCGGAAATATGTCTTAGTCATTTTCCGCCTACTGATTTAACACAAGTAATTTCTTATATTTGCCTCAGTTAGAAAAAAAAATTATTACCCAATAATAAAAAGAGTTTTTAGAATAAAAGTAGTTCAAACCGGGCAATTGCTTCTCCCGATGTATCGGGAGGGGAGGAAAGTCCGAACTTCACAGAACAGAGTGCCGGGTAACACCCGGGGTCCCGACTAAAATCGGGATACGGAAAGTGCCACAGAAAATATACAGCCCCGCCTTTGGCGGGGTAAAGGTGAAAAGGCAGGGTAAGAGCCTACCGCGGTGGTGGTAACACTGCCGGTCCTTTGGGATTCCGTAATGCGGAACAGGGTAAACCCCACTCGAAGCAAGGTCAAGTAGGAAAATCTTTCCGTCAGCCGATGGATCAAAGTTGTTCGCTTTGAATGATTTTCGGGTGGACCGCTAGAATTCCGAAGTAATTCGGAAACCAGACAAATAATTGCCACTCCCGATTAATCGGGGGAACAGAATTCGGCTTATAGGTTTGAACTTACTTTTGTTCTTTGAATTTGCAAAATAGAAAACGTTATGCTAAAAAAAGTCTGGAAAATAAAACCACAACCCGATGAATTCACAGTTAAATCTCTTGCTGAATCACTTAATATTTCCGAAACGCTTGCTAGACTTTTAGTTCTTCGCGACATAAAAAATTATCAGCAAGCAAAAGCTTTTTTCCGACCCTCCTTAGATTCAATTCACGATCCTTTTTTAATGAATGGAATGGAGTGCGCAACTACAAGAGTAATCAAAGCCATCACCGAAAATGAACTGATTTGCATTTATGGTGATTATGATGTTGATGGCACATGCGCGACAGCTTTACTGTACATGTTCTTAAAGGAACTTGGTGCAAATGTAGATTTTTATATTCCAAAACGGCTTACCGAAGGTTATGGTGTTTCAAAAAATGGCGTTGAATTTGTCAAAAGCAAAGGTGCTTCTCTTCTGATTTCAGTTGATTGCGGAATAACTGCAATTGAAGAAACACAGCTTGCAACTGAGTTGAGTATGGATGTTATAATCTGCGATCATCATCAGCCAAAAGAAGAAATACCAAATGCTCACGCAATTCTTGATCCATTGAAACCAAATTGTAATTATCCGTTTAAATTTTTATCTGGTGCAGGAATTGCATTTAAGCTTGCTCAGGGAGTTGCCGAAAGAATTGGCAAGCGGGAATTGCCCCTTAAATATCTGGACCTTGTTGCCCTTGCTGCTTCTGCAGATATAGTTTCGCTTACAGATGAAAATAGAGTTCTTGTTAAAGAAGGTTTGAACCAAATCAATAATTCTCCAAGACCAGGGATTGGCGCTTTAATAAAAAGCAGTCACCTCGAACCAGGTGATTTAACTTCCGGACAGATTGTTTTTACTATTGCTCCGAGAATAAATGCAGTTGGTCGTTTAGGAGATGCCGAGCGGGCTGTTAAACTGCTAATCACCGAAGATATTGATGAAGCGCTAAAGCTTGCTGCAGTATTAGAATCTGAAAATTATGAGAGACGAAAAATTGATGAAGATACATTCTTCCAAGCTCTCGACATTGTTGAAAGTTCACTTGACCTGGATAAAAATCTTGCCATAATTCTTCACGAAGAATCGTGGCATCCGGGAGTGATTGGTATTGTTGCATCAAGACTTGTGGAGAAATATTATCGCCCAACAATAATGCTGACAACCGTAGATGGAGTTGCAAAAGGTTCTGCACGAAGCACAAGTAATTTTAATATTTACGAGGCATTAAAAAAGTGTGAAGACTTATTAATTCAATTTGGCGGTCATAAAGCCGCCGCAGGTTTAGCTGTTGAAGTTGATAAGATTGACGATTTTAGGTCAAAGTTCAATCAAATTGTAAGAGAAACTTTAGGTGAAAAAGCATTTCTGCCAGAAGTTCACATTGATACTAAACTTCAGTTCTCAGATTTAACGCCAAAGTTTTTCAGAGTTATTGATCAGTTTGCGCCATTTGGTCCGGGAAATATGAGACCTGTTTTTCTTGCAGAAAATCTACATGTTGAGGGCAAACCAAGATTTGTCGGCAACAATCATTTAATTATCAACCTAAAACAAAACGGTTCTGATAGAGTTTTGGATAGCATAGGATTTAATATGGGCGAGATGTGCGATGTGTTGTCTAAAAATCATTTACCAATTGAAGCTGTGTTCAGTATTGATAAGTATACTAAAGATGGAAAAACTTTTCCTCAATTAAAATTAAAAGATTTACATATAAACGATAACATTCAGGAGAGCAACTAATGTCCGGGCATTCAAAATGGGCAACCACCAAAAGAAAAAAGGCAGTAATTGACTCAAAGAGAGGTAAAATTTTTACCAAGCTTATTAAAGAAATTACTATCGCTGCTAGAGAAGGCGGCGGAGATATTAATGGTAACCCCCGACTAAGACTTGCTGTCGATAATGCTAAAGCTCAAAACATGCCTCAAGACAATATTGAACGAGCAATAAAAAAAGCTACCGGAGAATTAGAAGGAACAACTTATCACGAATTAAATTACGAGGGGTATGGTCCAGCAGGAGTTGCAGTAATTGTTGAAGTGGCAACAGACAATAAAAATAGAACTGTAGC
>DAIMIJ010000086.1:0-5447 GCA_036722835.1 Ignavibacteriaceae bacterium | reverse complement strand
GGCTATGGAATCATAAAACAGAATTTTTCTGCCTGCCGGAGAATTGCAAGCGGCAGCATAAAGCTTCCGAAAAAAGAAAACCTTCCGCAAAAGCTTGAAATTATTTATGACGGGCTTGATAAATTAATTAAGACTTACAAGCCCGATGAATTTGCGATTGAGACTGCATTTTATGGTAAGAATGTCCAGTCGGCAATGAAGATAGGATATGCACGAGGAGTCTCGATTCTGGCGGCAGCGCATAACAAAATTCCGACTAACGAATATTCACCAAGAGAAATAAAAAAATCCGTTGTTGGAAAAGGAGCGGCATCCAAGCAGCAAGTATTTTTTATGGTAAGAACTTTATTGGAAATATCCAGCGATAAGATGCGATTTGATGAAACCGATGCTCTTGCCGTTGCTTTGTGTCACGCTTTTAGATTAAGAAAACCCAGCAGTAAAAAGAAAAGCTGGAAAGCGTACATTGAAGCGTATCCTGAAAAGGTCATTAGTTATTGAAGTTATTAGAAAATCTTTTAGTCATTTGTTGAAATTTTTAGTCATTAATTGTTTAATTGCTCTATTGTTAAATTGTTAATCAGATCCCGAAATAAATTTGGGACAGGTTTTTAATTTTTCCGCCAAAGGCGGATCAGCCTCTGGCTGAGAATTTTTAATTTATAATTGATCATGATTGGATTTTTAACAGGTAAAATAATTTCATCTAAGCCAACAAAAGTAATGTTGGATGTGAGCGGTGTTGGTTACATCGTTGGCATATCCATTAATACTTTCGAAAAGATAAGCGGGAAAGAAACTGCTTCCTTGTTCATTCACACAAGCGTTAAAGAAGATTCTATTTCTCTATTCGGGTTTTACAGTGAATCTGAAAAAGAAATGTTTGAACTTTTAATCTCTGTCAGCGGCATCGGACCCAAAATCGCTTTAAGCTTGCTTTCCGGTATTCAGACTGATGATTTGAAAAATGCAATTCAATCATCCGATATCTCACGAATAATTGCTGTGCCTGGAATAGGAAGAAAAACTGCCGAGAGATTAGTTTTGGAACTCAGGACCAAAGTCGATCAGGTAAAAGACGAAGGAACAAGCGCCATTCCGCTAAGCATTAAGAATGAAGCCGTCTCTGCATTATCAACTTTAGGTTACAACTCTAAGATTGCAGAGAACTTGGTAAGAAATATTTTACTGAACCAGCCCGCACTTTCACTCGAAGAACTGATTAAGAAAGCACTGGGTGAGTTGAATAGGTAGGAAATTAGAGGAACAAAGTTTTTAGCGTCTCTTTATCGCCCAACAACTCTTCGGACTTTCCACTGAACGAGACTGAACCAAGTTTCAACGAATAAACTCTATCAGATATTTTTAATACTTCTCTAACCTTCTGCTCAACAATTAAAATTGTAATTCCTAATTTCTTATTAAGCTCAACAAACTTATCGAAAAGTCCTTTCACTAAGTTTGGAGCTAAACCTAACGATGGTTCATCAAAAAGTAATAGTTTTGGTTCCGGAATAAGTGCTCGTGCAACTGCCAACATTTGCTGTTCACCACCACTCAAAGATCCGGCGTTTTGTTTCAAGCGCCCTTGAAGCACAGGAAAAATTTCTAATACTCGTTGAATTCTTTCGTTCACCTTGTTCTTTTTTAGAATGTATCCCCCAATCTCAAGATTTTCTTGAACCGTCAATTCATCAAATACACGATTACCCTGCGGACAAAAACTAATTCCAAGCTTCAAATTTTGAGGCGGTTCGTTGCCATTTAATTTCTTCTTATCAAAAATAACTTCACCAGACCAGCTGGGAATCAATCCACATGTTGCCTTAAGAATTGTTGACTTACCAGCCCCATTAGGACCAATTAAAGAAACTATCTCTCCCTGTTCAACTTTTAATGAAACATCGAAGACAACTTGTTTCTTTTCGTAACCGGTATTTAAGTTTTTTATTTCTAACATATTATGGCCAGTATCCAGTAACTAGAATCTAGTTATCCAGCATCTATTCCAGATACGCTTCTATTACTTTAGGATCATTCCTAACTTCATCGGGAGTTCCTTCACTTATCTTTTCTCCCATATCCATAAAAATCACACGGTCACTAATCCTTTCAATAAAATCCATATCGTGCTCAATAATAATTGCTGATTTTCCTTTTGATGGTAATTCAGAAATTATTCTTAAAATTTTTTCTCTCATCTCAGGATTGATACCTGCAATCGGTTCATCAAGCAGCAACAGCTTTGCATCTGCCGCAAGACAGCAGGTAATGCTTAACAGTTTTTGCTGACCATAGGAAAGATCATTCGCCAGATCAAATGCTTTATCTTTAATACCTGCGTATTCAAGCAGTTTCAAAGCTTTGTGTTTATCCAACTCTTCGGTTTCTTGCCATGATTTCTGCTTAAACAATATATTGTAAAAATTCTCACCATCGCTGTGATTAAAAGAAAGCAGAATATTATCAATCACAGGGATTTGTCTAATCAACCTAAGATCCTGAAATGTTCTTGAAATTCCACTCGATACAATTTTGTGAGAACTAAAACTGGTAATGTCTTTCCCTAAAAACTTTACTTTTCCGCTTTCCGGTTTGATAAATCCCGATAGTGCGTTGAAGAATGTAGTTTTGCCTGCACCATTAGGTCCAATCATTCCAAGTATTTCTTTCTCTTTCATTTCAAAAGAAAAATTTTTGAGGGCAGTTACACCATCGAAGTTTTTATTAAGGTTTGAAACTTCAAGCATCATTTCCCCTTTTACTTCTATCTTCTAACTTCTGTCTTCTGTCTTCTGAACTTTTCCCAAATGCATACTCACCTAAAAACCCTTGCGGTCTCCACATCATCATTATAACTAATAGTGCACCATAAAGAATTTGCCTGACATTAGCCGCAATTGAATTCGGCAGTCCAATGAATCTCAATAACTCAGGCAATGCTACTAAAAATGCTGCCCCAAGAATAGAACCTTTTAGATTTGCAGCGCCACCTATTATAACTATCGAGATAATAAAGATTGATTCCATTACTGTGAAGCTGGTTGGGTCTATATAGGTAATGTATGTTGCGTAAATAACTCCAGCTAACGAAGCCAGAGAAGCACTGATAATAAATACTTTTACTTTAGCCCCTGAAATGTCTCTACCAACGGCTTTAACAAAAACCTCATCCTCCCTTATGGATTTAAGCAGTCTTCCGAAAGGTGATTTTACAATTCGGTTTGAAACCCAGTAAACTAATCCCGCTAACAATAAAGAAAGGATAAGAAATTCAATATGAGTAGATATTTCATATCCAAAAATATTTGGCTGCGGAATTCCGGGTAAACCAAGAGGACCTCCGGTAAACTCAACTAAATTGTTAAGAACGCTGAACATAATAATTTGAAAAGCGAAAGTTGCAATGACAAAGTAATCATCTTTTAATCTTAATGAAGGAATACCCACGACAGCGCCGAATACACCGGCAGCGATGACAGCAAGAATAATATTTAACAAAAATGGAGTTTCTAATCTTAGTGCCATTAAAGCTGCAACGTAAGCGCCAACTCCGTAAAAGGCAGCGTGTGCAATTGAGAGAATGCCCGTGTATCCGACGAGTAGATTAAGAGAAAGAGAAAGAATTACATAAATGCAAATGAGGATTAGTATGTGAAGGAGGTATTCCATGTTTCTGGTTACTGGTTACTTATTTCTGGTTTCTGGGAATATTTTGTTACAATAATTGATAATAAAAGAAATTTCACAATTCTATCTCGATAAAATTTGCTTGGCCCATTTTCTGAATCTATCTAATCTCTTCCACATTTCTTTTGCTTGGGAAGAGGAATATAATTCACCTAAATAAGAGACCTTTGTTTTTTCTTCAATTATTCGTCTTAGCTGGTTTATTGCCTGTGATTTTCCTTCACTTTCAGCAACGATGCTTTCTACCAGAGTTACAGCATCCTCATGATTCTCTCCATAACTTTTAACTCCCGCTAACTTGATGCACAACGCATCTGTAAAAGCAATTGCTGAGTGAACAATAAGTACACCGGCAGCAGTCCAGTATTCCAATTCCATTGAGTCCTTAGCTGCAGCATAAAAATGTTCAGCTACATTTTGATATTCATTAAAACGGTGACGAGGAACAGACTTCCTTCCCCTTCTTTCAGCCATGCAGCAAACCTTTTGGATCTTTTCCTGTAATGAGTATACCTTCGCTGACGATGCTTTTTACTAATTGTGATTTTCCTTTTCTAATGAACTCAGCTTTCGTAAAAAACATTGGGGCTAATTTTATTCCAAATTTTCTGTGCAAGAGTGATGCTTTAGTATTTAATAAGTCACTTACAAATAATCTTTCGGTCATCAAATTAACAATACAACAAATATCGAGGTCCGATAAAATGTTTTCTTCTTTCCTCGCTGTACTCCCGAACATTACAGCACTATAAACATGCTTTTTGAGAATTACTGCGAGAGCATTTATTATCTCTTCCGGGAATTTACTTTCAGCTTGAAAAACTTTAATGAGTGCTTCCTGCACCAGATAATGTTCCCGGTTTAAGCTGAACATATGATCTCTGCCTCCTCGCTGTCTGTTTACTATGCCAAGACCTTCCAATAACGTCAGAGCTTTAAATGCTGATCTGGGATGCATACCCGATACACGGGCAACTTCATTTCCTGTAAAGCCGATATTGGTATCCAATAATGCGCGTACGACAGCTATATTCGACCATGTTCTGAATAATTCGTCAAGAGTTCTATTTATTACCATAATTTTACTTTATATACTTTTGTATACAAATATATACTTTTGTATATGAAGCGGCAAGAGCTGGATGCCTGTCCGCCTCTGGCAAACTTGTTCTAAGTTACTGGTTACTTGTTTCTTACTACTGGTATTGGGTAGTTCATGGTTGTACATAATTATGAACTCATCCCAACCCTTCTCTTAAAAAGAGAAGGGCTTATAAACTCTCATGACTTTGTGTGAATATTCTGTCATTAGATAATAATTTTATGATTTATTTCCAATAAGTCTCTCTCTTCCTAAGAGAGAGATTAGAGTGAGTTCAATTTATGTTTAATTCAAAACTCATCCCCTCGTTCCCCTTCTCTTTCAAAGAGAAGGAGCGGGGGGTTGAGTTCAGAATGTTTTTTCAAAAAATCCTTTCAACGTACTTCAGCAACTTACCAACTGAATGACCACCAATTTCCATAAATGGCAACCTTTCTTCATCGACCACCAACGTCCCACAACCAACAACCTACACGACCGCCTTCCGCGCCTTCTTCCCCATAAACCCTTCCGGTTTGAAGAGAAGGAAGAGAAGCAGAATCCCAAACGCAACCGCATCCATCCATTGAGAGCTGATGTACCACACTGCAAGATTTTGTGCCGTAGCAAGAAGAAGCGAACCGAGAACAATTCCCCAGATGCTGCCGACACCGCC
>DAIMIJ010000085.1:5578-8825 GCA_036722835.1 Ignavibacteriaceae bacterium | reverse complement strand
TTATAGAAATAAACTCCGCTTGATAATTTCGATCCCTCAAACTCAACTTTGTGAAAACCTTTATCTTGTTCTTGATTTACAAGTACAGCTATCTCTTCTCCTATTGCATTAATTACTGTGAGTTTTGCATTGCTATTTTCTTGAAGTACATAGCCTATTGTTGTTACCGGATTAAAAGGATTTGGAAAGTTTTGTAAAAGAGAATACTCATCTGGATTAATTGATTGATCTTGCTCTACGTCAGTTAAATTAAAATTAAAATTAACATTAGTCTGACCGGGATGTGCAAGTACAGAATAAGGCATATAATCTGGAGGTAAATTCCTTGAACCTACATCATAATTATATAATTTATTGCTGACGTTTAGAGTATAATTACCATTAAAATCCG
Organism: Ignavibacteriaceae bacterium; assembly: GCA_036722835.1. GTDB lineage: Bacteria > Bacteroidota > Ignavibacteria > Ignavibacteriales > Ignavibacteriaceae > XYD12-FULL-36-8. The sequence goes on along the minus strand of DAIMIJ010000085.1, from coordinate 8,434 downwards.
TATAAGTTCTAACAAAGCCGGTATCAGAAACAATTGCCATTATTTCCAGATTCATATTGGGAGGATTCCCGCTCAAAGTAACAGTACCAGAAATTGTTGAATTGGTTTTATATAAAAACAGATTCTTGGTTATAACATCACCGGAATTCACTGTCGGAAGTTGAGTACCCGCTGAAACCATGCTGTTATCCTCAGAATAACCGGCGCCAAGCCAAGCATTTGAAGTGGGTAATTCATTGGAAAGAAATCCTAATCGAAATGATCCTGTCAAATCTGTTTTGGTATTACGATTCCAGTATCCCTCATTCCCGCTGATATAAACATAAACACCAATAATAGGATTTCCATCATCATCTTTTACAATACCATTTATTTCTGCTGCCGCCTCAGTAAATGTAAAATTATTTCCCGGATAAGATGTTGCGACACCCGCATCCAAAAATAATGTTATCTCATCAGTATTAACCACCGCCGGACTCAAAGATTGCGCGTTGTCTATTCTCAATTTCCAAGGATTGCCTGAAGTGTCCGCATCCATCAACACAGCAAAATTTCCATTAACATCAGTAATAGCATTCCAGAATTTACCACCATTCTCACCGGAATTATTAAAGCTTAACGCTAAGTATTGAGCACTCTTTCCAGCAGGCACAGTTATATTACCGGAAATTATGAACACAGGGGAAACCAGAGGAGTGATAGTGCCGGATATTGTTACCGTTGTGCTATTGTTTGAAAATGACATTATATATTCACCAGCAGCTAAACCAACTGGTTGCGAAAACACGATTTGACCGTTTGCTAAACCATCCATGTCAGGCGGTCCATCGTAACTGCTTTGCCCATCTGTTTGATAAAAGGATTCCCAAAGTACATCTGTCGCAGGCTCAATTATGGTGTTTTCATTTACATCTATCCAAAATTCTAACAATGCTGTTCCGCCAACCGGTAAATTGTAACTCCAGCTTATCTCACTGCCGGATGCCATTGAAAAATGTGTCGAAGATCCGTTTACTAAAAGATTACTGATCTGGCCAAAGACTGTTGAAGAAAAAGTAAAAATACAAATCAAGAAAAGAAAACGTATTAAAGTTTTCATATAATCACCCTTTTTTAAGTTATTGAAATATTAGTTTTATATTTATTGAATGCTTGGTGGAAAGATAGGTCCGGTTTGAAATAGTACGTCATGATCTTGCTAAAGAATATTTAGTCATTCAGATTATCACTAATAATTTTGTCATTAATTAAGTCAATAATAGCTGTGATACGAGAATTGTTATGGCAATTAAAGTGCCATTGTGTAATCTTATGAGATTATCATTTTTTTAGTAATAACTGAAGGATATCGCTCAAGAAGATCTTTAAAAAGTATTTATGCGGTAAGAATTGAAATTTTATGAAATATTTTTTACCGTTTATATTGAATTTAAATTGTCAAGAAAAATTATTACTTGGGAGAAGAAAAATTTGGAGATGGGGTATGTGAGAAAAAACCTTCGAGGTTTTGATACCTATTTCAAACGGAAACCTCGAAGGTTTATAAAAAAATTTACTTTGAACTTTCTCCTGCGAGTCCGCTAAGATCCATACCTTCGGCAATTTTTCTTGCGCTGCCTTCAGGCATTTCGTCCGTTTCAACACTCACAATAAATCTCTTCCCTACAAGAACTGTGACTTCATTATCCTTATTCTCTTCATTCCATTTTTCAAAAGTCGGCATACCATTTAATTCAGTGCTTTTCTCATAACCTTCCGAGGATTCTCTCTCAAATTTCATTTTGAACATCATTTGATAAGGCAAATAAAGATTTGAGATATAAGCATAATCATAAATGTTAACTCGAACATTTTGGTTATCCGTCTCGCTTCTGAAATCAACATTTGCAGTAGAGTGAGTCCATTTATCCCATTGGACCGATTCACCACGCGGCTTCTCAGCTTTCAATCCTCCAACTTCTTTGGGAAGATAATTCATAAGTACTTTGAAACTTACGGGAGGAACGGGCTCTTTATTCTCAAGTAAATCCCCGCCCATCATTTGAGACATATCATGATCTCCTGATTCCGTTTTCTCATCAGAAGAAGTAGATTCTTTTTCATTCATATCCTGCGGCTGATCTTTGGATTTGTCTCCGCATCCCATCAGAATAAAAAATGAAAAAAGAATAATCGTGAAGAACGATTTTAGAAAAGTGGTCACCATAGCACCCTCCATTGGTTATTAAAATTTTTTGTTGCCTATAACTTATTTCAATTCCACGACATTTTAAAGATTAAAGACAAACAAATCTTTTGCATTGTGATAACAAAGTAAAAGTTAAACCTGAAGTAAGTGCCTCCGGGGTACATTTATTTTTCCAAAATAAGCAGCTGAACATCTAATTTATTTTCAAAAAGGAATATTTTCACTTTTAATTTTATGTCACAAATTTGACTAAACTGCCAATAATTAATAAGAATTATTGAAGTTCGGACGAAACAATTCGCTTTGCTCTTAGCAGTTTTCCTAATCGTACTGGTGCAGCCCCAAAAATTTCTTCTTTACCTGCGCAAGCATTATTCTTTTGTGAAGATGTTGATGAAGACGGTTATCCCAAAAATGAAAGTTCATCCTTTACGATTGGATCTGAGGGCAGCTGGCTAAAAGTCCAGGTAAAATTAGATGATGAAGTTGATTGTCATAAGGTTAAATATTTAATCTATAAGGTGAGCAGAAGTTGTAATGAAAAAGATGATGGGAAATACATTGCTTACGCTTACGATAAGTATGATAATTTTTTAGCATCAGGTGCAGTAAAAATAAATTTTAAGGATTAAATCATACCACAGTTTTACGTCTGCTAATCTCTTAGT
>DAIMIJ010000085.1:0-5478 GCA_036722835.1 Ignavibacteriaceae bacterium | reverse complement strand
AATAAATTTTAAGGATTAAATCATACCACAGTTTTACGTCTGCTAATCTCTTAGTTTAATTGGAATACCAGAGAGATCCATCCATCAGAACTTTTAAAATCCAATAGTGAAAAGTTTAATTTTTCATACTCACGTTGAATTTCATCCTTATCCGTAATTAAAAGTCCTGAAAGAATTAATATCCCTTTTTTCATTGTACGATTGCGAATATCTTTTGAAATGTTGATCAATACATCTCTTTGAATATTTGCAACCACGAGCTCAAAATCTTTTTCGGTGACATCTTTAATTTCGCATAAGCGAATATCAACTTGTTCTTGAACTGAATTTACTTGACAATTTTCCATGGAATTTTCATAGCACCATTCATCATAATCAATTGCAATAATCTTGCTTGCACCTAACTTTGCGGATGCAATTGCAAGTATTGCTGTTCCTGTTCCAACATCAAGAATCTTCATTCCTTTCTTCACATATTTTTCTAAAAACAATAAAGAGAGTTTTGTTGATTGATGCTCACCAGTTCCGAATGACATTTTAGGATCAATTGTAATTACAATCTGATCTGATATAGATGAATATTCTTTGAAGGATGGTTTGATTACTAATGTGTCGGAAACAACTATCACTTCCCTGCTCTTTTCCCACTCTTCGTTCCAATTTTTATTCTCCAAAACTTTTTCGCTGACAATAAATGACTCAATGACTGCTTCCATCACAAGCTTCTGAAGCTGAGCGGAGATTTTTTCTTGTGTTGTTGTACTTTCTTCGGTGCAAAATACTTTTATAAAATTTTCTTCTTCCAGAATGCCGCTGATATTAAGCTGCCATAATATTCCTTCAACTACTTCTGGAATGAATGGAATTGCAGTGATAGTGAATTCTTTATAATTGATCATTTATTATTTACTATTTATTATTCATTCCGTCAGGAACGGATAAATATTCAATAATCATTATTCTTTTTTACGCCGGATTTGTTTAATCACGAATTCAACACCTCCAAATGTTCATAAACCGAATTAGCAAGCGCATTAAGATTGTATCCACCTTCAAGTGCCGAAATTATCGGTATATTTTCAGATGAAGCAAATTGTTTTACAATCTTTGTCATTTCAGAATAATCATTCTCAATCAAAAGCATATTTGCAAGAGGATCATCTTTATGAGCATCGAATCCTGCAGAAAGAATTATCAACTGCGGTTTGTAGGTAATAAGTTCAGGAATAATTTTTTCGTTAAATATTTTTATGTAAGTCTCCCCTTTCGCATACGCAGGTAAAGGGAAATTCAGATTGTAATTCTTTCCTTTGCCATCACCTTTCTCATTTTCAGTTCCCGTTCCAGGATAAAATGGGAATTGATGTAAGCTGAAATAATAAACCTCTGGCGACTCATAAAATATCTCTTGAGTGCCATTTCCATGATGTACGTCCCAATCAATAATCGCAATTCTATCTAGCTGGTATTTCTGAATTGCGTACTTTGCACCAATGGCAACATTGTTGAAAAGACAGAATCCCATTGACCTGCTTGATTCGGCATGATGCCCCGGCGGACGAACCAAACAGAAAACAGAATTGAATTTTTTATTCATAACTAAATCAACTGCTTTTATAAGACTTCCGACAGCAAGTAACGCAGCATTCCATGATTCTTTCACTACATAAGTATCCTCATCAAGCATAATTCTATTTTGCTCGATGGAAGATTTCACGTGGTTCACATGTTCTTTCGAATGTACCAATAAAATATCCTCTTCCGAAGCAACGTAAGGTTTAATCAGTTCAACTTTTTCAAAAAAACATTTTTGTTTCAGTTTCTCCAAAATCGCTTCTATGCGGGATGGATTTTCCGGATGAGTAAACGGCGGTTTGTGCTCTAAAAATATTTCGTCGTATAATATTGCTAAGTCTTGCATCGCTCGTTTATTCATTCACTTTAATTCAGCCAGCAGTTCACAAACCTTATCAATAAAATCTCTAGCTTGTTTTGAATTACCATTATAATTCTGAACAAGAATTGAGAAAGCAATCATGTTTCCACTTTTATTTTTCATATATCCGGATAGCGAACTAACTCCGCTGATTGTTCCTGTTTTTGCATGGACATTATTTCCAGCTTTAGTTTTTTCCATTCTATTTTCCAATGTACCATCAACTCCGGCAATTGGAAATGAGTTGTACAATACTTCATATAATTCCGGTTCGTTGTAATAAAAGTATTTTAGGACAGCTAATAACAATTCTGCAGTTACTAAATTGTAATGTGAAACTCCTGATCCGTCAACTAATCTGTAATCTTTGGGGTTCAGTTTGCAAAGGATTATTAAACTGTCAATCATCTTCAACCCATTTTTAGCGGAAGCAGGTTTTCCAAAGTATTTATCAGCTAAACCTAACAATGTCATTTCTGCACTGAGGTTATCGCTAGTTTTATTCAGGTTAACTATTACCGAATCGTATGATCTCAAGAAAGTAAAAATATGATTTGAAGAATCACCAAGAGCTTTTATTTTCAGATCGCCAGAAAATTTAATTCCGTTTCTTTCTAATGATTCTTTGAATAACGTGAGAAAATAAGTTTCCGGTTTATAAACATTAAACTGTTCTGAATAAATTTTTTTCCTTTCAAATCCATTTTTTGAAAAACTTCCCCCAATGAAAAACCTATTTGTTCTGTTAATCCAATCTCTATCAACCAAAACTCGATTGCCGCTTTTATTGCTATCGGCATTAACATGATTAATTATCTCGATATAATTTGTTTCGGGAATGCTGTTAAAAATTAATTGATTGTTGAACTCATTATATTCGCCGGTGATTGTAACAGCATTATCATTTATGTTCAATGCCGACATATAAGGCGCATCAGTTGACGGATCATCATCCCACATCCATCCATTTCCCCAGAATAAGGAATCCTTAAATGTTATATCGCCATAAATATTTCCCGTGACTTTTTTGATTCCTAAATTCTTAACGCTTTGAGTTAAATCGTCTAAATCGTTTGAAGTAAAATCAGGATCACAACCACCTACGACAAAGAGGTGACCATACAAAACACTGTCAACAATCTCTCCTTCATAATAAAGAGATGTCTTAAATTCATATTCCTTACCTAAATATTTTAAACCGGCTGCGCTGGTCAATATTTTCATGTTTGATGCAGGATGAAGCAGCAGTTTATTATTTTTCTGATAAAGTATTTTTTTTTGTGTTAAGTTGTAAACATCAACCGCCGCAAGAGACGATTCAAAAAATTTATCGTTGCAGAGCTTATCAATTTTAGAGGGAAGATGTTTTAAGGAGGATTGGGGAAAACTTACAGTGATGAAAATTAAAAAAAGAAGAAGCCTAACCCCGTCCCTTCCCACCTGTGGCAATAGCTTCCCTAAGTGGCAAGCCGAAGGGAAGGGTGAAACTTTTATTTTTTTTGTGTAATGTAATTTTAACATTGTATTAACTCATTTTTATTGACATTGTAGGGAATGACCTCCTGGTCATTCCTAGTACAAAACGGAACAACCAGGAGGTTGTTCCCTACAGTTCTAAAAATATTCTCTTCCTCTAAATTCAGCGCCGATTTTTTGTTCAACTATTTGACGTACTTTTTCAATCTCAATATTTTCAAGAAGCACTGCAGTCATCACAACTTTCTCTACATAATTCTTTGCTTCCTTGGCAAAAATTATGACCTCATTAAACATTCTCGGTTCAACACGCATCAGCTCTGCATATTTTCTTGGATCAGATGCGTTCAAGCTTATGGATACAACATCAATCAAACCACTCAGTTCGGGCGCAATATTTCTTTTATTAATGAAACTACCGTGTCCATTCGTATCAAGCCGCGTTCTTCCACCGTTACGCTTGACAAACTTTGCTATCTTTTGTACAACATCCCATCTAACAGTTGGTTCACCAAAACCACAAAAAACAATTTCCTTGTACAATTTGGGATCACCAATTTCTTTTATATAGACCTCTGCATCCGGTTCATCCTTCTTATCCATCTTTAAATTATATCCGCTCACAACAGCTTCACCTTTGCGGTCACAAAAAACGCAATCCGCATTGCATCGGTTAGTAATATTTATGTAAAGATTTTTTCCAATTTGATATGTAAAGCTTGTATTAGGTTTACTTCCAATCCCATACATTCTGAATGTATTGTATGAAGTAACCCTCGCGATATCTTCTACGCCGACATGACGAATCTCGGCAATTTTTTCTGCGACAAGTTTTACATATGCCGGTTCATTTCTTTTTCCGCGATGAGGGACAGGAGTCATGAATGGAGAATCCGTCTCCAGCAGCAAATGTTCTGGAGTTATCTTAGAAACTATTTCTCTTAGCGAATCAGCTTTAGTAAAAGTTATATTTCCTGTGAATGAAATAAAATGATGAAGCCGAATAAGTTCTCGCGCTTCATCAAGTGTTCCGTTAAAGCAATGAAACTGCGCCCTTAATCCTGTACCAGCATACTGTTTGATAATCTTCAGAATATCTTCACTCGCATCCCGGTTATGAACAACAATTGGAAGATCAAGCTTTAATGCCAGATCAATTTGCGCCTTGAATGCTTCAATCTGTTTTTCTATTGGAGAGAAATCATAATAATAATCCAAACCGATTTCTCCGATAGCGACAATCTTTTTATGCTTTGCCAACTCTTCAATTTTGGGAATTAAATTTTGATCCCATTCTTTTGTATCGTGCGGATGGATTCCAACAGCTCCGTAAATCATATCATATTTCTCAGTCAGATTAATTACCTTTGAGCAAGTTTCAATGTCGGTTGCCGGAACAATTATATAATCAACTCCTGAATCTTTTGCCCGCTGAATAACTTCATCGAGTTCACCGTCAAAGTTTGGATAGAAAATATGAGCATGTGTATCAACAAACATAGAATATCTCTGCAGTGTTAAATTAATTAATTAAATTTTTAGGGATTTTTAATTAGACGAAAAAATATTTAGATGCTTAGCAAACTTTATAAAATTGATTCTAAACTAAAAGAGTAATCTCTAATTGGTGCAAGATTTCCGATAAGCTCAACATAATTATAATTAAAAATATTGTTCGCATTAAAGTTCATTCTTAACGGCAAACCCAAATCAGAGAAATTATACCCTGCTCTCAAATCCAATACATAAACTGCAACGCGATTTTCGCCATCCGGTACAAGTCCGAGATCAATCAGTTCCTTATCTATCTCTTCAACTCTACTCCAATATCTAAAATCAGCACCAAGTATAAAATCGGAAAAAGAGTACTCGGCAGTAACGAAGGATAGTTGCCTCGGTCTATACTTTAGTGATTTATTCTTCTCAAGATCTCTACTCCATAAATATGTATGACTTATTGAAAGCGAGAGCTTTTCATTAAACACTTTAATATTGGATTTTAATTCCACACCTTGAATTCGTGCTCGTACAACGTTAGCAAAATAAATTAAACCATCTGCCGGATC
>DAIMIJ010000084.1:0-8991 GCA_036722835.1 Ignavibacteriaceae bacterium | reverse complement strand
ATAGGTGCTAATCCTTAAAGAAAGCGAGACCTTTTCTTAATTTACCGTCATCTCTCGGTCTGCGTAAGGTGAATACTTAAGATAAATAGTATACATGTTGTCAACTCTGGACAATTTTATAAGAATGTGTAATCTCAACTGATTTATTTAACATGTGAGTCACAGAGCAATATTTTGTTTGTGATAATTCAATTGCCCTTTCAACATCTTTTTCTTGAATATCTTTTCCATAGAAAACAAATTCAATATTTATTTTTGTATAAACCTGTGGATGTTCATCGGCCATTTCAGCAGTAATATTCATTTCAAAATCATCCAACTTAACTTTTTTCTTTTGAAGGATCACGACAATATCGCTGCCGGTACAACCAGCTAATGAAAGTAAAATTAATTCTTTAGGTCTGATTCCTGCGTCGCTACCGCCAAAATTTTCCGGTCCATCCATTGTTATCCAATGATTCGAATCAGTTTTTCCTGCAAGAGTGATTCCTTTGATTTGCTTTACATAAGCTGTTTTTGTTGACATTATAACTCCTAAATTTTTTTAGATTGTTTGATGATTCGAGCATTATAAAAGATTCTTGATCCTAATATGTAATTTAATTATGATTTTATATCTTTTTATCAAACAAAATAATTATTTATCAAGAAGGCAAATAACATGAGGACTGAAAAATTTTTAGCAAAACCCGGCGAAAAAATTAATCTTTCAAAAATTCCAACTGATGATACGCAAAACTTTGCAGATAAGTCAGATGCAAATAAAATGGTTGAAGAAAATATTGAAAGAATGCAAGAGCTTCAGAACCGGCTTTATGCAAGTGATAAATATTCACTGCTGCTTATTTTTCAAGCAATGGATGCTGCGGGAAAAGATTCTACAATAAAACATGTTATGAGCGGATTGAATCCTCAAGGGACGCAGGTTTTTAGCTTCAAGAAACCTTCGGAAGAAGAATTAGATCACGGATATCTATGGAGAATAAACAAAGCACTACCGGAAAGAGGACGTATAGGAATTTTCAATCGTTCACATTACGAAGAAGTTTTGGTAGTACGTGTGCACAATTTAATTAAATATCAAAGATTACCGGATGAAGTGATGACTAATGACATCTGGAAAAAAAGATATGAGCAGATTAATAATTTTGAAAAATATCTTTATGAAAATGGAACTATCATTCTGAAATTTTTCTTACATGTTTCTAAGGAAGAGCAAAAGAAAAGATTTTTAGAAAGAATAGAAGATAAATCTAAGAATTGGAAATTTGCCGAAGCCGATTTGAAGGAAAGAGAATACTGGAATGATTATCAAAAATGTTATCAAGAAGCAATATCGGCTACAAGTAAAGATTATGCTCCGTGGTTTGTTATTCCTGCAGATAAAAAATGGTTTACGCGGCTTCTTGTTTCAGAAATAATTGTGAAAAAACTTGAGAGCTTGAACTTAAAGTATCCTGAACTCGGTAAAGAACAGTTGGACAGTCTCGAAAATTGTAAGCAGCAGCTGTTAAGTGAGAGGTGATTGGAAAACTTCGTCGATCATTTTTCACTTGCTGATTATTGGTTAGAGTTATATATTTGCCCGCAATGAAAAACTCTATTAAATACAAAAGACGAATATCTTCAATATTTCTCTATGCTTATTTAGCTTTTGTAATTGCCAGCACAATTCATTTTCATGCATATTCACTCTTCAATGATCCAAGTATTAACAACTATTCTAAATCAAATTCTGTAAGCAGCCATTTTCTTGCCGGAAGTTATCCATTCTGTGCGATCCACCAATTTGCAGAAACAATCCTCGATCTTAAATTTTCGTCAAATAATTTATCGCCCTTTCTAAATGAAAGAGAAGAATTAAATTTAGTTTTAAGCGATAGGTTCCCCTCAAAGTTTTTCTTCACAAAAAATACATCCAGAGCACCACCCGCTTTCTCCTAATCATCTAATATTTTTTTATTTCCATCTTTCTCTTAGAGCTATGGGGCTTTCATAAAAACTCTCAGCTCCAAAAGAAGGATGATAAAACAGTTTCATAGGATTTTAGGAGAAAAAATGAAAAACATCCTGCTCTTTATTTTAGTCTTATTCTCAATTACGAACATACATTCACAGTCAAACGTGAACCCAGATATTAGTCTTATTGGATCTTTCAGTGCCTTTACTAATAACGTTGAAGAAACGCCTGAATACGGCAAACTGAACTTCGAAATACCATCAATGGAATTGTACATCGATGGATATTTGAATCCATACTCACGAGCTACGGCAAACATTGCCTATGAAGAAGGTGAATTTGGTGTTGAAGAACTTTATGCACAAATTCTAAGAGGTCTTCCTCTCAATATGCAAATTAAAGCTGGAAAATATCTCGTTGGATTTGGTAAGTTAAATACGATTCATCCTCACGCCTGGCAGTTTATTGAACGATCTTTGTTTCATCAAATATTTTTTGGTGAAGAAGGGTTAAATGATATCGGCGTAAATTTTAGTTTCATTCTTCCAACAGAAAGTTTTTACAGTAATCTGGATCTTGGCATTTACAAAGGTGATGCTATTGCAAAAACCGAAGTCCTTGATCCTGAAGATGCCAACAGCTATTTAGACTTAAGAGGCAATTCACCAATTTTCGTCGGGCGGTTAAGCAGCTTTTTTGATCTTGATGATTATACAAATCTTGAGGTTGGTTTAAGCAGTTCTTATGGCATTCATGCTAAAATGAATTTTAATACTTTTGGTGATTCATCTGCGGAATCCGAAAACAAATCACTGAAATATTTTTACGGCGGACTCGATTTCAAACTAAAATATAAACCGGATTCTTACACTTCATTAACTGTACAAGGCGAAGGATTAATTAATAACCGCCAAGTTTTTCGCCAGGGCAATGTTGGTTTAAATATACCTATTGAGAGAGTAGAAAAAATTAATACTCTCGGCGGTTTTATTTTTATTGATTATTTATTCAGCAAGCAATTCAGTATTGGGGCAAAATACGATTTCACCTATGGTATTATCGGTGATGAACCTTCGTTCACTTCACTTTCAAACGACGATAGAAATAAAACACAAGGAATATCCGGTTGGTTTGGTTACTATCCCATTGAAGAAACTTTAGCTTTTCGTCTTGGAGTTCAGAATATTTCTTTTAAGTATGATGACGGAACTTCACAAGACAGCGAGACAAAAGTAACACTTCAAATGTTATTTTCGCTTGGTCCGCATAAAGCACATCCATTTTAATTTTGAAAAGGAGTAAGAAAATGAAAAAAATATTTTTATCCGCATTAATTTTATTATTCGGCACATTAGCTCTTGCAGAAGTTAAAGTTGTAACTACAACAACTATTATTTATGACCTTGTAAAAGAGATCGGTAAGGAAAAAATTAAAGTTGATTACATTTGCCGCGGTGATCAAGATCCGCATTTTCTCGAAATACTTCCAAGCAACATGTTAAAGCTTCGCAACGCTGATTTAGTATTCAAAATTGGTTTGGGCTTGGAAATGTGGCTTCAGCAAATAATTGACGGTTCGAGAAATGATAAACTAAAGCTGATTGATCTTTCAAAAGATATTGAAAAGAAAGAAATACCAACCGGAAAAATTGATGCAAGCCAGGGCGATATTCATCCTTTTGGAAATCCCCACTATTGGCTTGATCCGGAAAATGCAAAGATTATGGCTAAAAGTATTTACGATGCACTTTCCGATGAATCTCCAGAGAATGCCAAATACTTTAAGAAAAATTTGGATGATTACATTACAAAGTTGGATTCTAAAATAGTTGAGTGGAAAACCAAAATGTCTGGCTTAAAAGGAAAACCAATCATCACATTTCATAAAAGCTGGGTTTATTTTTCGGATAGGTTTGGAATAAAAATCGCCGGACAGGTTGAACCGAAACCAGGAATACCTCCAACGCCATCGCACAATGCAGAATTGATTTCAAACATTAAAAAATCCAACATCAAAATTATTTTGATGGAAAATTATTACAGCGACAACGCACCAAACCAACTTTCACAATCTACTGGAGTAAAAGTTATTAAAGTTGCTAATGCTGTGTATGGTCAATCTGGAATAAATTCTTACATTCAAATGATGGACGTGATAGTTAATTCACTTTCAAATAATCTTTAATTACTTTTAAATACAAATAATTTGAGTGAAATTTTTGGATAACGAGTTAATTAAATTTTCCGGTGTCTCAATCGGTTATGGGAAGAAGAGTATTCTTGAGAATATAAATTTTTCAATACTGGAAAATGATTTTATCGGTATTGTTGGACCTAACGGATCGGGAAAAACCACTTTACTAAAAACATTACTTGGGAACCTTAGACCTCTCTCAGGAGAAACAACCAGAGATAAAGTGCAATTTGGATATGTTCCCCAAAGAGATGTTGTTCAACCTCTTCTTCCATATTCCGTTTATGATGTTGTAATGATGGGGCGATATTCTTTGATGGGAAAATTGAGCAAGCCGCATAAAGAAGATGAGGAAATTGTGAATGCGTGCTTAGCACATGTTGGAATAGAAGATTTGAAAAATCATCGCTACAATAGTTTATCAGGTGGACAGAGACAAAGAACTTTAATTGCACGTGCACTTGCTGTTCAGCCAAAAATTTTAATTTTAGATGAACCAACTAACGGAATGGATACGCCTTCTCATTACTCACTGCTCGAACTGATATCACAGCTTCATGATGAGAGCAATCTAACCGTTTTAATTGTAAGTCATTTGCTGACTGATGTGGCTAACATTGTAAAAAGATTAATGTTGCTTGAAAAAAATCATTTTCAAATTGGGAACATTGAAGAAATTTTATCTGAAGATAATTTGAAAAAAACTTATTCATCAGATTTCAGTGTTTCAAAAATTAATGGAGAATACTTAATCAGCTCTAAAAAGAAAGTATGAATATTTGGAAATCATTCATCAATTAATTGAACTTTTTCCTTACGCAATATTGGGAAGCATTTTGGCGGGAATTATTTGCGCCTTTCTTGGAATTTTTGTCGTTTCTCAACGTGTTGTATTTTTGGGAGCATCTTTAACTCAAGTATCCGTTGCAGGTGTAGCATTTTCATTTCTTCACCTAATAAATTTAGAGAGTTTTCTCACCGGCGTTTTTAAAATTGATATCGAGCATAATGCTTTTTTCCACAACTTCGAGCCTGCGTTCTTTTCTTTAACATTTGCTGTCATTTGCGTTCTGATATTTTCTCAAACATACCGTCAGAAATATATTACGCAAGATGGAATTCTTGGAATAATCTTTGTCATTTCAATTGCACTTAGAATAATTTTCATTCAAAAAAGTCCTGTCGCTGAAGTAAGTGAAATCGAATCCATACTCAAAGGCGATATTTTATTTATCGGGCAGACTCAATTCTTCACTTTGCTTGGAGTTACAATTTTAACAGTTTCAGTTTTTGTGATTTTTCAGAAGCAGCTAAAATTTGTTACATTCGATCCCGAAACTGCAATGGCTCATGGAATGAATTCCAGATTTTGGCTTCTGATTTTTTACATCATAGTCGGTACAGGAATTTCCTTAACCACAAGATTTGTAGGCGATGTATTTGCTTTTGCTTTCTTAATTATTCCATCATCAATTGGTATTTTGATCGGACGAAAGATATCTCAAGTTTTTATAATCGCTGTTTTAGTTGGTGCAATAATTCCTCCCATTTCACTTTACTTCGCTTTTATCTTCGATTTTTCAAGTGGCCCCACAGCAGTGATGCTGGCATTCATCATTTTCCTGATAACCTTCATCAATAAAAAAATCTTCACATAGGGTTAATAATAAAAACCATCAACCTAATAGCTAAAAAATCTACAGTTTTAAGCTTAAAAATCACACTTTAGAACATTCATTAAAAATATTTTTTAATAATCTTCTTTGTGGCAAATAAAATCTTTATATTTTTATGTAAAATCGTCAACAAGTATGAATATCTATAATCAACTGCTGAAGACAATAGAAAAAAAAGGGGCCGTATATCTAATTCTTTTAGATCCGGATAAGCTGAACTCCGATAAATTAGATGCATTCATTAAAAAATGTAATGATGCAGATGTTGATGGATTTTTAATTGGCGGCAGCTTAATGCTCAATGGTGATTTTGATGGATTTATAAAAAGGGTGAAGCAATCAACAAATCTTCCCACAATAATTTTTCCTGGAGCAATTAATCAAGTTTCTTCATATGCTGATGCAATATTATTTTTATCCGTTGTAAGCGGAAGAAATCCCGAACATCTAATTGGGAAACATGTTTTAGCTGCTCCCCTAATTAGGAGGGCAAACTTAGAACCGATTTCAACGGCTTATATTTTGGTTGAGTCGGGTACACAAACAACCGCACAGTACATGAGCGGCAGTTTACCTATTCCAAGGAATAAACCCGAGATTGCAGCAGCGACTGCATTGGCTTCGGAATATATCGGAATGAAATTGATTTATCTCGAGGCAGGTTCGGGTGCACAACAAACTGTTCCGAATGATATGGTGAAAACAGTTTCATCAATTTGTTCTGTTCCTATTATTGTTGGTGGCGGAATTAAATCTCCAAAGGTTGCCAGAGAAAAAGTTGATAACGGAGCTAAGATTATTGTAACCGGAAACTTCTTTGAGAACGAAAACAACTGGAGTTTGATAAAAGAATTCGCTGATGCAATTCATAAAAAAATTTCAATTACCGCATAATCATATAGAGTAAAAAATTAAAAATGGATAAAAGAAAATTCATTGTAGATTCACTTGTAGAAAGTTCTGAAACTAAAATTGCCATTCAGAACCAATGTATGGATGATATTCTTTCCGCTGTCGATCTTCTAGTTAAAGCATTCAAAGATGGAAAGAAACTTTTGCTTTGCGGAAACGGCGGAAGCGCTGCAGATTGTCAGCATATTGCAACTGAACTAATGATCAGACTGAGCCGTGACATAAAACGTCCTGCCCTTCCTGCAATTGCATTAACCACCGACACATCAAATCTCACGGCAGGCGGTAATGACATAGGATTTGAAAATGTCTTTGCAAGAAGCATTGAAGGTTTAGGCAACGAAGGCGATGTCTTGCTCGCAATCTCTACCAGCGGTAATTCTCCCAACATTATCAAAGCAGTTGAAATGGCAAAAGTTAAAAAGCTGAAGGTGATAAGTTTTCTCGGAGGAACAGGTGGAAAACTAAAAGATATTGTTCATCTTCCAATCATTATTCCTTCCTCTAATGTTCAAAGAATACAAGAAGGACATATTACAATTGCTCATATTATCTGCGAGTTGGTAGAAAATGATATTTACGGTTAATTTAATTTTAAGAGCTAATCATTCTTGTAAAGTTTAGCTGCTTTATCTGCAGAAGTGACAATCCCTTTTATTAATGCTGAGCTAAACCCGTTATGTTCCATTTGGTTTAGACCTGAGATCGTACAGCCGCGAGGAGTTGTAACTTTATCTACTTCACTTTCCGGATGGGCTTTCCCGCTTAGTAACAAAGTTGCGGCACCCTTTGCAGTTTGAGCTGCCATTAATAATGCTTCATCGGAATGAAATCCGATCTCAATCCCTCCTTGTGATGCTGCTCTTACTGCTCTTAGGAAAAAAGCGATTCCGCAAGCACAAAGAGCCGTTGCCGGAATCATTAATTCTTCATCAATTAATAATGTTTTACCAACCTGGTCGAATATTTCCTGAGCTGCTTTCAATGTCTCGCTGTTTTTACTATCGGTAGAAATGCATGTCATTGATTCCTGGATTGCAATTGCAGTGTTAGGCATAGCTCTTACTACTTCTATGTTTTCTCCTAAATAATTCTTAATTGCTTTTATGCTGGCGCCGGAAACAACCGAGATAATAATGTGCTTTTCGGGATTCAACCTGGCGGTAATTTCTGTTAACAATTCATTTAACTGCTGAGGTTGAACAGCTATAATAATTACTTCGGAATTAATTACGGCTTCAATATTATTTGATGAAACTTTAAATCCCAAGTTTTTATACTCATCAAGAATATCAATTTTTCTTCTGGTTATATAAATATTTTTTGCATCGTATAAATTAGAGTTTTGCAATCCTTTAGCTATAGATAGACCAATATTTCCGCCGCCAAGTATCGCAATATTATTAAATGATGACATATAATTTATCCTTCGATTAATAAATTTTAAGAAAATACAAATGAAATTAAAGAATCTAATCTTACTTCTTCACAGTCCAATCAATCTTATCTTCGATTTGAATGTTATACTTATCTGTAAATCCCGCTTTCACCTCCAAAACAAATTGAGCAGGAGCAGTTGACGGATAAGATTGTTCTGAAAGTACTTTTGTGTTCTTATGAATCGTGATAATTTTTTTATTTGAGTTTATAAAAATCATATCGAGAGAAATAAGAGTGTTTCTCATCCAAAAGGATTGCCTTTCTTCAACCGGAAAGATGAACAACATTCCTTGTTTTTCGTTCATAGATAACCTTTTCATCAATCCAAGCTGGCGTTCATAATCCGTATCGGCAATCTCAATATCAATCGCAGCTTTACGAACATTAGTTGAGTCGGAAATTATCAGTTCACCTTCCTTCTGAAACATATAATAAACCTCTTCACTGTTTTCTTTATTTAGTATTCCGGGAAAAACAAATAAAATTATGATAGCTGCAATTAGAACTCCGGCAATCGCATAATATTTTTTTTCAATCTGCTTTTCAACTGAATGCTTTGATTGAATTTTCTTTTTCTGATTTGTCATATATCTAAAAAATGTTTTTATTGCTGTGGCTAATTTAAAAAATATTTAATTCATTCACCGATATGAATAGTCTGTTACATAACTTTAACAAATTAATCTATTGCAATAGACTTTGAATGTCGAAACTATTAATGACAATTTTTTTATGAACTCTAAATTCATCGAACGGCACGAAATAAAACTCTCTGAAACGCATTCTAAAATGATAATGAGCGGCTGGGG
>DAIMIJ010000083.1:0-9125 GCA_036722835.1 Ignavibacteriaceae bacterium | reverse complement strand
TAAAGCTATTTTTCAAGCCAAGAATGCTCATAATCTTCAACCATCGTTTCTTTTACGTTCATAGTAACTTTTAACGGAGTAAAAGTATCAATCATTATCGCATATTCATCGGTTTCCTTTTTACCAATTGATGCTTCTGTTTTGCCTGGTTGAGGTCCATGCGGAATTCCCATTGGATGAAGTGTAATTGATCCTTCATGTACGCCTGTCCGCGACATAAAATCTCCATGAACGTAATACAAAACTTCATCACTATCCACATTTGAATGATAATAAGGTGCAGGAATTGCATCGGGATGAAAATCGAAAAGGCGAGGTACAAAATTACAAATTACAAAATGCTCGGTAACAAAAGCTAAATGAATTGGCGGAGGCAAATGTATCTTTCCAACTTTTGGAGCATATTCTTTCAGATTGAATGTATAGGGATATAAAAAACCATCCCATCCAACTACATCAAACGGATGATGAGGAAGTTGATATTCAAAATATCTATTCGCAACTTTTAGGATTAATTGAAAGCTGCCATGTTTATCAATCGGTTCTATAAACTGGGGTGGTTTAAAATCCCTTTCGTAGTAAGGCGCATCCTCAGTTAATTGTCCATATTCATTTCTAAAATGTCTGGGAATATCAAACGGGGTATCGGATTCGATGATGAATATTTTTACGTTTTTATAATCCTTAAACTTAAGCTGATATGTAGTGCCTTTGGGAATTACAATATAATCCCACTGTTCAAATGGTAGTTTGCCATATTCCGAAAACATTTCACCTTCCCCATGATGAATAAATACAATTTCATGCGCATAGCTGTTTCGATAAAAAAGTCCGGTGTCTTCCGAAACATTTGCTGTGGATAAAACGCAATGCTCATTCTTCAAAAAAATATTTCGAGCGGTTAAAAAATTCCCGTTGCTTTGCTTTTTGTCGGTACTGAAATGATAATACTTCAAAGGCGCATCTGACCATTCCGGTGATCCTTCCATCTTTATTTCTTTAACACTCTCTACTTGGGGAGGCATATACAGGTGGTACTTGTTAGAGTAAATTCCCGAAAATCCTTTCGTGCTGAATAATTCTTCGCGGTAAAGGGATTTACCATCTTCTTTATAGAATGTCGTGTGCCTTTTAGGAGGAACTTTACCAACTTTAACATAATATGGCATTTTAACCTCTAAATTTTCTTGTATATTTTTTTTGTTTAATCTTTAAACCCACGACTAAAGTGGTGGGCTGCCAATCATTCTTTATCAAAATTTCCTCTTAGCTGTTGATCACGTTCAATTGATTCAAACAGCGATTGGAAATTTCCTTGTCCAAAACCTTCAGCACCTTTTCGTCTTTGAATTATTTCATAAAAAAATGTCGGGCGATCACCGATAGGTTTTGTAAAAAGCTGCAACAAATATCCCTTGCCTTCCGTATCGCAAAGAATTCCATACTTTCTCAATTCTTCGATATTTTCTGTTACTTCAAATCCACGCTCTTTTAGTGAATCATAATAAGTATTTGGCACTGAAAGAAATTCAACTCCATTTTCTCTCATCGCTTTAATAGTTACGATTATATTATCTGTAGTGATTGCAATGTGTTGTATTCCTGAACCAAAATATTCATCAATGTATTCTTCGATTTGAGATTTTTTTAGTCCATCATAAGGTTCATTTATTGGGTTCTTAACCATGCTTCCTTCACGTGATCTAACAACTTTGGAAAGAAGCGCTGAGTATTGAGTAGAAATATCACCTGCACCAAACTCAATAAATGTTTCGAAGTTTAATGTTTTGTTAAAATAATTTTCCCAGATATTAAGCTCATTGATTCTCACATTTCCGACAATATGGTCAACTTCAACAATGCCTGTTTCTTCCGATTTAATTTGGATATTCTGAATCGGCTTGCCAAATCCCGGTTTGAATATTCCTTTATAATTATCCCGATTTACAAAAACAATCTCAGCATCATCATAAAGTTTGATCGCAGCTTCTTCAATAAAGCCCAGTTCATTTTCAATTTTCTTAGGACTTCGAATCGGAATTCCTCCATTCTTAACTGCCATATCAAAAGCCGTCTTTACGTTTTTTACTTTTAAAGACCATCTTTTAACACCATCTCCATGCTTTTGCGTAAAGTAAGAAACATCGTAATTCGTTGGCTTAATTGCAGAAGTTAAAACAAACCGTAAATTATTTTTGGTAAGATAAAAGGAGACTCTATCTTTCACTCCTGTTTCCGGTCCGGAGTAACCGGTTACGTGCATTCCAAAAGCTTTAGCATGCCAATATGCCCACATCTTAGCGCTTCCAACATAGAATTCTACATAATCGTAACCTATTATGCCTAACTGTTCCGACATAAATTTTCTCCTAATAATTTTGTATAGATCTGTTTCAGCAAAGTTAAATTATTTTGGTTAGATAGCAAAAAATGTTAAGGGTAAATAGTGTGAACTGTGCTGTGTATCATTTAACTCATCAAAAAAGAACGATAAACAGCACACCAATAAACATTATTGTTGCGCCGAGAAGTCTTTCTTTAATATTTTGCTCTTTAAGGAAAAGATACCCGAGAATAACTGAGATCATTCCGGCTGTACGCTTAAGTGCAATTACATAAGATACAAGAGTCAACGATATTGCTGTCATGTGAACAAAGTATCCCATTGATGTAAGCGCACCCACAAAGAATAAATTTTTTCTTTCCAACCAAACTGACTGAAATGAGAATTTCCCTTTAGAAATCGAGAAGATTGTAGTTCCTATCGTAACAAATAAATTAATGAATAAAATATATTGAAGAATTGAGGATGCTTCTATTCCCTTTTTATCAAAGTTCGCAGAAATGCTCCAGATGAATGCAACAATTAACATGTACCGGGTTGCTTTATTTTTCATTAGAGATTTTATAGGAAATAAAATACCTTTTTCTTTTAGATTAACATTAAGCAAATAAGAACCGACAACTATTAAAATAATTCCGATCAAACCTTTCGCAGTTGGAAACTCCCCTACGATTAAGGGTGAAATAAATACAAGAAATAAAGGTGTAAAGCTTAACATAGGAACCACCACCGAAATATCACCCTTTGAAATTGCTCTGTGATAAAGAATGGTCACCACTGTGTTAACTGTGCCGGATATCAATACTGCAATGAAGAATTGTTGGTTAAATTTTAGTTCGATAAAAAAAAGTACAGGAAGATATAAAAGAAATGGTATGAAATTATTTATCCATGATACTACAAGCGAATCAACATTCAAGGATGCTTTTTTTGAAAAGACATTTCTTGATGCATCAATAAATGGATTAAGAACAGCGTAAATTACCCACATCTATTAAACATTATCCAATAATAAAAAATCATTTTTTGTTACTTTGGAAATAGGAAGCATATTTTTTCCTTCATAAGTGCATATTTCGAGCAGCGGACAAATTGTACATAGTGGTTTTGCGGATTTACATATATCTCTGCCAAGCTTTATTAAATTAGTGTGAAATGAATGTGCAGTTCCAGCGGGTAAATTTTTGTTAAGAAGCTCAAAAGTTTTATCTGGAGATTTAGTTTTTATTAAACCAATTCTATTTGCAGTTCTGTGAACGTGAGTATCAACCGGGCATACATTTCTTTGAAGTGAAAACAGTAAAACACAGCTTGCAGTTTTTACTCCTACGCCATTGAATTGAATGAGTTCTGATATAACGTCATCATTCGGAAGTTTCTTAAGATAATCTAAAGTCACTTTTCCTTTTTGTTTGAGTAACTCGTTTAAAATTGTTTTGATAGATTTTGCTTTCTGCTTAGCTAATCCCCCGACTCGAATATTTTGTTCAATCATCTTTTGTTTTGCTGATGCAACCTCATTCCAATTTTTGAAATTGGTTTTTAAATTTTTATAAGCTTTGTATGAATTTTTATCTGTTGTGTTCTGAGAGAGAATTGTAGCAATCAGAGCATCAACCGGATCGGTTTCTGCTTTATTTCTCTTGGGCACGCCAAATCTGGAGATGAGTATTTTATTTATTTTTGTGATCAGCGGTTTCATTTTATCAAACAAAAAAAGAGGAGCGTTAAAGCTCCTCAAATAAAACTGAGATTGAAATGAAATTTAAAAACCAATGCCAACATCAAAGAACTGCACATTATTTAGTCTTCCATAATCTGCCCAACCATAATTCACAAATAAAGTGAACTGGCTGTTAAAAGAATATTTCAATCCGCCTCCGAATGTCAATCCCTGCTCACTGTCTCTTAAGAATAAAGATTTGTAACCAACGCGAAGAAAAGCCATTTCATCATAAGCAAGTTCTAACCCCGAATTAACGTACTCGGTGTTATCATTTGGATGAGTTGCATCAACAGCAACGGTTGTTCTAAAATATCTTTCTTTTAAAACATCCATTGCCAGTCCTATTCTAAATGTCAGAGGAATATCAAATTTGTCTGTTTCATATCTCGAAAGAATATTATTTGGTCCTGTATTTTGGTTATTGTTTGGATCACTATTAAAAAGAATATCTCTGCCTTCAAGCTGCATCTTGGAACCAAAGTTTGAAATACTTGCACCGATTACAAGATCATTAAATGGAGTCACATAGTACGTACCAACATCAATAGCAAAACCGCTTGCACTTGTATTCCAGATTGCTTCCCGAATGAATTTGGCATGGAATCCAATTGCAAAATTTTCTGTAAGTTTTTTAGCAAATCCTGCACCGATTGCAAGAGAGCTTGCATCCCAAACTCTGCCGTCACCTTCCGGAAAATCGAATGTTCGAACCTTATCTTCAGGAACAGATAGCGAGGTCAATGAGAAAAACAATGTCCCAAATTCAGGTAGGTTGATTGAAAGAGCGGCAAAATCATAATTGATACTTGCAAGCCAATCTGCATGATTAAAGGCAACTTGACCGGTACCAGTTGTATTCGCCACTCCAGCAGGGTTGTAATAAACCGAATAGATATCGTTACTAATCGCTGTGTAGGTTCCTCCCATCCCAATTGCTCTTGCACCAGCACCAATTTTAAGAAACTGAGCTGCAGTTGTTCCAACCTTTGATGTGCTTCTGTCTAATTGGGCAAAAGCTTGTTGATGAAACATCAGCAGTGTAAAGGTGAACGAAAAGTATAAAATCTTTTTTATCATTTTAAATTCCTATTGAATAATTTCAAAAAATTTCGCCACTGATCCTCCGTAGGCGGACAGGTACTTTGACTACTTAATAACAGCTATTCTGCCAATAAACTCACCAACTTCAGGTGCGTCTACATGATAGATGTAAATTCCGTAAGCAACTCTTTGACTTTCGTTACTTAGCAAATCCCAATGAGCCAGACTTGTGAAATCATCCTTTTCAATTGTCTGAACAAGTTCACCAAGAAGCGTATAGATTCTTATCGTGCATTTAGGAGGAAGATTCCTAAACTGTAAATCCCTATCTCCACGGAATTCTGAGGTTCTGCCGGGTTCTTCGGATAAACTGTAAGCTACATACGGATTGGGAACAACATAAATATTATTAAGTTTCGATGTTGCAACGTCAGACTCAAATTTGATTTCACTTGAGTTAAAAACATACTTATCCCCAGCTTGAAATGGTTTTAGTGTTTTTACACTGTACACATCACCAGTTTTGGGGTAAATCGGAACTATGGTTGAATCAGTTGGTAAAGAGAATCGCAATTCATAACTTGTTGCTGAACCTGTCGCATTCTGCGGACGAAGAATAATTGGCTGCGAATATTTCCAACGTGATAGGGTTGGTGTTCCTTGATTCACAAATAAAAGAAACTTCCCAGGTTCATTTGTAGTTGTATTAACAACTTTAAAAGGACAGACAATCCTTATATTTCCTAAATTTGTAATCGCAGTATCACCCGGTGCCGACCATTGCCCTGTAGCTGTAGTATCACTGAAACCAGATGTCCATCTCAATTCCCAATCTGCCCTAAAAGGTATTTTCGGCGTACCGGCTGTTGGAGTGAAATAAATTGTGTCAACCAGATTACTAAGAGAATTAGTAAATCCAGAATTCTCATAGTCTATATAAAGTGAGTCATTGGTTACATACAATCTCATTCCATTAAATGAAGGATTGCTATCTTCTCCTTTTAATGAACTGCTTGTAACAATAGGGTAGAATCTGAACCTAGCAGTATATTTTTGATCGGCTGGTAAACTACCAGAGTTTGCTCCTCTTATTTTTCCAGAAATGTAACTTACAAGATATTTTGCAGGATCAACTATATTATTTGCTTGATCCAATAATTCGAAGCTGCCTTCTAGAATATTTTCTTGTGATAGAGTAACAAATACGGTGTCTTTTGAAATTAAGGTTTCAGCAACCCCGGTCGAATCAAGTAATCGATAATTATTGGTCGAAATGAAATCAAGTTTGTAAAATTTTGATTGAACTTCCAAATCATTTAATACTTTAACCGAAACATCCCCAGTTGAATTACCGGGTGGGAGTATGTTCACTTTTCCCCCAATTCCTACTTCAGCATTTTTCACACCTGAAGGAAGCGGTCCTGGCGTAACTGCAACTGTATTAACATCAAATTTTAATTCACTTGTTATTGGATCTTTTTGAATTATCAACTGAGATTCGGATGGTGGCAACTCTTTTCCAGTTTCTAGATTACCTCCGTCGTAAGATACTACTGCATAATAATATTTTATTCCATTCTTAACTGTTTCATCAACATATTCGTGAGCAAGACCTGTATTATTGCCCAAGTAATATTTTATTCCTCTACCCTGATACTCTATTGGATGAAATCCGGATAGAGAGTCAATTAAATCAAATTGAGCAGCTTTACCATCGGAATTCACCAATGGCTGACCAAGAAAAGGAACTCCGTTTGCATCAGTTATTGTGTAAATATCAGAAAAAGTACGATCGCGACTTCTATAAATTTTATATCCTTGAAAATCTTTCTTCCCGGATAACGGATCAATTGAATTTTCAGCACGGGTATCCCAATACAGAGTTACTTTTCCATCTCCAGGTACTGCTTTAACAACTGGTTTAAGAGGTGGTTGAGCAAACCTATAATCCGCCTCTAAGATCAGTGTAGATGTCTGAGCATTTAATGTTAGATCATTCAAATTATCACCAAAAAGAATAACCATTGAGAATCTTTGGGATTCTCCTCTCTCAAGACTTAATGGACCGGTTCCAAAATTGAAAACATTATCGGCTGCAATTGTTAAGAGTTCCTGGTTTGGATCTATCGTCTCTGAAGATAACCATTCCCACATGAGCGTTGTATTTTTAGGAACATTTGGCAGTGCATTTGTATATGCAGCGGCATGAAAACTTGTCAATCCAAGTTGATCGGATTCAGATACATCACGCAAACCAAAGCTTGGTTCAGAACCAGCCCATTTATAACCAGGTAAACTCTCATCTGAGATTATTTCTCCGACTTCATATTTATCGTTCTCATTAGCATCTACGTACCAACCCTGTGATGGGAATCCATCCCCCTCGCCATAATCAGCTCCGGGGTAATTCGGAGAATCGAAGCCGATTCCATCAATTCCAATATCATCCTTTGCAGAATTCCAGTCACCATCTTCATCACCCTCATAACGGGGTTTTGGAGTTCCATAAACAGCCGTATATTTTACTAGATCGTTTATCCCAAAAGTCAATGGGATTACGACACCATCTATAAAATTACCATGACTATTAAACGGACTTTCATCTTTAATACCATCGTCATCATTATCAAAACCATCATTATTTTTTGAAGGCGACTCCAAAAATTTCCAACCAAAATATCCAACTTGCCTTCCGCCTAAACCAACACCATCGTCGTCAAATGCATAAACCATATTTCTTGCTCTTTGTGGGTATGGATCTGCTAGTTCTCCTAAAGGCGGAATAAAATATGCTCGATCATCACCATAGTCAGTACTACCACCAACGTGAGGATCACCATGCATACCAAAATATGCACGCGGAATATTTTTTTCGCTTGAATTGGTGATTCTATAAACTAAGAATAATAGATCTTCAGCAAGAGGATTGTTAAACTGAATTACTCTAACTTCAGCATCTAATCCTAATCCTCTTTTCGTTGTATCGCTTGGAAACGGATAATACTCCGCACTAGGATTTCCGAAAGAAACAAATTTGGTCTTGTTGGTATAATCATCCATTACGTAATATACTTCCTCATCAGGGGCAGTTGCTTGGTCGCCTAAAAATGCCGGCCATATGTATTTTCCAGCACCGGGAGAATACCATCTATCAGGCCAAGAATCCGGTTTACCATCACCATTTTCATCAGGCGCATTTAAATTTGCAATTTTGTTTTGACTTGGGTCAGCATAATCTGGTTTTGGCAGCCATCCCCATTTTTCCGTTCCGTCGGGTGAGTAACCGCCTTGAGTAGTAAGTGTGAAGGAATCATCTACGATTATTAGAGTGTCAAAACCACTTGTCGTGTTAGGAATTGCCACTTGTCCGGCAGCTAAAGGACCAAATTCAAATCCATATCCCAATCCTTGCCATACTAAATCGGCCGTATTTGCAAGTGTATTAGGCCGACAAATTGAACCGGTGTTATACAATATGGTTGTAATTTTATTCCCGCTTACTATGAGGTTTTTTTCCTTCTGTTCTCCAGCGATTTTACGAAAAGAATTGGGATTAAATAAATCACCGAATATTCGAATCATATCTTCTTGAGAGAGACCCTTAATATTTATATTTCCATCTTTATCTCTTTCTTGTGAGACAAGATTACTCGTCAATAAACTTGAGACGATAATTAAAGTAAGAATTAATATTTTCTTCATTAGTTGTTTCCTTTGCTCATTACTCTAATTAAATAAAAGAGAAAAACCTAAACGAACCTCGCGAGGCCGGTTTACCCGTTCAGGTCTTTGTGAATAATAATTTTCGATTTGTTCAAGCGGTACTAAACCCGGATTACCCTTTGTGATTCGAGTTTTAAGATCATTAAATTCGAACGAATTTAAAACTTGTTCCACATTTGACAAAGATTTGCCTGAACTTTGGTAAACAGAAAGTTCGTTTTCGGTATCAAATAAATTTTCAACCTGGAGGAAGACTGACGTACTAAGAGATCCAAGATCGAAATACTTTTC
>DAIMIJ010000082.1:0-9212 GCA_036722835.1 Ignavibacteriaceae bacterium | reverse complement strand
GCTTTCCTAACTTGTTCTAAACCTTTTGCTGAGCTAAGATGTACAACGTGAATTCTACAATTAGTGATTGACGCAATTCTAATCAGGTTTTCTATTGCTTTTTCTTCTGCGATCTCATCTCGTGATTTGCAGTAAGCTTTCCAATTGTTTTGATTGTCGCTCTGGTATTTCTTCATTCGCTCTTTGATTCGACTTTTATCTTCCGCATGAACAGCGAGAAGCATATTATTGTCCTTTATAAATCTTGCTGTCTCAAGCATTTGATCAAAAGAAAGATCGGTGAATGTATCCATACCAGAAATAAAGTAAGTTTTAAAGCCAGCAACTCCCGCTTTAGAGAGCCGAAAAATTTTTTTGTGAATATTGCTCTTGTTCTCAAAATCATTTCCTCGGACTCCACCCCAGAAAGCAAAGTCAACTATGCTTCTGTTCTTCACTGCCCTTAATTTCATTTGAAAGTTTTTAAAAGAAGTGACTGGCGGCAATGAAGTACATGGCATATCAATAATCGTTGTGGTTCCACCCCAAGCGGTAGCTGAGGAAGCATGCTCGAAGTCATCTCTGAACTCAAATCCCGGAGTATCGAAGTGAACGTGCGGATCAATCCCACCTGGGATTAAAATTAGAAAATCATCATTGATTCCTTTTATAACGTGATCGTTTAAAGATAGCTGGAGATTATTAATGAATCTTTTTCTTTTTGAAATTGTGCTTATGTCATTCCAATTTACTAAGCGGTCTAGTACCGGGATGATTTCGAGAATAGTCTTGTCAAAATTAATATTGACAAGCTTTAGCGAGTTTTCTTTATCACAAATGAAAACATTTTTGATGGAATTGAGTTTTTGAGATTTCATTTCAATCTATAGACTATTTGTTATTCCAACTTTCTTATTAAACTCTTCAATCAACTTATCCCATTCGGGAACAATGGCAAATCTTTCTTTCCAGTAATTTTCATCGTACCACTGAGCATTAAGTTCTTCGACTGATTTACCCTGCTGCTCAACCCAGGTAAAATATTTTAGGTTATGAATTGCCTTCTTATCGTAGTAAGATAATTCCTTGAAATAATCTATGGTTTGATTTTTCACAGTTACATTCCAGTCAATCTCTGCTTGCTTGAGAGAATATTTACCCCACGACTCATTCATTTCTTTTAAACGTGATTGATACAGATCGGCAGAGTCTGTGAATATTGTAATTATCACATCATTCTCATTATACTCATTGTATTTTGCGAGCTTAATAGCAGCGAGCAAATTTCCGATGCTTGAAATTCCTAGGTTGGGAAGTACATTTATTGTTTTATCATCAACGCCTAAAGTTGATAAATATTTTTTCCCTTCCGGCTCATTGAACAAACGAAGAATTCTTAGTGGCTGCTCATCATCTATTGCTGCGACGGCATTTGTGTTTTTAACATTATGAATCCAAGGAACATGCTTATCGCCAATTCCTTCAATTCTGTGAGCGCCGAATCCATTCATGAAAAGAGTTGGGCATTGAAGCGCTTCGGCCGCAGTAACATTAATTGACGGAAATTTTTCTCTGAGATAATCACCGGCACCAATTGTGCCTGCTGAACCAGTTGCACTAACAAATCCGCTTAGTCTTTGTCCATCCTTTTTAATTTGATTGAACAAAGTTTCAATTGTCGAGCCTGTGATTTCATAATGCCAGATCGAATTTCCAAACTGATCAAACTGATTGAAGATTAAATACGCATCGCTTTGTTTTTCAAGTTCGTGGCATTTGTCATAAATTTCTTTGACGTTACTTTCACAGCCGTAAGTTGCAAAAACTTCTGCACCAATTTCTTTGAGCCAGTCAAATCTTTCTTTGCTCATTTCTTCAGGCAGAATTGCTACTGCATGAACAGAAAGCAATGCTGAGTTGAAAGCGCCGCCTCTGCAATAATTTCCTGTTGATGGCCAAACTGCTTTATGATATTCCGGATTAAATCTTCCTGTAACTAAATATGGAGCTAAGCATCCATAAGTTGCTCCAACTTTGTGTGCGCCTGTTGGGAAATATTTTCCAATCAATCCGATTATCCTTGCTTTTACTCCGGTGATTTCGCGGGGAATCTCAAGATAATTTATTTCGCCAATCTTACCCGTTGATTTATCATTCCTCCAATTTATTCTAAAAAGATTTAGTGGATGAAGATCATTTATATCAATCGTCTCAAGCTGTTTCTGAATTTTAGCAGGAATTGAATTTGGGTCTTTCAATTGCTTGAATGTAGGAAGAATTATTTTTTTCTCTCTGCATCGGGTAATTGTTTTCTCAAGAAAAGTTTTGTTTTGTATCTGCCAGTTCCAGTTATTCATAAGTGCCTTAATTGTTATTGAGATTTAATTGCATGTTTATGTTTTTACCAGTCCACTACTGAAGCAACTATATTAAATTTGATTTATGAGCAAAGAAACTCACCCTAAATTCCTCTCTTTCACATAGTGATGGCTTTGCCAAAAAAGAGAGGGACTTTTTCCAAAGGAATGGCTACGCCAGAAAATAGAGCGTATCCACCTCTTCTCTTTGCAAGAGAAGGGGGCGGGGGATGAGTTCCTGCTTTAATTTTTCTATAATTTCAGTTTAATGTTTTTCTTTATTTACCATCGAATGTTCAATTGTTTTCAATTTCGGATGGGTAACTGCATCTGCATAAAGCATCATCAAAAGTTTTTCTGGTGTCATCGGAGCGGAAATCTTTGCTTTTATTTCTGGTCTAAATGCTTTAATAGCATTTAGCAAAGCATAATAAATTCCAATTCCATACATTAGCGGCGGTTCGCCAATTGCTTTTGAATTAAAAATTGCTGCTGAAGGGTTAGGATTCTCCAGAAAATCCACTTCAATTTCTTTTGGAGTAAAGTAAATATCCGGCACTTTGTAAGTTGACATTGAATCAGTTAAAAGTTTTCCTTCATTTGTGTAAATCACTTCTTCAATTGTCATCCAGCCAATTCCTTGCATAATCGCACCTTCAGCTTGACTTCGATCAATTGCGGGATTAATGCTCTTCCCAAAATCATGAACAACTTTTACAGAATCTATTTCATAAATTCCTCTCAAGCAATCAACTGTTACTTGAATAATTGCTGTTCCATAAACATGATAGGCAAATGGTTCACCCTTTGCCTTTTGCTTATCGAAAAATATTGAGGGAGTTGCAT
The DNA here is from genome assembly GCA_036722835.1 of Ignavibacteriaceae bacterium. Classification (GTDB taxonomy): domain Bacteria; phylum Bacteroidota; class Ignavibacteria; order Ignavibacteriales; family Ignavibacteriaceae; genus XYD12-FULL-36-8. The sequence goes on along the minus strand of DAIMIJ010000082.1, from coordinate 6,030 downwards.
AGTGTGCATGCGAAGATAAACTGATTCGCTTTGAATAAGTTTTATTGATTAAGTGTTTCCAACTTAGGTCTGCCGGTTTACTGTTTCGATGAACCATCTCATCTTTTAATTCAATCACATCGGATTCTTCTGCATTTAATTCTTGCCGTGCAGATTTTATTAGTCTTTCAAGAATATTGATGCAAGCAATTTGAACAGCTTTACCATTCAAATCAGCTCCGCTGCTTGCTGCAGTTGCAGATGTATTTGCCGCACGAGTCGTATTTGTTGTTTCAATTTTTACTTTATTGATATTGACAGAAAAAATGGTTGCAGCTACTTGACGAAGTTTCATATTCACACCCTGACCCATTTCAATTGCCGCGGAACTGATGCTGATACTTCCATCAGTGTAAACATGAACTAAAGCGTTTGCTTGATTCAGCATTGTGTTGGTAAATGAAATTCCAAAACATATTGGCATCAAGGCAAACCCTTTTTTTAATAAATTGTTTTCTTTGTTGAATTGATCAACCCGGTGTTTTATTTCAACAACATTATACTTTTCAATAGCTTTTTGCCAGGCAGGTCTTGCCATACAATACTTCGTCCTTTGCCCGTATGGAAATTCATCACTCTCATTAAGTAAATTTTTTTCCTGAATGATGGCAGGATCAATATTCATCTTCTCGGCAGCTTTATAAATTGCACCTTCGATAACAAACATTCCTTGAGGTCCGCCAAACCCTCTGAATGCAGTGTTCGGAGGAAGATTTGTTCGGCAGCACAGTGCCGTAGCTTTTACATTTGGAATGAAGTAAGAATTTGTGCAATGAAACAAAGTCCTATCAAGAATTGCAGTTGAAAGATCTGCGGCTGCTCCTGCATTTTGATAGAATGTAACTTCATAAGCTATAATTTCTCCATCCTTTGTTAAACCAATTTTGAAATCGGAAGAGTACGGATGACGTTTACCTGTCATTCTTGTATCTTCTTGTCTGTTTAGAATAAGCTTTACCGGTCTTTTCAATTTGAATGCGGCAAGTCCAGTCATGCAAGCCCATGCAGTTGCTTGATCTTCTTTGCCACCGAAGGCGCCGCCAAGACGCAGAACATCAACTTCAATTTTGTTCATTGCCAATCCGAGTATTCTTGCGGCAGCTCTTTGAACAGCAGTGGGTGATTGAGTTGATGAAATAATTTTCACTCCACCACCTTCAACCGGGAAAGCGAATGATCCTTGAGTCTCAAGATAAACATGTTCTTGTCCGCCGGATTCGGTTGTACCTTCAACAATCACATCACAATTTTTCCATGCAGAATAAGTATCACCTAAAGAGAAAATTTGAGGAGGAATAATTAAATGACCTTTTTGATAAGCTTCACGCGGATCAGTGATAGCTGGGAATTCTTCATACGCCATTTTGATTTTTTTAACTGCCTGATGGGCCGAGAAATTGTCTTTTGCAATAACTAATGCAATAGGTTGACCTCTGAAATCAACTATCTCATCAGCTAATAATTTTTCATCGGGAATTATAGCTCCAATCTGATTTTCGCCGGGAATGTCTTGTGCAGTTAATATTTCAATAACACCATTTGCTTTTATTGCTTCATCAAGATCAAGAGAAGTTATTTTTCCATGAGCAATTGGTGATGAAAATACTGAAGCATACAAAGTTCCTTCCGGCGGAATTAAATCATCAACAAAAAGTGATTCGCCTCGAACATGCTGTATCCAATCATAATTTTTCATAAGATCATTTCCGCTTCAATTAATTCTGGCGACAACTTATAAAAGTGAGCAAGAAGTAATTGCCTAAGTAAAAGTTTTTTATACACTGCTGAGCCGCGTACATCAGTTATCGGGTTGATTTCTGAAAGTGCAGCTTCAACAGCTTCGCTAATCGTTTCAGCATTGATTTTTTTACCAAGTAAAGATTTTCTCATTTTAGCCAGATAAAGTGGAATTGGTGCAACCCCACCCGCAGAAATATTTGCTTGAGTTATAATTCCGTTATCAACCTTAAGCTGTAATGCGGTGTTGACGCTTGCAATATCAAGATGAATTCGCTTTGAGACTTTTTCGTAATTAAAGAATGTATTTGGTTTGGGAAATTCAAAAGAAATTTTTACCAAGATTTCATCTTGTTCTTTATCTAATTTTTTATAACCCAAATAAAAATCTTTTAGAGCAACTTGCCGGGTTTTGCTTTCCTTCTCCAAATAAAGAGTTGCATTTAGTGCAAGCAAGATGCTTGTCATATCTCCGATTGGCGAAGCATTGATTATGTTGCCGCCAATAGTTGCCCGATTACGGATTGGAAGCGAACCGAAGAGGCGAAGAAAGTTTTTCATCTCGGGGAAATATTCCTGAATGACTTTGGATTCGCCAAAGTCACTCACGGTTGCTCTTGCATCAATACAACATTGATTTCCCTCAATCCAAATTTTATCTCCGCCATTCTCACCGAACACAAATTTTACATTTGATTTTATGAGATCGGCTTCTCTTTGTACGAATAAATCGGTTCCACCCGCTATTAGGAAATCCGGTTTCTGTTCATATTCCCGTGAAACGGTTTTCCTTTTAATTTCTCCGAGCATCTTTGGGATGTCCTCAAAATATTTTGGAATGATTCCTTTGCTGATAAGAAAAAGTAACTTGCTTTCATTATGGTTTTTATCAGAAAGAGTACTGAGAATTTTTTTAACCGCACGTTTAATTGTTGTATGACCTGTGCACCTGCAAACATTTCCTCCCATTGAATCAATTGCGTCATCAAAATTATATTGATCATTCTTTAATAAATAACCGGTTAAAGAAACGATAAAACCCGGTGTGCAGAAACCGCATTGAGTTCCCCCTTCCTCAACAAAAGTTTGCTGTATGATTGAGAGATCTGTTGAATTCAAACCTTCAATTGTCACAATGTGTTTTCCTTCGGCTTGACCTAAAGGCATGAGACAGGAATTTACTGTTTGATATTCTATTTCATTCTTATAAAGTGAACCGACTAAAATTGTACAAGCACCGCAATCACCTTCGCGGCAACCTTCTTTTGTTCCGGTTAAGTGTTGATGTTTTCGTACGTAATCTAAAACTGTGGCAGCAGGATTAAGAACGGCTTCAACTTTTGTTTGGTTTAACACGAAGGAAATTGTTTTTAACATTATAGAAAAACTTTTGTCTGTGGGAAATTAATTAAAATATTGACAAATGTCTTTCCTATTCTGGAAATTTTAAGGTTAAAACATTTATGATAAGCGTAACGATAAAGTAGTTTAACCTGCGAAATCCATTGTACTTTGCCGACAATCTCCAAATTACTGCTGCGGCATTTTTGTAAATTGGAAAATGATTGATCATTCTGGTTATTTCATTAGCGTATTCATTTTGCCGTTTGTTAAGTGATCTCTTGATGGTTGTTAATAAAATCGGTGACAAGAAATAAAACCAGATCAACATAATAAGTATGGATCTTATCAGCATGACAATAATAGAATTTTTGTTGAGATTTATTGCCTGAGGATTAGTGTATGAAATTATCAGCAAACCCACAGAAAAAATAAAACTCAGTATGTACGATGGTTTTCTCCACCAAAGTCTGTGCTTCGTCTTTCGCACTCCTTCGGATTCCCTTGAGTTGAAGAAGTTCAGTTCCGAAACAATCATATCTTTTGCCTCTTCAGAATTAATTTTTGCCGGCATTTTTGATGCAAAGAGTCCCGCGGCAAATCCAAACAGCAAATGAATTAGAATATACAATCCCATTAAAACTAAGCTGAAATTAAAAGCAGAGGTTTCAGTGCTTGAAATAAAAAATTCTTTTATTACGTAATTAAGAAATTGATTTATAGCATCCCAAAATGTAATTCCGAAGATTAATGTTAAGGTAATTAACCTTTGCAAGCCTGTTAAGATTCCAACAACCAATCCCAGCATCATTGATGAAATTGCATAAAATCTTTTGCTGAAAAAAAATGCTTCACCTAAAATACCTTGCAGAAAAACCGAACCGTATGCTGCGACAGGGGTATACGGGCTAATTGCCGCTTTAATCAAAAGCACAATTATTGTTGCTTTAAGTATTTCCCCTTTTCTCTCAGCAAAGTGCGCAATCAGACAAATAATTATTACGGCTGCTGATGAAATTATCATTCCACGAAATGGAACGTGTGCTGCATGCAGCAAACCGCCTAGCATAGATTCGCTTAATGCCCATAGTGCGGTTAAGCGAGTGATTGGAATACGATTTATTTCCTTTGTTAATTCTTCTGTTTTCAAAACGTTTAACTTTTCTTTGGTGAAAGATAAGTTTTTCCATCAAGAAATAATGTGCTGATAATTGAAATTAGAACTTAGTTTGTTAATATTTATAAGTGATTTAAATGAACTTTTTTAACGGATTGACAGGAGCATAAGATATTGCTTAAATATTTTTTAATTGGAACTGGTGGATTCTTAGGTTCGGTTTTAAGATACTGGACTTCAGTTCATACCTATAAAATTTTGGGTGAAAAATTTCCTTACGGAACATTTGTTGTCAATGTTTTGGGATGTTTACTAATTGGATTTATTGCAGAATTATCCGAGAATCGTTTTCTCATCAGCCCTGAAATCAGGATTTTTTTGATGATAGGATTTTTGGGCGGATACACAACTTTTTCCACATTTGGTTACGAGACTTTTATGCTGATACAGGATAAAGATTACCTGACTGCTTTTGCTAATATTTTCTTTAGTGTAATAGTTTGTCTTGCATCTGTATGGATAGGAACATTAATTGCAAAATTATTTTAGAGTAATTTCGGAGGCAATATGAAAATTGAAGGTGAAGGTAAACTGTTAAGAATATTTCTTGGTGAGCTTGATAAATTTGAAGGTAAACCACTCTATGAAGTAATAGTAAGAAAAGCTAGAGAACTCAAACTTGCAGGAGCAACTGTTTTTCGGGGAGTAGAGGGATTCGGTGCAAAATCGGTTATTCATAAAGCAAAATTCTTAGAGTTATCTGAAGATCTTCCGATAGTTATTGAAATTGTTGATTCTGAGAAAAAAATTACTGAAGTCATCCCAATTTTTGATGAATTGATATCTAAAACAAACTGCGGTGTACTTATAACAATAGAAAAAGCTGAAGTGATTAAATACACCGCGGGTAAGTAATCTTATTACATCTCGGCAAACAACACCGCTGTTTCGCGAACTATTAAATTACAAATTCATCGTGAGCAAAACGGCAGAACGAGCACAACTATCCTCTACTAATGAGCGAGTGTCGCTGTTTGCCGTGTTATGTGAAGCGCCCTCATCTGTCAATTAAATCCATGTTCGACTTCTGTAAGCTGCATAATCATCGCCAAAGGATGCCGCAAGTACTCTCTCCTCACGTTGGCTTTGCAACGTCTGCGTTACAACAAAAATCCCCCATGCGAAAAGGACAATGGGGCAATTGAGAGCAACGATCAACGCGACAAGGAACAGATCGAGGAAGATATACATCGGATGCTGTATTCTTGAGTACAGACCTGTTGTGACGAGTGCTTTTGCTTGTGGCATTATCGAAAACGATTTGCCTAGCTGACGTCGGCTGATGATCATCAGCACGAACGAAGGCAAGCCAACGATGCTGCTGATCACTATTCGGGAAGTCTGATCCATCGATGTTCCTGCGAGAGCCAGGGTGGCTACAATTGCAACACATACGAGACGAACAACTGTCTTGTCCAATTTTCTATCACCTTCATTCGATTTTCATTAGTTTAGATTGTTTCGTATAACATTTGTAATTACGCAGTACTACATAGGTCTAATTATTTATTATGATTGCGAAATTTAACAACTGATTGTTGTAAATTTAATAAATCCTGTTAAAAATGTAATTTGTTGAGTTCTTAATTTTTCCAATCGGGGAAGGAGTCGCATTATCTCCAAACTTTATCCATCCAAGAAAATTATTTTCTTTATAAATAATATATGGATTGATATGTCATTCTTAAACAAAGTTCTAGATTTTTTAGCTAGTCATGAGGATGCGAGCATTGGAG
>DAIMIJ010000081.1:0-9225 GCA_036722835.1 Ignavibacteriaceae bacterium | reverse complement strand
AGGTTTTAAACTCATTTGCGTAATGTGACTTTTAAATTTGGGTATCACCTAAATTATAATATGGTCAATTGCTCCCCCATTCTAAAACTTCAACTTTAACTTTGCTAATTCCGCTTGAAATCATTCGAAGCTCATGTGCAGCTTTCAATGAAAGATCTATTGCTCTATCATTAGTATCGGGTTTTCTATCATTAATTTTTACAATTACTGTCCGGTCATTAGATATATTTGTGACTCTGATGACGGTGTTGAATGGATACGAAATGTGAGCGGCGGTGTAATCATACATGTTATAAATTTCACCGTTAGCAGTTTTCTTACCATGAAAATCATCGGAATAATAAGAGGCAATTTCAATATTCGATTCCAATGCTTTGAAATCTTTATAAGTTTCTTCAAGATTGGAATATGTCCTTTTGCTTTCGAATTTATTTTCAGAATTTTCTTTCGTCGTATACCTGACTGAACTGGCACAAGAAATAAAAATAAATGAAAAAATAATTACGTGGGAAGGGATAGCACGTCGAAAAACGTAATCCAAAAATTATCGTCCTTTTATCAATTCGTTGAATTAAGTTGGTTTCAATTTTTTATTCCTTCTCCCTTCGGAAAAGAGGGTAACTAAAAAGTAATTATTCAATTAAAAAATCTGTGAAAATCTGTTTTAATCAGTTCAATCTGTGTTCTATTTTTCAATAAATTTTACTTTTTAGTCAACCTCAAGATGAAGGCAATTAAAATTTAAATTGCAGCGAAAACAAACTAGCGTTTCCTAATCCGAGTGAGAAAGGAAGAAAAGCATAATCAAATCCAAGATTTCCCCAGTGCAAACCTAAGCCGCCGGTAAATCCACGAGATTCATATCCGGTTTGATATCCAAAACGCAGAGCAATTAGCTTATCATAAAAAACTTCTCCGCCGATATTGAAATGGATATCATCCGTCTCTAAATATTTTTGTAATTCTAAAACCGAGATCACATCAAATTTGTTTTCACCGAGATCAAAATCGTAAGCACCTCCAATTCTAAATTCTGATGGCAGCTTTGTCTTTTCATTCTTTAACTTATTCATCGAACCAAGATTTTTAACTACTGCTGAGGCAGATAAATTTTCGATTGGAGTCAAGTAATTGACACCAAGATCAACACCAAATCCTGTTGCCTCATCTGAAAGCAAACCTTCGTATAAATATTTACCAGTTATGCCTGCTGAAATTTCATTACTCAAATTAAAAGCTGTTGAAATACTGCTGAAGAAATAATTTGCATCAAATGTTGATTCAGGTTCACCAGCTTTAGTTCTGATTTCAATATCGCTGACGTTCGTAACATTAAATCCTAATGCGAAAGGAATTCCAAATACAAAAGATTTTACTCCCAGCATTTCGCTTCTTACAGCTTGGATCCATTGATTGTGCATGATTATAATTTCGCTTTTGTCATTCATTGTTAACTTTGCGGGATTATAATGAAGCGCAGTCAAATCATTTGAGGCAGCAGTTCCGGCATCTGCCATTGCAATGTTGCGAGCACCAAATCCAAATTTAAGAAATGATAAGCCCGAATTACCAGCGGACTGGGAAAAAGCTAAAGTTGAACAAGTTATTAGTATTACTATTATTTTCATTTTTGTTAATGATACATTGTAAAATTGTTAAATTGATTTATTGCTGAAATTCATGAATAATTTTTCTAAAAATTTACACTTAACCCAACAATGTGTCTGTCATATGGTGAATATTGTTCCATCATAAAGGCATAATCAATACCGAAAGTGATAGACCCAAATTCTTTGAAGTATGAAAAACCCAAAGCCGGCTTGGGAGGAAAGTCACCATTACTAAGATTAAACTGATCAATTCCTCCACGAACAAATAAATATTCAATCAAATTATATTCTGCACCGAATCTTAAAATGTTCGTTTCAGCATTACTATTTTCAAATTCAGCGGAGACAATCAAACCCAAATTTTTGTTTCGATAGCTTACTCCGGCTTTCTTTAGGATCGGGAATTTATCTTCTGTTGTAGAACCTTGCAGTTCATAAACCGGGGCTGTATCCCATTTATATTTGCTGTTAATATCTGAAATCATTGCAGAAACAATCCAGTTATCATTTAACTTGTACAACGCCCCTAAGTCAAATCCAACTGAACTGGAAGTAATTTCCTCGTAAAGTTTGTAGTAATAAAATTTCACTGCAATACCGATTGAAAATTTATTGGAAAACCTGTTAGCTAATCCAAGGAAAAACTGATTTTCAGAAGTTGAAAGGTCACCGGTTTTTATGCCCTGGTTGTCCCTCCCATCTATTTTACTTACACCGGCATTGATAATTCCAACAGATATTCCGGCAGTCGCTCTTGGTTTTGGATTCTCAACTAAGGAATCTTTCTTAGAGTAGAATTCAAATCTTTTCGTGAAGTTTAAGAAGTTGAGTGACCTATCTAACGATAAAAACGAATAGGAAGTTTGAAAAGAATTATTCTCCTGGTAAACAATTAAAGCAGGATTGTAATATGAAACTAAATTCCCTTCAACTATCGCGGACATTGCATTTCCCATACCAATTCCTCTTGCTCCAAAACCTACTCGACTGAAAGCTCCGGGCATGCTTGAAATCTGACTGAACTTTGGCTGAGCTAATCCAATTAAAGGGAGTAAAATTATTATCAACGATATTTTCACAATGGATTTATTCATACTACTGCATCACAATAATTTTTCCGTAAAGAGGATCACGATCACCAATTTCTATTCGATAGAAATAAACACCGTTTGGAACAAAATCGCCAGCATCATTTCTTCCATCCCACAATACTCTTTCAATGTCCGTCGAAATATTTCTTGGAGCGTTTTGAATTACTGTTCGGATATAGTTCATTCCAAAATCATAAATACGAATTGTTACAGTTGTAGTAATTCCTTCCGTTGTATATTTGAATTTCAATCCTTCATCGTTCTTTGGTGAAAATGGATTTGGAAAAACATAAGCTTCGTCTTTTGATTCCAATGGAAGAGAAGCAAAATAAACTTTCCAATTACCATCCCAGATAATTCCCGAATTTTCAGTAATCCTTGCCAAACCATCAGAAGAACCTAACCAAACATCAGTACTTTGTGAGACGGCGGAATAAAAAACATTTGTAGTCAACGCTAACTTAGACTGCTCATCAATAATTGAGTTAGGAAGCATCCAGGTTAATCCTTTGTTCCTCGATCTGAATGCTCCATTATCAGTTGGAGCGATGACATTATCAAATTTAAAACCGAAGTTATGAGCTTTCTCATTCTCCAAAAACGTTTGCCAGGTCTCTCCACCATTGGAAGAGGAACTCACACCATAAAATTCATTCTGATCTTGAGCTTTCCAGGTCGCACCCCAAACAGTGTTATCATAATTATTATAACCAAGCGCAACAATAAAATTCCCGCCTATAGGAAATGATTGATTTGTGTGTGTGAACTTCTTCCAGCTAATTCCATAATCAGTAGATTTATTTATTCCTCCCGCGGTTCCAACATACAGCATTGAGTCATTCGCAGAGATTACCGAAAAAACTCTGTGGTTTAGATTATCTTCTGAACAAAATTTTCCTGCAACTGGCTGCAGACAAAAATTAAGCGTATCACTTGGCTTGATTGAGTTTAAATAATCGGGGGGAAGAACTACTCTTTGCCATTTATAATTTTGATTTACCCGCAAGCTGTCAATTCTAGCTTTTCTTAATCCACCTGCAAAAGTTGCAATCCAAATGGTGTTGGGAGTAAACGCAATATCATAAATTAAATTTTGAACTGCGACAGTAACTGGTAAAGCACGAATAGAATTATTCCCATACACTTCAATGGTATCAGTTTGATTATCTAAGGGTTGCGATATAGTCGTCCAAGTTTGCCCGCCATCAGTTGTAAATCTTAATCCGCTTCCCTCAGGAAGAGATTGTCCATCCTTATCAACTGAATGTGCCGTAGAAGCCCAAAATGTACCGGAAGATTTATCAAAGCCAATTGCAGAAATACTTTCAGTTCCAAAAGCTGGGGTTTGATAGAAGTTTGTCCATGATAATCCCCTATTTGCTGATAAGCTTACACCTCTGCTTGTACCAAGCCAAACTGTATCACCAAGAGTTATAATATCACTAATGCTGTTGCTTGCTGGATTATCATCAGAAATTTTATGTAATTTATTTGCAATTCCTATCTGATAATTCTCCGGTCTAAATTGCGCAAGCGTAAAATCTTTTATTATCCAAAACAAAAAAAATAGAAAGAAGTACTTTTGCATTAATAAATTACAATATTGTGAATAATTTTATTACTTAGCTTCTTCCCATGGTCTCTTGCCTGAAACTCCCAGCGATAAACACCTCTCGTAACTCCGGTTGGCGGTAATTCTATAATCAAAGAATAAATTTCATCTCCGGGAGTTTGATCTCCATTTGTACCGTTGTCATACATTATGAAAGGATTACTTGAAGATGGGTTCCCATTCGGAGGTATAAATGAATTGAAGAATACTGATTCAATATCATTTTGCCCATTCGCATCTTCAGCTTTGACTGAGAGATAAATTAAAGTTTTTATGGTATCAATTTTTACCGAATCAGGAGCGGTTAAGTCCGAAATTATAGGAACAATATTACTCTGTCCGTTATCATATTTAAAATTTTGTAGAGCGACTTGCTTAACAAAACTGTCTTTATCTTCAACAAAATATTTTATTGTATAAATACCATTAGGATAGAATTGACTAAGCGGGAATTTATTTGAGTATGTATCATCACCTTTAACAAAATCACCATTCTCTGGTTTTCCGTCATCAAATAAATTAAAAGGATTTTGATTCAGCTTGCTTCCATCAGATGCATAAATATCCGTGAAGACACTTCGTAAATCCTTTGATAGGTTAAATCTAATTGTTATAAGTACTAACGAATCGTCGGGAATATATCTTACAGAATCAATAGTTCGAACTCCGATAACCTGGTAAACTGCGGGACTTTGATCAACAACCGAATCAAAATCTTTTTCACATCCGAAATAGATTACTGATATGAAAAGTAAAAATGATATAATTGATTTTTTCATTGATTCTAAAATCGGATTGTTAAAACTATAACTCAAGGTAAAATTAATTATCCAATTGCGCTTATTATTATGGGATCAGGTGCAAATGAAAGCAGCAGGATTATGAAGCTTACGTATCCTAAAATCATTCTTTTCGAATCGAGCGGTTCATCATCCGAAATTGGCGGGTGCTTGAGTTTGATAACAAAATATAGTATCAGTGCCCAAAATAACCAACCACTCCAACCAATGTTAAGATTTAATTCTAGAACTGAATCAATAAAACCGCTGATGCCGAAAATGAATAGAAAAACAAAAGCGATAACTGCAATCTTGAAATGATTTTTTTCACCAAACATTGTGTAAGCAATATGCCCGCCATCTAACTGCCCGATTGGGATCATGTTCATTGCGGTAATTAGAAGCCCGAACCATCCAACACACAAAAAAGGATAATGATAAATCTCTGACATCGGCGGAAAGAATTGTGCATTATCCGCAAATAAAAATTTAAAGAACGAGAAAAGGATTGTATCGCCGAAGACAAGATTCAATCCGCTTTTGCCGTATTCGGGAGAAAAATAATCCGGATGAATTGATAGGATGTATGCTTCACCGGGAACATTTAAAAAGCCGTAAATTAGAATTATCAAACAAGCAATGAATCCTGCAATTGGTCCGGCAATTCCAATATCAAACATAGCTTTCTTTGTCTTTACTGGAGATGTTGTTTTGATTACTGCACCCATTGTTCCAAAATTAATAAACCCGGTTATCGGCGGAAATGGAATGTAATACGGTAACGTCGTATCAACTTTATGATATTTAGCTGCAAAATAATGACCGAACTCGTGGCAAGTAATTATAAAAAGAATTGATAGTGAGTAAGGCAAACCCCTAAGTAATGTATCGAGTGAATAAGGACCGAAGTTTCCGGTAGTCCATTCCACACCCGCAAAAGTCGTAGTGATAAAAGTTAGGATAAACAAACCGATATGAAGCCAGTATCGTTTATTTTTTTGTAAATTGATTATTTTCGCGAAAGGCGAGGTGGAATCAGTTGAGTAAGAATCGGACATTTTACAGTTCTAAATTAAATCCTATTGAAGTATATTTTTCATTAACATCGTAGTACTCACCATGAATACTCTTACCCGAAAGATAAGAAAATCTGATGCTAAAACCTTTGGAATCATGATGCCCAAATTTAACTCCAAGTACAAAAGAATTATTACCCGAGAACTTTTCAATCTTGCTGAGCTTGAAATCATATGCGGCAAAGGGGCTGAAAATGCCAAAACCAGCATCCGGTAAATAATAATCGAATCCTGCTTGATAAATTTCTTTACCTAATTTATCAGGGGTAACATTAAAGATGTAAGTGAAACCGGCGTAAACTCTCAGTGATTCAAATTTGACGAACGGAAATAATTCTACGAATTCTCTGCTGTAGGTTTGTGGTGATCTTCCATTACGCCAGGTATTTTTACCGTAGTCAAAATGACCATCAACAAAGTGAGCACTTATATGACTTAGACGAAACCTAAATCCGTATTCCTTATCTTCATCTTTAATTTTGTAACCTGCATTTAAGCCGAACAAATAATCAATTGCATCAACGGGGAAATGAAAATCCCTTTCGCTTCTTAACAATGAATATGTGAAAAAATCAGCTCCGAATGACAAAGTGGAATTTTCATCCGATACATTATAAAAATCTCTTGAAGTCCCGACATTTAAACGAATTTCCTCCCGCGAAAACATAAATTCAAAACCGGCTTTGGGTTCGATTACATTTGCTGTAAATGGCTGAATGTTTAAGTTATCTGGAAACCAAACTTTTTGATTTTGGGAAAACAGGTTTATAGTGATGATTAGAACTGAAACAGCAATCTTAAAAAATGGTTTCATCATTTAATACTTTTTTCCTAAGAATTAATTTCTTTTGAATTTTTTGTTTAATCAATTTGTTATAGCTGTATTTTATTTTTGAATCTAAGCTTAATAGCGAATAGACATTCGATGGAAATGCAAATGACGGTTCAAAGTAACAATTTACAGTACAGCCCTGACAGAAATCGAATCTGCCTTCATTTTTCTTATAGAATTTTATCTTTTCAGATTTTCGTATGTCTTTAATCGGTCTGTCAATCGGAATGGTTTCTTTTCCAAAATGAAAACACGGCAGAATAATTTCATTTGAAGGAGAAATAACTATCACGCGTGTGACTGCTTTGCATAAAGGATTCTTAACATTGTTACCGCCATCTCTTCTTAACTTAAGGAATCCGCGGTTCATATAAATATTAATTTTTCCGTCAATAAATTCTTCAATAAAATCTATTGCCTCCAAAGACAAACCCGGATTTCCAAAATATGAAAATACTGGATTGACAAGCAAAACTAAACCATGCTTGACTGCAATCTCATGCATTTGCGGAAGTTTTTTGTATGTATCATTCGTAACCGTAAAAATAATATCGGGAAATTCACCAAGCGACTTTGCTATTTCGATGCTCTTAAAAACGCTTTTATAGCAGTCAATCTTTCTAATTTTATTATGCTCCGCTTCATTGGGAGAATCTAAAGAAAAATGAAGTAGATTTATATTCCCGGCTATGTTTTCTGCAATTTTGGGGTAAAGCAAAGTATTTGTTGTTATACTCGTCTGCATTCCAAGATCATAAGCAAACTTTGCCATGTCATGAATTTCTTTATTCAGCAGCGGTTCACCGCCGGTTAAATCAATAAACTTAACTCCCAATTTTTTTAGCTGACTTACATTGGATTTGAAATCTTCTAACTTAGCAAATGGCGTGTGATTAAAATTTTCATGAACACCAAAATGACAGAATTCGCAGTATGCGTTGCAACGATAAGTCACATAATAATTACAGAGAAGAAGCATTAGTACTTTCTTCCCTTCCAATTTACTTTTTGTCCTGTCGTAAAGATAATTATCGGCAGCAGTGTTACATAAATGAGATAATAAATTTCAAACGCAATAAAATATTTTAAATCTTTCAGGATACCAAGCTGCTTGTAGGCAGGAAGCAGTAAAAAGAAATCGGTTGCAAGCTTAAACAAAACGAGATATAACCATACTTTTGAAATGAAAAATGGAGTTAACAGCGTTAGAATATTAGTTATATAGCCAAAAACAAAAATTACATAACCTTGCCATGGAGCTTTTAATCCTCCCACAGACCATCTCTTTTTTTGATGATAGAGTGATTTTACATCTTTACAAGCTTTAGAAGTTACGAGAGCTTCTTTATCTAAAGGATAAATTATTTTGTACTTTTTTAGTTTATTGACTGCCTTAAGCAGATTAAAATCTTCAGTAATACTGAATGGGAGATTCTCATAACCGCCAACTTCAAAATATGCTTTCTTACGGTAAGACATATTATTTCCAATGCAGCTAATAGGCGTGCCAAAATTTATAGTTCCGGCTGCAACAATTAATAAATAGATAAAATCAATTGCCTGCATACCGCTAAAGTTACTGTCCGCAGTTTGAGTTGTGAAGCCATTAACCATTGCCACATCGCTTTGATAATATGAAACTGTTGTTTTAACCCATGTGGGAGCCAGTACACAGTCTGCATCAGTTGTTAGAATTATTTCGCCACTAGCAATCTCAAGAGCATTTGCCAGAGCATTAGTTTTGCCTTTAAGGCGTCCTATTTCTTTTTTGGTCTCAATCTTTGTGAATTTTGGCTTATTGATGATAAAGTTATCAATAATGTTACCGGTCTTATCTGTTGATCTGTCATCAACTAAAATTATTTGCAGTTTATCTTCAGGATAGTCAAGCTTATCCAAAGATTTTAAGCAGCGCAAAATATTTTCTTCTTCATTTCGTGCGGCAACTATAATTGAAACGCTCGGGGATTTCTTTTCATCAATCTTTGAAAACTTTTTAGAGCAACCGATAATAAATAAAACCGATTGAATGAAATATCCGGCAAGCGCAATTAGGAAAATTATTTCTATGAGCAAAATACTTCTCCCAATCTGAAAGAAGATGTCTGATTTATTTTAGAGTAATTCTTTTTCATTATAGAAATTTCGGAGAGTAATTTAATAAGATTAGGATGAATTTTATAATTAAAAAAGATATGCCAGAATTATGTGACCAAGATATGCCA
>DAIMIJ010000080.1:5054-9283 GCA_036722835.1 Ignavibacteriaceae bacterium | reverse complement strand
TGATCTGGAAGGAGCGCTTGCGGACCATCGGATAGTGCATTTTCAGGATCATGATGGACTTCCACCATTAATGCATCAGCTCCGGCAGCAACAGCAGCACGCGCCATCGGAAGAACTTTATCCCGCAATCCGGTTGCGTGCGAAGGATCAGCAACAACGGGTAAGTGACTCCGCTTATGAACGACCGGTATTGCAGAAAGATCGAATGTGTTGCGGGTATAAGTCTCAAATGTCCTTATTCCCCTTTCACATAACATTACGTTTTTATTCCCGCCTGAAAGAATATACTCAGCGGACATAAGCCAATCTTCTACAGTTGCAGCAAGACCTCTTTTCAACATCACAGGTTTGGAAGCTTTACCTACTTCCTTAAGCAAAGAAAAGTTTTGCATGTTTCGTGCGCCGATCTGGAAAATGTCAGTGTATTCTTCTACCATTTTAATTTGGGATATTTCCATTACTTCGGTGATTACAAGGAGATTGAATTTATCGCCAGCTCTTCTCAGCAGCTTCAACCCTTCTTCTCCCAATCCTTGAAAAGAATAAGGTGATGTACGCGGCTTGAAAGCTCCGCCTCTTAAGATTTTAGCTCCGGACTTCGATATAATTTCTGCGATCGTAAAAATTTGTTCCTCGCTTTCAACCGAGCATGGACCAGCCATTACAACAACTTCATTACTCCCGATGGTAACATCTTTTATTTTAATTAATGTATCATCTTTCTTAAAACTTCTGCTTGCCAGTTTGAATGGTTCGGTAATTCGATAGACCTCAGCTACACCTTCAAGGATCTTTACTTTACGAGTATCAAAGTCGGGCTTAACTCCAATTGCACCAAGAACAATTTGTTCAACACCAGTTGATTTGTGAACTGCAAAACCAAAATTCTCAAGGTGCTTGATTACATTTTCGATTTGTTTGTCAGTAACATTTTTTTCTAAAACTACAACCACAATAACTCCATGTTTTTAATGATACTTTTTTTCTCCGGCTTCAATTTTCAAATCAACATAATCCTCTTTTGTCGGAATAGCACAGGTGTAATCGGCACTGTAAGCACAATATGGATTATAAGCTAAATTAAAATCAATTGTGTAAAGAAAATCTTTATCGGCATTCAGTTCAAAGTCTAGATATCTTCCAACACCATAAGATTGTTCATTGGTTGTTAAATCCGTAAACCAAATGCTAAAATATTCCTCTCCATTTTTTGTAAACCCTTTATAAACATTTAACCGGTAAGATTTTTTTTGATAATCAAAATTAACAAAACCGTAACGTACAGCTTTACGTTCCTCTCCTTTTGTACCGAAGACAGATATTGTGTCAATGTTTGGGTATTCAAAAAGCTTGCTTGTAAAAACCAAATTAGGATCAACATCAAAATATTTTAATGGATGAAACTCAACTTCACCTTTAAAGTTAAATGGAGAATTAGGATCGTTCTTCATGTAATCATCTTTTTCCTGTCGCTGCTTCTCGATTGATGCGATGTATTCCTTTTGTTCATGAGTATAATTTTCACCACAAGCGTTGATCAATCCAACAATTAACAAAATTATAAAATGCAAATTTCTTTTCATTCTTAATTTATTATTCATTATTTATTATTGATTATTCATTATTCGATATTCATTATTTATTATTCCACATTCTATCTACTTTCTTCTATCTACTATCTCCTACTTCGCATCTTCCCTAATTTTTTTCTTAAGCTCATCAAGCTTATTAAGTGCTTCCATAGGAGTTAACTTATTGATCTCCAAATCGCCGATTTCTTTCCTCAGTTTATCATCCTGAAACTCGAAGAGTGAAATTTGATTTAAGTCAGCACCAGCAAACTTTCTTAACTTTTCCTTTTTTATTTCATACGGAGTTAGTTCTTTACTTTCAAGATTAGCAAGAATTTCTTTTGCACGGTTCGTGACGAATCGAGGAAGACCAGCCATTTGAGCAACTTGAATTCCATAGCTGTGATCTGCTCGCCCGGGGTTGACTTTATGTAAAAAGATAATTTTATCATCATACTCTCTTACTTCCACTTTATAATTTTTTATACGCGGAAAAAGATCAGCCATTTCATTCAGCTCATGATAATGAGTTGCAAAAAGTGTTTTAGCCGCGACTGAAGGATTTTCATGAATATACTCGGTGATCGCCCAAGCAATTGAAATTCCATCAAATGTGCTTGTTCCTCTACCTATTTCATCAAGAAGAATTAAACTTTTATCGCTGGCGTTATTCAAAATATTTGCTGCTTCCTGCATCTCAACAAGAAAAGTACTTTCACCTGCAGAAATATTATCACTTGCACCAACACGCGTAAATATTCTATCAACCAATCCGATCTTTGCTTCTTGGGCTGGAACGAAAGAACCAATTTGTGCCATCAGAACAATTAAACCGGTTTGACGGAGATAAACAGATTTACCAGCCATGTTCGGTCCAGTGAGCAAAATTATTTGATCTTTTTCATTATCAATATGACAGCTATTGGGCGTAAACTTCTCTCCTGGCGGAAGAATCCTTTCCACAACCGGATGTCGTCCGTCAACAATTTCAAGCTTTGCATCGTCGCTTAAAATTGGTTTGCAATAATTATATTGTTCAGCACATTCTGCAAAAGATATAAAGCAATCCAGCATTCCAATTAACCGTGCGTTGAGCTGAATTGATTCGGTCTCCTCTGCAACCATTAATCTTACTTCATTGAATAGCTGAGATTCAAGATCATAAATTCTTTCTTCGGCGTGAAGAATTTTATCCTCATAATCTTTCAGTTCCGGTGTGATGTATCTTTCAGAATTTACTAAAGTTTGCTTTCTAATATAGTTGTCGGGAATTTTTTCTTTATGAGCATTGCTAATATCAATATAATAACCGAACACTCTGTTGTAACTGATTTTCAAAGATGAAATATTTGTTCTCTCTCGTTCCGATTTTTGAAGTGCGGCAATCCAATCTTTGCCATGCATTGAGATATCACGTAGCTCATCAAGCTCTGGACTGTAATTATATTTTATTACTCCGCCATCTATTAGAGCCATTGGCGGAGAATCAACAATTGCCTTATCAATTTTTTCAATTAACTTTTCGAGTGAAGATAAAGTTTCGCCAAGCTGAGTTAGAGTTTTTGTTTTTGACGAAGAAAGTAATTTTTTTATTTCGGGAATTTTCTTCAGCGATGATTTTATTGCAACAACCTCACGAGGATTTGCCCTGCCCGTGCAAATTCTAGAAATCAAGCGTTCGAGATCGCCAATTTCTTTTAGCTCTTCGGATAATTTTGTTTTTGCTGATTTGTTACTTAGTAAATCTCCAACACATTCCTGCCTTTTCAATATTGGTTCAAGCTTAATCAATGGTGCTGATATCCACTTCTTAAGCATTCTGCCGCCCATTGCAGTTTGTGTCTTATCAAGAATTGAAATTAACGATCCTTCTCTTCCGCCTTCTTGAATATTGAATGTAATTTCAAGATTGCGTTTGGTGGAATAATCGAGGATCATGTACTCACCGGGATTGTAAGCAGAAATTTTGTTGAGGTGAGATAAGTTTGCTTTCTGGGTCTCTTGCAAATAATTTAAGACAGCTCCGCTTGCAATAATTCCAACTGAAAAATTCTCAATACCAAATCCTTTTAAGTTTACAGTCTTGAATTGCATAAGCAGCAATTCTTTAGCATAATCAAAGTTGAAAATCCAGTCATCAAGCTTAGAAATTCTAATCGTTGGATTTAATTTCAGAACCAGATTAGTAAAAAATTCTTTATCTCTTTTTTGAACTAAAATTTCGGAAGGTGAAATTGATTCGATGTGTTGAGAAATTTGGAATGATGGAATTTCGAATGTCAGAAACTCACCGGTAGAAATATCACAGAATGAAATTCCCGCCATTTCATCTTTCTGACAAATCGCCATCAAGTAATTGTTTTTTTTATGATCAAGCAGCCGATCAGAGAAAGCAACTCCAGGAGTTACAACTTCAATTACTTCGCGTTTGACGATTCCTTTTGCAAATTTGGGATTTTCGACTTGTTCACAAACTGCCACTCGATAACCCGCACGAACCAGCTTAGGTAAGTACGAATCAATTGCGTGATGGGGAAAACCGGCGAGAGGAACATCCTCAGCGGCTCCATTTGATCTTTTGGTTAGAGTTATGCCAAGAACTTTGGAAGCAATTTTTGCATCTTCCTCAAAAGTCTCAAAGAAATCACCAATCCTAAA
>DAIMIJ010000080.1:0-4954 GCA_036722835.1 Ignavibacteriaceae bacterium | reverse complement strand
CTTGAATTAAAACCATATTTTCATATATTTGTCTATAAATTTCTCGGGTCGGAACTATAATTCCTTTCCTCATTTACTTGAATTTCTGAAATAATTTTTGGTTTGCATTGAAAGAAGAATATCACAAATGGTACACACAGCATCTTAACAGAGACTTTGAAATGCTGGTATTTGGTCATGCCGGATTTCCGGTAATCCTCTTCCCTACTTCAAAAGGAAGATACTATGAATACAAAGATTTTAAATTGATTGAATCGGCAAGA
Source organism: Ignavibacteriaceae bacterium (assembly GCA_036722835.1). Taxonomy (GTDB): domain Bacteria; phylum Bacteroidota; class Ignavibacteria; order Ignavibacteriales; family Ignavibacteriaceae; genus XYD12-FULL-36-8. The sequence goes on along the minus strand of DAIMIJ010000080.1, from coordinate 4,691 downwards.
CATTTAATTGATGCGGGTAGAATTAAAATTTATTGTCCTGACAGTGTTGATGAAATGAGCTGGTATAATTATTCAATTCATCCGGCAGACAGAGTTAAAACTCATATCGGTTACGAGAATGTAATTCTGCATGACGTTATTCCTTTTGCTAAGTATGAAACCGGTCAATCAAAAGTTGCTGTTGGCGGATGCAGCTTTGGAGGATATCATGCTGCAAACATTGCCTTCCGTCATCCCGATCAAATCGGATATTTAATTTCGATGGGTGGTTCATTCGACATCAAACAATTTATTATGGGTCACTATGATGATAATTGTTACTTCAATAATCCGCCTGACTTTTTACCCAATTTGTCCGACACGTGGTACTTAGACAGAATTAGAAATATGGGAATTGTGCTTGGTACAGGTGAATGGGATATATGTTTAGACGACAATGTTAAATTATCTAACATTTTAAATTCTAAAGACATAAAGCATTGGCTGGATATCAAAAAGTGGGCTGGACACGATTGGCAGTGGTGGCATCAAATGTTTCCTGAATATCTTTCGCAGATTGGATGAGCATGTAAACAAACCCAGTTTCTGAGCGAACAAAACGAAGGATACTGAGAAACTGGGTTTGTAACCTCAAAAAAAATTAAAGTATTAGGTGGCAATATGAAAAAAATTGGAATATTGTTCGGACAGGAAAATACTTTTCCTCCCGCTTTCGTTGAAAGAGTTAATTCAAAAAAAGAATCAGGAATAACTGCTGAACTTCTAAAGCTTGATAAGGTTATTCAAGGTGAACCCTGCGGTTATGATGTAATCATTGATCGAATTTCTCAGGACGTTCCTTTCTATCGCGGCTTTTTAAAGAACGCTGCAATCAGTGGAACGGCCGTAATCAATAATCCATTTTGGTGGAGTGCCGATGAAAAATTCTTTAATAATGCACTCGCAACAAAAATTGGAGTTGCTGTTCCCAAAACTGTTTTGCTGCCATCAAATCAGCATCCGCCCGATACTAATTCTAATTCGTTCAGGAATTTGAGCTATCCATTAGATTGGGAAGGAATATTTAATTACGTTGGCTTTCCCGCCTACTTTAAACCATTTGCAGGCGGAGGATGGAAGAATGTTTATAAACTCAACAATGCTGATGAATTTTTCAAAGCTTACAATGAAACCGGACAGCTTGTAATGATGCTTCAAGAAGAAATAATTTTTTCAGAATATTTCCGATGTTACTGTCTTGATCGAAAAGATGTTCACATCATGCAGTATGATCCCAAGCAGCTTCATCATCTGCGTTATGTTCGCGGCGGTATGAAAACTGAGAAAAAAATGTTAGATAAAATTCATGATGGGGTTTTAGCTTTAAATAAAGCATTAGGATACGATTTCAACACGGTTGAGTTTGCAGTTAAAGATGGAATTCCTTATGCAATTGATTTTTGCAACCCTGCACCCGATGCAGATGTGAATTCAGTCGGTGAGGATAATTTCGAATGGATTGTTGAAACCGCTGCAAACATGGCTATCAGAAGAGCTAAAGCTCATAAACCTGGGATGAACAATTTAACCTGGGGTGAGTTTGTAAGTTCCTTTGTGAACAATAAACCGCTGAAAGTATAAGCATATAGCTGTTTGTGAATTTCACATATAATAAATTCCAAATAACAGAGAGCAATCCGCACGAGGCGAACCAAATAAATCTCAATCTCCAAATATTAAGCATCAAAAATGTTTGGAATTTGAAAGTTGGAATTTATTTGTGATTTGGGACTTGGTTCTTGGGATTTTTCATTGCTCATTTTGTGATATACCGGATTATATTCGATAATTACTAAACTCATCAATACTAGATTTGAAAAACTTATGGAAGAAAAAAAACTGTTTTCGCTGGGGATTGAAGAAGAATTTCAGATAGTTGATCCTGAAAGCAGGGAATTACGCTCGCACATTCAGGAAATACTTGAAGACAGTAAATTGATTCTTGCCGAACATGTGAAACCCGAAATGCATCAATCCGTTGTTGAGATGGGAACTGATGTTTGCTATGACATTAATGATGCTCGGCGCCAAGTAACTAAGCTAAGAAGTGATATTGCAGGATTAGCTAAGAAACATGGGTTAAGAATTGCCGCCGCCGGTACTCATCCATTCTCTCATTGGAAGGATCAGAAAATTACAGCTTATCCACGATACAAAAATATTGTTTCCGATATGCAGCAAGTTGCACGTGCAAATTTAATTTTCGGATTGCATGTGCATGTTGGTGTTAATGACCGTGAGATTGCAATTCACATCATGAACGCAGCGAGGTATTTTCTTCCGCATATTTTCGCCTTATCAACAAATTCACCATTCTGGCTTGGAAGAAATACAGGTTTCAAATCTTATAGAAGCAAAGTGTTTGACAGATTTCCACGCACCGGAATACCGGATCACTTCAGCAGTGTATCAGAATATGATAATTATATAAAACTTCTTGTGAAAACTAACTGCATAGATAATGCAAAAAAGATTTGGTGGGATATAAGAGTTCATCCGACATTCGAAACATTAGAATTTCGGGTATGCGATATTCCTATGCGGGTTGATGAAACAATTGCGCTCGCTGCCCTATGCCAAGCAGTTGTTGCAAAATTACATCGCCTTGTAAAACAAAACTTAGGATTCAGACTCTATCGGAGAGTGCTTATTGCCGAAAACAAGTGGCGAGCAGCTCGTTATGGAATCTCCGGGAAATTAATTGATTTTGGTAAGCAAGAAGAAGTTGATACTAAAGAATTAATCAACGAACTTTTAGAATTTGTTGATGATGTTGCTGATGAATTAAATTCAAGACACGAATTAGAGTACATTAAAAAAATCTGCGAAAATGGAACAGGTGCAGATCGTCAGCTTGAAATATGGGAGCAATCCCTTGATACAAAGGCAGTTGTAGATTACATCATTGATGAAACTCATGTGGGCCTAGAAGAACGGAAATAATTTAATAACAAACAAAAGGTAAATGTTTGCTGCGTAAAATCAATAATATTTCGTTTGATAAAGAATTAAGTCCCGGCGCATACAATGCTATAAATATTTGTTTACGCCTTAAACCGGATGAGAGAATTACTCTCATAACAGATCAAGAAAATCTTAAGATAGCTTATTCACTTATTCACGAAATAGAAAAGGTTGGATCGGAGTATAAAGTTTTTGTTATTGAAGACATTGCTCAAAGACCATTGAAAAATATGCCTGAAGTTATTTTGGATGATCTTACAAAATCCCAAGTGAGTATTTTTTGCTGTAATTCGCAAACTGGCGAGCTTGGATCGCGTGTTCAGATGGTTTCAGTTGTGAACGAGCATAAGTTACGTCATGGTCACATGGTCAATATCAATAAGCAAATCATGCTCGAAGGAATGCGTGCAGACTTTGCAGAAATTGATAGGGAGAGTCAACGCTTGATTGAAAAAGCATGCAAAGCAAAAACAATATCAGCCACTTCAAAAAGCGGGACGAAAATTCTCGCTGAGTTTTCTCCCGAAATAAAATGGATTAAAACAAGCGGAATTATCACAACGGAAAAATGGGGTAATCTGCCCGGCGGCGAAATTTTCACTTCACCAAAATCAGTAAATGGTTTATTCGTTGTGGACGGAGTTGTTGGTGATTATCTTTGCCAAAAATATGGAGATATTATTAACACCCCGCTTTATATTAAAATTCTTGACAATAGAATTAAACAAATTGAATGTTCAAACAAAGAATTGCTCGATGAGTTTACAGCTTACACAATGACAGATGAAAACAGAAATCGTGTCGGTGAGTTTGCAATTGGAACTAACACTGCAATAAAAAGTATTATCGGACACATTTTACAAGATGAAAAAATTCCCGGCATACACATTGCTTTCGGGCATCCTTATGCCGAACACACCGGACAAAACTGGAAGTCCTCGACTCACATAGATTGTGTTGGTCGTGATTTTGATATCTGGATAGATGAAGAAAAAATTATGGAAAACGGAAAGTTTATATTTTAAGTTTTATGATACCTGAATTACGAAAAAAATATAACCACAGCTTCAATCCCAAAGCTTATGATGCTTTCATCAACGATCTTAAAACCTTCACATATTATCCAATTGATTTCAGAGTATCGGAAACACCATTATTTCTTAATTATGATTTGACTAAAAAAATTTTAGAAGCTTCAGACGATCTGATTACTCAGATTAATGATGAAAATTTTAAGCGCAAGTCTAACAACGCAATACCTCCAAATTTGAGAGTACCAAACGAGGATTCACATCCACAATTTTTATGTTTGGATTTTGCAATCACAAAAGATGATTCGGGAAATTTTATCCCAAAATTAATTGAGCTTCAAGGATTTCCTTCTCTTTTTAGTTATCAGTATTTCTTAGATAAAATTGTACGAAGGCATTTTGACATTCCTCAAAACTTTTCAAGCTTCTTTAACGGACTTGACGGAGAGAAATACACTCAGTTACTAAGAAAAGTTATTTTATCTGATAAAGATCCAAAGAATGTTATTCTGCTTGAAATTGATCCGTCACAGCAAAAAACAAGAGTTGATTTTGCCTGCACCGAAGAATTAACAGGAATCAAAACCGTAAATCTTTCGGATGTTGTTAGGAACAGCAAAAAACTTTTCTACAAAAATAATGACAAGGAAATTCCCG
>DAIMIJ010000079.1:0-9309 GCA_036722835.1 Ignavibacteriaceae bacterium | reverse complement strand
ATGTAATGTTTATTCTCACCTATTGGTGCCCAATTAAATGGGTCAGTTGGACCGAAGATGGAAATTTGGGGAGTGTTCGTTGTTCCAGCAACATGCATAATTCCAGTGTCATTTGAAATGAAAAGCGTGGATTTGGAAATTAAAGCTGCAACTTCGGGGATTGAACTATTCAGAAACAGCCCAAGTTTAAAACGTACATTTTTAAGAATGTAACTGATCTCTTCTTTGTCAGTAGCGCTTCCTGTCAAATACAATTTAGCATTAAAATCTTGATTAAGCTGTTTCATAAGTTCAACATATTTTATCAAAGACCAGCGATTAGTCTTTTTCCCCGCACCACAATGAAAACCAATTACAATATCTTGAGACCTAATATCGAGTGACTTCAAAAATTTATCTGCTGCTTCAGTATCCTTTTCATCAAAAGTAATTTCAGAACGAAAGTTGTTTGTATCAATTCCAAATGGACGAATAATATCCAATATCCTGTCTCCAACATTTGAGTCCGGAAATTTTCGCCAATCAATATCAACAAGCTTATCAAATAGATAGGCACTTTCATTCGGTTTTCCATCCAAGCTTCGTGCACCGATTCTAATTTTAGAATTCGAAAATCTGCAAAGTAAATTGCTGGTAAAGGAAACTGACACGGTAACTGGTACAATTGCCGCATCATATTGTTTTTTTAGAATTTTATAAAGTTTAAAGAAATAAACAGGCAGCAATAATTTTTTCTTATCGAAGATGAAAAGTTCATCAATAAACTTATTCTTAACCAAACCAGTATAGTTAACCGGACTGACAATCAATGTGGTTTTGCTTTGCGGGTATTTTTCTTTTATTGCACGAAGTATAGATACACCGGAAAGCAAATCACCAAGCTGATTATGCTGCCTAACGACTAAAAAATTACTGGGGTTTGTTAGCGGTGCAATTGGAGTTTCATTCAGAGTAAGAAACTTTTTGAGAATAAAGTGGATAAAATTTGAATAATATCTTTTAGCCAACATTCATCAATGTTTGTTTTCTTTATCCCTGGCACCCGTACTGTCCGGTGGGCAGGCTTTATCTTCATCTTTAATCTCAGTGTACTTAGCATCCTCAATATTCTTGTATTTTGATTGTCCTTCTCTTCCACTTTTAATATCAGGATTTTCTTTCTTAGATGAACTCAAATACTTCACGAATACTCTTATAAATTTCCAAATTATGTAAAATAAAATAACGTAGATCAACAATCTCATCATGGCGTCCTCTTAGTTTCCGGTTTAAAATATTCCACCAAAGCTCTGTCCTGGCGAAAAACCTGGCGGAACAATTCATCAAAATCCGCCTCGCTGTTTACAAAATCAATATCGGTCGAGTTGACTATAAGCAAAGGAGTTGTGTTGTATCTGAAAAAGAAATGATTGTATGCGTCGCTTAATTCCTCAATATAAGTTCGGGTAATATTTCTTTCAATTTTTCTGCCGCGTTTTTTGATATTGTACATTAATCTATCAACCGCCGATTGTAAATAAACCACAAGATCCGGTTTTCTTAAACTGCGGGCAAGAAGTGGAAACAGCGATTCATAAAGCTTAAGCTCTTCACCGCTTAAATTTAAGTATGCAAATATTCTGTCTTTTTCAAATAGATAATCGCATACAAGATGTTCCGTAAACAAATTTTCTTGATTCAGTTCCTGCTGCTGCTTGAACCTGTTGACAAGAAAAAACATTTGAGTCTGAAATGCATATCTCTTTCTATCCGAGTAGAAATTTTCAAGGAAAGGATTAACTTCAAACTGTTCAATTATTAGCTGAGCATTTAATCTGTCTCTAATTTTTCTTGCTAAAGAAGTCTTTCCCACCCCAATTACTCCTTCGATCGCGATATATTTTACTCCAGAATTTCCGTCCAAAATGTATTCCTAATTTTCAGTTAATTTTTAATCTGGTTTTTCTAATGATATTTCGAGAAATATCTTCTTTGCAAATATCACTAATTTTTTTCTTTAAAACAGGATGAATAAAATTCGGAGCGATTTCTCTCAGCGGAATCAGTACAAAATCCCTATCTTGAATTCCAGAGTGAGGGACTGTCAATTTTTCATTCTTAAAAATTCTATCATTAAAGAAGAGAAGATCCAAATCTATTTCTCTAGGTCCCCATTTTATTGTTTCATTCCTGCCAAGCTTCGTTTCAATATTTTTCAGATTTTTAAAAAGTTCAATTAAATTATAAGAAGTTTTTACTTTAATAACAGCATTCAAAAAATTTGACTGCTCGACTTTTCCAAACGGCTTTGTTTCATAAACTGATGATGAATTTAAAATTTTGACTTTTGATCCGCCAGAGGCGGATTGACTTAACATTAAGATGGCTTTCCGTAAATAAGCTATCCTATCACCTTTATTTGTACCGAGTGCAATAAATGCAAAGTTATTTTTACTCTTTTTCTTTTTCGCAGCATCTTTAGGATAGTTCAGATCGGCTTTTTTCAACTTCAACCTCAACACAATCTACAACACCACCTAAAGGAGGATTATTCTTTCTAACTCTCACATTGACTTTTTGAATTTTTTCAAAATTTTTAAGAAGTTCATCGGCAATTCTTGATGCAAGAGATTCTATTAAATAATATTTATGCTCAAGAGCCATCTTATAAAGAAATTTATAAACAGCATTGTAATCTATTGTTTGCTTTAGACTATCCTTCTTAGCGGCTTCAGAAAAATCAGTATAAATATCTACATCTGCCTCAAATTTACCTCCAACGCTCTGTTCCTCCGAAAGCACCCCATGATAGCCGTAAAAAGAAGCTTTCTTAATCCTAATAATATTATTCATTTATTCAACCCGGAAAATATTTCTAAAAAAATATTATAAATTATTTCTAACAAATTTAATCCCCCGCATCTTTTTAAAGGTGCTAAAATTTGCAGCTAATAATCCAAGTAAAACCAAAACGCTTCCGGCTAAAACTCTATCCGATAATTTTTCTGCGAAGAATATCCAGCCAATGATTAATGCTAAAATCGGAGTTATAAAAGCAATTAGTGAAAGCAAAATAACGCTCACCCGCTTCAACAGCCAGTAATATGATGTAAAGGTCAAGACTGTGCCAAATACCGCAAGATAGATAATCGAAAAAAACGCTTTTGAATCAAAGATTAATTTTGAAGTATCTTCAACTAAAACTCCAATTATCACCAGTGAAATTCCAGCCATTATCATTGGAATAAAATTCATTGATAATGGATCAAGATGTTGACCATATTTTTTTAGTGTAACTGCATTTCCAGCTTGCATAATTCCGCTTAAAACAATGGCAAACATACCCCAAATGTAAGAAGCAATATCAATATTCAATCCGTCATAAAAAATTGTAATGATTCCTGTAAAAGCAAAAACAATTCCGAAGATTCTAGAAAACCCTATCACTTCTGAAGGTATTGCTAAGTATGAGAATAGCACAACAAAGAAAGGATAAACTGCAAATAATACAGCAGATAATCCTGAAGGCACAAATTGTTCAGCCCAATAAACTAAACCAAAGGGAATTACAAAAGAACCAAAACCCATAATAAAATAAAGTCGCAGCGCAATTTTATCCATTTGTATTTTTACATTTCTGAATTTCATTACTATCAGAATTAATATTGATGCAAGAGTGAATCTTAAACCGACTGAAATGAACGGAGTAAGCGATTCAAGTCCTAACCTGATTACGCCCCATGTCGAACCCCAGGCAAGACATAGTAGACTGAAGATGACTAATATTTTTAGCTTTTCATTTTTCATGATTTATTTTTCATAGCGATAACTCCAAATGCTCTTCCTGAAACAATTCCATCTCTTCGATATGAATGCAAGAGATCTTTCATTTCATAAGAACATAGGGACGATACTTGAATGTTCTTTTTCAGTAATCCGAATTTAAGCATTATATCCCGATTTACGCTCTGCAGATCCAAAAGATATTTGAGATTTTTTTTAATCGAATATTTCTCATCGAATAATGAAGCAACTTCTTCGCCGACTTCATAGTGTTTTTGACTTATTGATGGAGCGATGTAAGCTGCAATATTATTTGGATTAGAATTAAAATCTTGTACGAGCTTAGTTAACACTTTTAATAGAATTTTATTTTCTGTTCCCCGCCATCCCGAATGAACGGCAGCAATAACTTTTTTCTTATTATCAAATAAAAAAATTGCCGGACAATCTGCACTGCTAATTGCCAAACCTAAATTTGGCTTATCGGTTATCATTGCATCGCTTTCGCCGCAGTTTCCACCTTCACCAATGAATATAATTGTATCCCCATGAACTTGTTTTTGCATTGCTATATTGGATTCGGATAAACCCAATCGCTTAAAAAAATATCTCCTATTTTCAAGAACTTTTTCCCTTGAATCTTGCACAGACAAAGACATGTTGAAAAAGTAGGGATGGCTTCTTCTTAAACCAATTTTAGTTGAAAATCCAAAGATAATTTCCTGGTAGCGATTAAGTAAACTTGATTTAAGAACCAGCATTATTTGTTTTTCTTCTCTTAAAATGCGCTGTAAATTTAATTAAATTTTGATCGCTTGCGTAATAAATTTTGTGCTGATTAACTCAGTTCCTCACGAATGAAATACGGAATGCACAGGAACTGGGTTAATTAAGAATTGATTCTGTAAATCTATTAATTACATCGAAAGTGCGTAAATTTGTAATGTGTTTCATTGAACTGGGTTAATACTTTAAGTCACCAATTAGGACTTAATAAAAATCGTGTTCCCTAAAAACATAATCTTTTTCTAAGCAGATGGATTTAATCAAATCAATTTTCATAGTTCTACAAAAAGGCGAAGTCCCGGTAGGGACGACATATTTATAAAAAAGAGAGCTCATAAAAATCAAAGTCCCATAGGGACGAAATAGAGGATTAAATGGCAAACACATTCACACAAATTTATATTCATCTTGTCTTCGCTGTTCAGAATAGGATTTCACTAATACAACCGACATGGAAGGATGAACTATATAAATACTTAACAGGGATTGTTCAAAAAAATGGGCATAAGCTAATATCTATAAATGGCACAGCAAATCACCTACATTTAGCAGTCGGTTACAAACCACACCAACTAATCCCCGAATTATTGCAATATCTAAAAGGATATTCCTCAAAATGGATTAATGAAAAGAAATTTGTTAGAGGAAAATTTAGTTGGCAGGAGGGGTATGGAGCGTTTTCGTTCTCGCATTCGCATCTCAATCAAGTAGTTAAATATATAAATAATCAAGAACAACATCACAAAAAACAAACATTTCGAGAAGAGTATCTCTTGTTATTAAAAAAATACGAAATAAATTTTGAAGAAAAATATATTTTGCATGATGTTTAATATTCTATTTCGTCCCGCTGGGACTTAATTTCGCCATGGTAATGTATTCTATAAATATGTTGTCCCATACGGGACAAATAACCAATGTGATACGAGTTGCTAACATTAGAATTGTTTTTCCGATATTGCGGATAAATGCAATAAATCAAAAAAAATAATTATTATCAGTAACAAAATTATTTAACCAATAAAATTTAGGAGCATCTTGAAAATTTTAGTATCAAACGACGATGGAATAGATTCTTTAGGAATTTCCGTGCTGGTCAAATCATTAAAACAAATTGCCGATGTTACAGTCGTTGCACCTCAATATGAACAAAGTGCAGTCGGGCATGCAATTACTATGAAAATACCTTTAAGAGTAACACCTTATTTCAAGAACGGAGATTTCTTCGGTTATGCCGTAGATGGAACTCCCGCCGATTGTGTTAAGATGGGAATAAGAAATATTATGAAAGAACCGCCTGATTTAGTAATCTCAGGAATAAATTATGGATCGAACACAGCAATCAATATTATTTATTCGGGAACAGTTTCAGCCGCCCGTGAAGCCGCTATAATGGATGTTCCCGCCATAGCAATTTCAATTACAAACCATGCGACAAAAGAATTTAATTATGCGGCAAAGCTTACAAAAATGCTTGCTCTTAAAATGATCAGAAACAAACTCCCACTTGGCACTTTACTAAATGTTAATGTACCCGATCTGCCGGAAGAAAAAATAGCCGGAATTGTTTTGACTAAGCAGGGTAAATCCAAATGGGATGATATTTATGAGCAACGGCAGGATCCATACGGAAGAGATTACTATTGGCTGACAGGAAATCTTTTAGATGTTGATACTGATACTGACATTGACCAAGCCGCCATCAGTAAGAATTTTGTTTCAATCACTCCGATTCATTTTGACTTAACTGATTACGATGCTTTTGATAAAATGAAAAGCTGGAAAATAGAAAACTTGATGAATGAAAAAGAAGCTTGAGATTTTTCAGATAGATGCATTTACGAAAGTACCTTTCAAGGGTAATCCGGCTGCCGTTGCTTTTGGCGATAATTTAAATACAAAGAAAAAGCGGCTCATTGCCAATGAAATGAACTTGTCCGAAACTGCATTCATCTTAAAATCAAAAAAAGCGGATTACAAATTGCGGTGGTTTACTCCAACTACTGAAGTTAAGCTATGCGGCCATGCAACTATCGCCTCTCTCCATTTTCTTACTAAGAAAAAATTGTTAAAAAATGGTCAGCAGATTAAATTTGAAACGCTGTCGGGAATTCTGAATTGCTTTCGTGAGAAGAATAATTATTTCATGCAGCTTCCAATTCCTAAAATTTCTATTTACAAAAACTCAAGTGAAGAATTATTTAAGATTCTCGGATTGAAGACAAATGTGCACAACAAAGATTTACCATTTGTAATAGTGAATCACGAAATTTGTTATATCAATGTAAATAGCTTAGATGTATTAAGAAACATTGAACCGGATTTTAATGCTCTCTTAAAACTTGGTAAGACAAAAAGGGAATTTAGAAATTTAGTTGTCTACACAACCGAAACATTCGAAAAGAATAATTCTGCTCACAGCCGATGCTTTGCTCCATATTTTGGAATAAATGAAGATCCGGTTACAGGCTCAACTAATGGTCCATTGCTCTTGGTTCTAATAAAACTTGGGTCAATAAATCAACAGAAAAAAATTATTAGCGTAACATTTGAACAGGGAGATTTCATCGGAAGAAATGGCCGTGTTAAAGTTATTTTCAATACCGTTAAAAACGAATTGTACATATCGGGCAAAGCGGTAACGATTCTGAAAGGAAGTCTTTCGATCTGATGTTTGGTATTGATAATCTGAAGCTCTCATTGACATTTAGCCCATTCTTATTCTTTCTCGTCATTATTCTCGTTATTGGTTTTACAATATTCGTTTACCGCTATACTGTCCCAAATATTTCGAGATTAAAAAAAGTTCTGCTGGTAGTTGTCAGATCTTTAACTTTAGCTTTACTTCTGCTGGCAATTTTTGAACCTACTTTAACAATAATAAAAAAGAATATTCTTCGACCAATAACTCTTTTTTTTGTTGATAACTCAAGATCTATATTAGTTAATGATGGCTCTGATAAGGATAAAAAGATTCTCAACATTGTTAATGAGCTGAAGCAGACGGACTTAATTCGTAATACTTATCTAAATTCCTTTGGCAGTAGAATTACGGAATTGAATTCTGATAGTTTAGAGAAGATATCATTTAAAGAGGGCTCGACTAATTTTTCAAATATTTTCGAAAATATAGCAAACGATAAAAACAATGTTTCAGCCGCTGTAATTTTAAGCGATGGTGTAATTACCGACGGTTCAAATCCGATATATGCAGCCGAGAAAATCGGTATTCCCGTTTTTACAGTTGGTTTTGGCGATACAACCAAACGAAAAGACATGGCAATTAAGAATGTGCTTTATAATGAATTCATTTATGCCGAAACTCCAACGACTTTAACTTCTGCAATTGTCAATGAAGGTTTTGCAAATAGAACAATCGATTTATCTTTTTATGAACATGATCTTCTGCTCCATCAACAAAATATTACACTAAGTTCTGATGGCATTCAAACCATTCAACTAAGTTATACTCCCAAAACCAGCGGAGAAAAAAAGTTAGCACTTTCATTATCAGGTATTGAAGGCGAATACTCAAAAGCAAACAACAGAAAAGTATTTTATATAAGTGTGCTGAGTAATAAAGTTAAAGTATTGCTTTTAGCAGGAAGTCCGTCATCCGATTTATCGTTTATTAAAAATACTCTCCTCACGGATAACAATCTTTCTGTCAATTCGATAACACAAATTGGCTTTAATAAATATCTTGAGAAAAATAATCGCGAGAAACTTTTAGATAGCGCCGATGTTCTGGTGCTGATTGGATTTCCCTCAAAAGAAACTTCTCCTGAATTATTAAATAAAACTGCTTCCTTAATTTCAGAAAAAAACATTCCATACTTTTTTGTTTTATCGGGCAGCACAGATTTTACTAAACTAAATCAGATTAAAAAGGATTTACCATTCGTTCCGAATAATGTCGGAAATAATTTTTTAGAAGTTCAGCCAAACGTTTCATCTGATCAATCAAAGAATCCATTATTGCAAAACAAGAGTTCTGATCCGGTTGCAGCTTGGAATAATCTGCCGCCGGTTTATCAGCCATTTTCGGACTTCATACCAAAACCGGAAAGTGAAATTGTTGCCAAAGTCAAAATGAACAACATTCCAACTAATAAACCATTACTTCTTTCAAGAAGATTGGGAAACAAACGATCTATTGCTGTGCTGGCAAAAGATATTTGGAAATGGAAACTGCAAACCGCTCTTAAAGATCAAGATGTTTTTGATAAATTTATTCTCAATAGCATAAGGTGGCTTAATAGTCCCGATGATAAAAAGCGTGTTCAGATTAAGACTGTGAAGAAACTATTTTCATTGGGTGAGGAAGTGGAATTCACAGCACAAGTTTATGATGACGCATTCAACCCTGTTTCAGATGCCGAAGTAAAAGTGAAAGTTAAAAATGACAAAGATAAGTTTGAGTTGAATCTTAATTCTTTAGGAAATGGCTTGTATGAAGGAGTGCTTCAGGCAAATAAACCAGGCAATTATTCTTTCGTTGGCGAAGCTAAATTGAATAACAAATTACTTGGAAATGATTACGGCTTATTTAACATAGGTGAAATTGATATTGAAATGATGAATCCCGGAATGGATTATGAATTCTTAAACACTCTTGCCAATGTTTCCGGCGGAAAATATTTTGATCCGGATCAATATAAATCACTATTTAATCTTTTGAGCGATCTAAATAATAAATCCTCAAAGGAAAAAATTGATACAAAAGAATATTCTCTCTGGTCAAATGAATTTCTTATGATC
>DAIMIJ010000078.1:0-9393 GCA_036722835.1 Ignavibacteriaceae bacterium | reverse complement strand
AAAAAGGATTAAGAATGGATTCAAACTACAAGAAAAGAAGAAACTCATACCAGAAAAAAGCTGGGGTTACAAAAACCTCTGGTATGAAGTTTACGACTGTGAGTGGTGAACCGATTGAGTTGTTTTATGGACCTGATGATATTGAAAATATTAATTACTTAAGTGAAATTGGTTTTCCTGGTGAGTATCCTTTCACTCGTGGAATTCATGTTAATGGTTATCGAGGTAAGATCTGGACAATGAGGCAATTCGCCGGATTTGGTTCGCCTGAAGATACAAACAAACGATTTCATTATCTGTTAAATCATGGTCAAACCGGTTTATCTGTAGCGTTCGATTTGCCTACACTGATGGGTTGGGATTCTGATTCTCCTATGAGTGAAGGTGAAGTTGGAATTTGCGGCGTTTCAATTTCATCTTTAGAAGATATGGAAATTCTTTTCGATAAAATTCCTCTCGATAAAGTCTCTACCTCAATGACAATTAATTCACCTGCTGCAATGATATTTGCTTTTTATCTTGCAGTTGCAAAAAAGCAGAATGTAGAGTATAAAAATCTTAGAGGAACATTACAGAACGATATACTTAAAGAATACATTGCTCAGAAGGAATATATTTATCCTCCTCATCCTTCAATGCGAATTATTGTTGATATGATTGAATTTTGTGCTAAAGATGTTCTTCAATGGAACCCTGTTTCTGTTAGCGGATATCATATTCGCGAAGCCGGTTCAACTTCAGTGCAGGAGCTTGCTTACACGTTAGCTGATGGCTTTGCTTACATTGAAGCTTGCATCGAACGCGGAATGGATGTAGATAAGTTTGCACCTCGAATTTCTTTTTTCTTCAATTCACATCTCGATTTTTTTGAAGAGATTGCCAAGTTCAGAGCAGCCCGAAAAATTTATGCTAAGAGAATGAAAGAAAGATACGAAGCAAAAAATCCACGTTCATGGTGGTTGAGATTTCATACACAAACTGCAGGATGCACACTTACTGCTCAGCAACCTGAGAACAACATTGTACGTACTGCATTCCAAGCATTAGCCGGAGTTTTAGGCGGCACTCAATCGTTGCATACAAATTCTATGGATGAATCTCTCGCTCTTCCAAGTGAAAAAGCTGTAAAGATTGCTTTACGCACCCAGCAGATAATTGCATATGAAACCGGTGTTATAAATACTGTTGATCCCCTCGGTGGAAGTTATTTTGTTGAAGCTTTAACAGATAAAATGGAAAAGGGCGCTAATGAAATATTTGATCAGATAAATGCTTTTGGAGGTGTCATTCCGGCTATTGAATCTGGTTATTTCCAAAAAGAAATTGCCGATGCGGCATATCGTTATCAAAGGGAAGTCGAACAGAAAGAAAAATTTATTGTTGGAGTGAATGAGTTCGTGGAAGAAAATGAAAAGATTGATATTCCTATTCTCACAATTTCGCCCGAAGTTGAAAAAATGCAGAGAGAAAGATTAATTGCATTAAGATCTAAGCGAAATCAAAAAGCTGTTGAAAAAAGTTTAGAAGCAATAAGATTAGCAGCAGTTGAAAACAGAAACCTTATGCCTGTATTTGTTGATGCAGCATTAAATTACGTAACACTTGGAGAAATGACTGATGAGCTAAAAAAAGTTTTTGGTGTTTATGAAGAGTCAGCGGTATTCTGATGCTTAAGGTTTATTTCAATCTGCTTCGAATTCCTCAATGGATAAAAAACTTTTTCGTTTTTGTTCCGCTTGTGTTCTCTCAAAACTTATTCGAACAGAATTATGTTATGCTGTCTCTTCTCGGATTCCTCATCTTTTCATTTGCCTCCAGCAGCATTTACATAATTAATGATTTGATTGATATAAATGAAGATAAAGTTCATCCTGTAAAAAAGTTTAGACCGATACCCGCCGGACTAATTTCAAAAAGTAAGGCAGTTGCTTCCGCTACAATTCTAGCGGTTATTTCATTTTCATTACTTCCTTTTACCAATGTATACTTTGGTATCACTGTACTCTCCTATTTTGCAATAACCGTTTTATATTCAGCGGGATTAAAAAACATTGTTATACTTGATGTGTTTACAATTGCCGCCGGTTTCATTTTACGAATCTTAGGCGGTGCATTCATTATCAATGTTGAAATATCAAGCTGGTTAATGCTGACAACAATGTTCATTTCACTTTTCTTAGCTGTAATGAAAAGACGCTCCGAGCTTAAACATGTAACTGAAGATAAAGCTTCAACTCGCAAAGTTTTAGTTCACTATTCCACTGATTTTATAGATCAGATGTCAACAGTAACCTCTGCTGGAGTTATTATTTGTTATGCACTTTATACTGTCTCACAAAGAACCGTGACAATCTTTAAAACTGAACAGTTGATTTACACTACACCATTTGTTGTTTTTGGAATTTTCAGATATATGTACCTCGTTTACATCGGTAAGAAAGGAGAAAACACTTCGGAACTTTTGTTATCCGATCTTTCGATGATAATCAACGTGCTGCTTTACATTTTAACTGTGGTGGTTATTATTTATAGATAAATATCTTATGAATAATTTTTCTTTATCGTTCAATTTGTTAATTGTAATTTGGTTTATCGGAATAGATTGTGCGCATCAACTAGAAAGTGACAGCTTAAAATTATCTGTGCAATACATTAAAGTTGAAAAGGTTTGCTAATTGATCAACGATCTTTTAATATTGATTATTCTTTTGGCATTGAGCGCCTTTTTCTCTGCATCAGAAATAGCGTTCATTCTTTCGAATAAAATTAAGCTGGAGATTAAAGCCAGGAAGAAAAATTTTGCGGCTCAAAACGCATTGTATTTCAGTCAGCATCCACAGAATTTTTTTTCAACAATGCTCATCGGAAATAATGTTTCCAACATCGCTTTTGCATCCTTAAGTGCGGTTTTGCTTTCAACCATTTTTAATCTAGATGAATTTACAATTTTAATCTTATCCACTGTAGTACTTTTATTTATAGGTGAACTCATCCCAAAATATTTAGCTCGTGAGTTTGCAGACCGTTTCAACTTGTTATCCTCAATTCCTCTCCGAGCTGTTTCGTTCATTTTATATCCGTTTGTAAAATTTATTTCATGGATGTCATCAATTTTAACCAAGCAGACTCCGTTAAATGATTTTGGAATCACCAGTTTATTTAACCGCGAGACGATAGATTCATTGGTAAAAGAAAGTCATGAAGCCGGAATTGTTGACAGAAAAGAAAGCGATATCATCAGTAAAGTATTGAATCTTGGTGATCAGAGAGTTTATGAAGCAATGAGTCCCCGTACGGAAATTGTTGGGGTAGAGATCAACCAGACTATTGATGAAGCACTTTCAATTATTATTGATTCTGGCTATTCAAAATTACCTGTTTATGAGGAAAGTGTTGACAACATTAAAGGTGTTATTTATTCATATGATATCTTTAATGCTCCGGAAAATGTTCAGGCAATAACAAGAAAAATCTTATTCGTTCCGGAAACGAAGAAAAGTTTTGAGATGCTTAATGAATTTTTAGCAAATCAAATTTCCATTGCTGCTGTTGTTGATGAGTTCGGTGGAACCGCAGGTTTAGTCACTATGGAAGATATTATCGAGGAGCTATTTGGTGAAATTAGAGATGAGTACGACGTTGAGGAAGATATTTGCAGAAAGATAGCTGATAATACTTATCTTATAAGCGGCAAAGTTGAAGTTGATTTTATTAATGAAAAATATAATCTAAAATTGCCGACAGGCGATTATGAAACTGTCGCGGGATTCATTATCACTTCTTTAGGACGCATTCCAATTCAGGGTGAGAATGTTAAAATTGATCATTTTAATTTTCTAATCGCAAGAGCATCAAATAAAAATATTGAGATGGTCAAGCTCGTCGTTGAATCTGACCAGGAATAGTATTTCATTCACATGGATTCGCAACTCATTCTTTTTGATGGTATATGCAACTTTTGCAATTTCTGGGTAAACCTTATCATTGATCATGATAAGAAAAAATATTTCAAGTTTGCTTCATTGCAATCTAATCTTGCACAAAATATCCTAAAGGAAAAAAATATCGATCCAATGAAAATTGATACTATCATTTTGATAATGAATGAAAAGATATTCACTAAATCTTCAGCCGCATTACAGATCGCAAAAAATCTCGATGGGTTTTGGAAAGTGATTTATATTTTGTCAATCATTCCCGCACCAATCCGGGATATAACCTATGATTTTATCGCACGAAACCGTTACAAATGGTTTGGTAAAAGAGAATCTTGTCGAATACCTACTGACCAAAACATAGATAGATTTCTTTCTGACATACTTCTTCATAAATCATAAATAATAAATTAGAAATTACGAATTGGCAGTTGAGAATATTTGAAGTAATTTTGTATAATTTTTTTGAGAAAATTATACGGAAGATCTGATTTATTGTTAAGCTTTGAGATTTCAGCAAAAGATAAAATTACGAAGGCAAGGGCAGGATTATTTAGAACAGAACACGGAGTAGTTGAAACTCCGGTTTTCATGCCGGTTGGAACTCAAGGAACTGTGAAAGCTGTTAATCAAGATTACTTAAAAAATCATCTTAACGCTCAAATTGTTCTTTCAAATACTTATCATCTTTACTTAAGACCCGGAACAGAAGTTCTTGAAAAAGCCGGAGGCTTGCATAAGCTTATGAATTGGGATAGAACAATCCTAACTGACAGCGGAGGATTTCAAATATTTTCGCTTGCGGATTTAAGACATCTCAAAAATGATGGAGTGGAGTTTAGATCTCACCTTGATGGCTCTAAACATTTTTTTAATCCGCAAAATGTGATTGAGATTCAGCGAAGCATTGGTTCTGATATCATGATGGTTCTTGATGAGTGTACTCCTTTTCCATGTGAATACGAGTATGCTCAAAAATCTGTCAACCTTACTTCAGATTGGGCCGCCAGAGCTAAGAACACTTTCGAAAATTCAAAGCCAAAATATGGTTATGATCAAAATCTTTTTGGAATAATTCAAGGAAGCACTTACAAAGATTTGAGAGAACGCTCGGCTAATGAAATTATCTATTTAAATTTTAACGGATATGCAATAGGCGGCTTAGCTGTTGGTGAACCTGTTGAAACAATGTACGAAATGGTTGATTTTACCACCGACTTTATGCCTGTTTATAAACCAAGATATTTAATGGGAGTTGGTCGGCCTGAAAATCTTCTTGAGGCAATTGAAAGAGGAATTGATATGTTTGATTGTGTTATGCCGACAAGAAATGCAAGAAATGCTTATTTGTTTACTTATAACGGAATTCTTTCGATGCGCAATGCACGATACAAAGATGATTTTAATCCTGTTGATGATAGCTGTGAATGTTACACTTGTAAAAATTATTCTCGTGCTTATATTAGACACCTTTTTATTGCAAAGGAAATTCTTGCTCTTGAACTTGCAAGCATTCACAATTTATTCTTTTATCTTAATCTGATGCGAACGGCAAGAGCACAAATTATAAACGGAAATTTTTCTGAATGGAAATCGGAAATAATTAATAAACTATCTGTAAATTTAAATAATAACACGGAGGACTAATTGGAACATTTAATAGCTATGGCACCGCAAGGTGGTGGAAGTGCAAATCTTATCAGCACATTAATAATGTTTGGTGCTATCTTTTTAATTTTTTATTTCATGATAATAAGACCGCAACAAAAAAGAGCTAAGCAAAGAGAAAAAATGCTTTCTAACATGCAGAAGGGCGATAAAGTTGTTACAAGCGGCGGTTTGCATGGTACTATTGCCGGTCTTGATGAAAAGACAGTTCTTTTGCAAGTTGGTGATAATATCAAAATGAAGTTTGAAAAATCAGCAATTGCAAGTGTAATTTCCTCAAAAGAAGGAAGCTAACTAAATCTAAATTTATTTTTATAATTCAATCAGTCATTCATTCAGGCAGCTTGTTATGTTTTGTACAGTTGAAGAAGCGGTTCAAGAAATAAAAGAAGGCAGAGTAATCATCATTGTAGATGATGAAGAGCGTGAAAACGAAGGCGATTTCGTCTGTGCCGCTGAATATATAACTCCCGATATTGTGAACTTTATGGTCACGCACGGTAAAGGAATGTTATGTGTTGCTCTGAACAGTAAAAGATTAGATGAGCTTGGACTTCCTCTAATGGTTGATAAAAATTCTGCACTTCACGGAACTCAATTTACTGTTACGGTTGATTCAATTGAAGGTACCACAACAGGAATCTCTGTTGCTGACAGGGCGTTGACAATCAAAAAATTAATTGATCCGACTTCTACATCCTCTGACTTTGCACGTCCAGGGCATATATTTCCGCTCAAAGCTTTTGAAGAAGGTGTTTTAAGAAGAGCAGGTCACACTGAAGCAGCAGTTGATCTGTGTAAGCTGGCAAAAATGACTCCAGGTGGTGTTCTTTGTGAAATCTTAAAAGATAATGGCGAAATGGCGCGTGTTCCTGACCTGATAAAAATTGCAAAAAAGTTTAATCTCAAAATCGTTACTGTAAAAGATATTATCACATACCGTATCACAAAAGAAAGATTAGTTGAAAAAATAACCGACATTAATTTTCCGACAAAACATGGAGAGTTTCATCTTTATCTTTACAAAAATTTACTCGATCAAAAAAAGCAAATTGCCTTAGTTAAAGGTAAAATTAATCCAACATTACCAATACTCGTTAGGATGCACTCGGAATGTTTAACCGGAGATGTTTTCAATTCCTTGCGGTGTGACTGTCATGACCAGCTAAATTCTGCTCTTGATCAGATTGAAAATGCGGGAATCGGTGTTCTTGTTTACATGAGGCAGGAGGGAAGGGGAATCGGACTCGAAAATAAAATATTAGCTTACAAACTCCAGGATGAAGGCAAAGATACCGTAGAAGCTAATGAAGCTCTTGGCTTCAAACCTGATCTTAGGGACTACGGAATTGGTGCTCAGATACTGCTTGATCTTGGAGTCAGAAAAATTCGCTTGCTCACGAATAATCCTAAAAAAGTTATTGGACTAAAGGGTTATGGACTTGAAATTGTTGAGCGTGTACCAATCGAAATGCCTGCAAATAAAAATAATGAGCGCTATCTTAAAACTAAAAGAGATAAGCTTGGGCATATTATCCTTCAATAAATTTTACCGAAACCTCCGAGGTTTGGGAAGCTAATAGCGAATCAAAAACCTCGGAGGTTTTGTATGATTACAGCAGTTCCAAAATATTTGTATTAACTACGTTCTCAGATTTTTTACCTTTCTCAAGACCCTTTGGAGTCGGTACTTCCATCGAATACGAAATTTGAATTCTACTATTCGTTTTAGATTTTTGAATACATCCCTTAGTCAAATTAAAATAAATTTTTCCTTCGGCGAATGTTACTGGCTTGTTAAAAACATAAGTTGCCCCGCGTTCAGTAACTTTGTTATTACCTGAAATATTTGTTTTAAGCCCGGCATCTATTACAGCAATCTTATCATTGTTGAACAACTCAAGACTCTTAACTTTATAAGTACTCGTGTTCTGCACTTGAAAAACCATAAGCTTTGTTGGTTCCTGCGGATTTGTCCAGAGAGAATCCTTAGACATTATTTTATCAGGCAGTTGACGGAACACTTGGACAACCAATGGTTTGAGTGCTCGTTCAATCATATCTTTTTTTAGATAATCTTTTTCGGCAGCGCTTATTGAATCTGCTACACCTTTTAATTTTACAAATTCATTTATAATTCTATCAGCTTTATAAATTTCAACTACCTCTCCGATTTTGCTAACACGTACATTGAATGGATTATTTAGAACGGAGACATATTCAGAATATCTCATCCGATCCATAGAGTCCTTGGAAGTGCTCGATTCATAGTAAAATTTTTGACCGTTTGCATCTGCTTCCAGCTTTACGGATGTAATATTAAATGCTACCTCGTAGATACTATCAACATCAATATCAAGAACCTTCAGCTTGATCAAGTAAGTTAGAGTTTGTTTAACTTTTTGTGTCAGAAGTGTGTCATTAGCATTCACAGTTTGAGAATTTTCGGCGATGTTCGTCAATCTGTAATTGTACTCTTTGCCTTTTTCCAATTTATAGTTTATATAAAATAGCTCGTTCTGATTTTCAAGCGGAACTGCTTTTATTTCAGTTGTATCGGTTGCATAAAGGTCTTTGGTATCAACAGGTTTATCAGCTTCCTTTTTACAGCCGGCAATAATTAAAGTGAATGACAGTAAAATCAATAAGTGTTTCATTTGTTTTTCCTTTTAGTACAATAAATATTTTTTGCGTATTTCTTTAAAGCCATTTAGCTCGTTTTGATAAGATTTAATAATCTCTTCCCCTGAAATTCCTTCGATGATTTTTTGTCGTACTGATTTATCTCCAGCCAATCTATCAAAAGAATCATCTCTAAACTTAAATTCGTTCGGATATAATTTATAAAGCGATGCAATCAATTTAATTCCAAATTTAACAGATTCAAACTTAGCACGGTCAGTTATTTTGATTCTTATGCCATTACACATTTCATTTTTGTATTTCGGATTGCTCACGACTCCTGGAATTTCAATTGGTTTGAAGGTAATCAGTTCGAAAGTGACTCCATTAAAATTTTGCTTTCCTAACTCTTTAGCTAATTCATTTGAATTTACAAATGGTGCCCCTATCGTAAGGAATGGATCATCTGTGCCTCTGCCTTCAGAAATGTTGGTTCCTTCGATCAAGCAAGTGCCAGGATAAACTATTGCAGCATCGAGAGAAGGAATATTTGGGGATGGTTTAATCCAAGATGATTGAAAACTGTCATAAAATAAATTTCGATCCCAGTTCTTCATTTTAATAATTGTAAGATCAACATTGAGTTTATCACCAATTAATTTCTCCCCGATAAAATACTTTGCGAGTTCACCGATTGTCATTCCGTGAGCAATTGGAATTGGTGAAATTCCCACAAAGGAATTTAATTCTCGCTTTCTAAGTGGACCATCAACGTAAATTCCATTTATCGGATTTGGTCTATCTAGTACAATTAACGGAATATTATTTTCAGCCGCAGCTAGAACTATGTAAAATAATGTTGAGATATATGTATAGAATCTTGCTCCCACATCTTGAATATCAAAAATTAAAACATCAACATCTTTAAGCATTTCTTGAGTTGGTTTTTTATCTTTACCATAAAGTGAGTAAACATGAATCCCGGTTTTCGGATCAATTCCATGAGTTATAGTTTTTCCGGCAGGATTATCCCCTCGAATTCCATGTTCAGGTCCGAATAGCACAATAATTTCTGTTTTCTTTAATGAGTGAAGTGTATCAACTAAATGAACGCCATTAGATAAAACTGCTGTATGATTTGTAGCTATTCCTAACTTTTTATTTTTGA
>DAIMIJ010000077.1:5943-9462 GCA_036722835.1 Ignavibacteriaceae bacterium | reverse complement strand
AATTGAGGAATCAAAAGCTTCCATCCCTCAGCAGCGATTTTAATTTTTTTTTCACCTTCCGGTGTCAGCGTTCTGTCAAAATCTTTTTTTAGAGCAGATGCTTTTTCAGCATCCCCATGCCTAATTAGGTAAATGTTCATAGTTGATAAAAATTATTGTAATGTACTTGTGAAATTCAATTAAATCTTGATACAAATTTTTTCCTGCCTCGGTGCCAATCAGCTTTTCCCATTTTTCTTTTGATTCAATCTCAATTTCAAAAAAGAGCGAATATTTAACTTCTAAAAGCGGATTACTTTCGACTTTACCGATAGTTAATTCTTTTCCTGTTAAATCAGAAAAATATTTTGCTAAGAAATCCTTAAAGTGATCTATTACTTTCTCTTCGTTAGTCTTTTTCAAAAAAACAAGAACTTTATACATAAGAAATGTGAATTAAATGAAATGAAAATTCATTTCGCATCTTTATTGAATCTGCAGCTTTTGAAGTTCAAAATTAAAGTCAGCTATTTCCCGGTAAACTAAACTATCGAACAATGATTGATTACTGCGATAAGCCTGATCTAAAAGATTAAAAACAAAGATATCTTTTTCCATATTCAATTTATATTTTTTCGGAACAAAAATTTGTGTTTTAATGGTATCCTGAGAAATGAATTGAATGGTTTGATAGAAATGATTTTTTAGCGTTTTTAATTCTGCAAAACTTCTATAAACCAAATTTATGGAGTTATCTATTTTTCTGTAAAGAGATAATCTTGTAAGCATCAAGGTATCTTTTGAAATAAATCGCTCAACCACTTCAAGAAGTTTTAAATCTTGTAATTCCAAAAGTTCAAAAGATAATTTGCCGTTTAGAGATTTATCAATCAAATAACAATTTGCTGCCGAATCATAAATTGCTAAGCGATTGTAAACCGGGTTCGGGTACTCAATCAAGACCGAAAAATATTTTATACTCTCAAGATAAAAGCTGTCTACTTTTAAAGAATTATAGAGATTAGTTTCTGCCATATCAAGATCAACTAAACCGGATAGGGAATCATTAGCTTTCTTATCTCCATTTACGGCACTTACAACCAATGCTTGAAGTGCGTTGCCTCTTAATATTTTGGATTCAACTATTTTGCTCTCGGAACAACCAGCTAAGATAAGTGCCGATACAAGAATTATTAAATAGATTTGCTTCATATCTTTTAAGTTAAAATGATCGTAAGAAAAAATAACAATTATTTTTGATTTATGTATTAGTTACAGTTGACCGTCTAGAAATAAAAATTCTTACATTATAGGCGTACAGGTAAAACGGTTATTGACCTATGCTTTATATTTCGTTCTCAACGGGATTAATCCCGTTGAGAATGGGAAAAATTTAAGAACTATGAACCGTTTCAACGGTTTACAAGAACAAGCGGTAAAATTGAGTTACTAGAATTTTTAAATGGGAAATAATATGATAATTAAATTGATAAATATTGCTGATCATTCTAAGATAGATTCTCCTCAAAATATTTTTTGATCAATTCAGTTTTTTTCTGACCTACCAGAGATTTTATTTTCTCCTCATCAGCGCTTTTTAATCCCGAGATGCTTCCAAATTCCTGCAATAATTTTTGAGCAGTGGACGCACTAATTCCCTTGATATCACTTAATTCTGTTTTTATCGTTCTCTTTGATCGCCTATGTCTATGAAAAGTGATGGCAAATCTATGTGCTTCATCACGAATTTTTTGGAGCAGTTTTAATCCTGAAGATGTTTTAGAAATAGATGCAGGTTCGGATTGACCGGGTAAAAATACTTCTTCCAAACGTTTTGCTAATCCAATAATGCTAAAGTTTTTAATTTCAAGTTCCTTTAAAATTTCGATTGCACTTGAGAGCTGACCTTTACCGCCATCAACCATTATCAAATCCGGAAGCTTATCTTCACCATTTGCAACTTTAGTAAATCTTCTTCGAATTACTTCCTGCATACTTAAAAAATCATCGGGACCCGAAACATCTTTAATAATATATTTTCTGTAAAGACTTTTTTTCGGTTTGCCATCTTCAAAAACAACTAAACTTGCGACCGTATCCGTTCCCTGCAAATTTGAAATATCGAAGCACTCAATTTTTCTGGGAAGATTCGGCAATCTCAAATCTCTTTGGAGCGCAGCAACTGAATACGAAACTTGTCCTAAGTTTTTCATTTTTTGAATTTGAATTTCCTTCAGTTGTAAGCGAGCATTCTCCAAGCACATTTTAACTAACGATTTTAGATTTCCCCTTTGAGGAATGATCAACTTAACTTTTCTATTTGCTTTGAGAGATAACCATTCCGCTAAAATCTCTGTGTCTAACGGTTCCACTTCCACAACAATTTCTTTAGGAATATCTACAAAATCTGTGTAGTAAAATTTTATGGCTGCCGAATAGATGTTATCTAATTCTTCACCTTCTTCGATGGACAAGTGTAATTGTTTTTTCCCAACTAGTTTTCCATTTCTAATATTGAAAACTGAGCAAGCTGAATCTTTAGCTTCATAAGCAAGAGAAATAATATCCCTGTCTTCAAAATCATCACTGACAATTTTTTGTTTTGATGAAATAATTTTTAACTGTTCCAATCTGTCACGCAATTCTGCGGCTTTTTCGAATTCAAGTGTATCAACGAGATGTTTCATTTTAACATTTAAATCATCAATCAAATCATCAGTTTTTCCTTTAAGAGCTTTTACCACCTCACCAACCATGTCGCCGTAATCTTTTTCTGAAATCAAACCTTCGCATGGTCCATCACACTTTTTAATGTGATAATCAAGACACACTTTAAACTTTTTCTTGTCAATGGCTTCCTGATTGATAATTAATTTACAACTTCGAATTTTGAATAATTGGTTTATCATTCTCAAAGAAGCTTTCATGCTTTGGACGCTTGTGTACGGACCAAAATATTTTGAACCGTCTCTTACTAATCTTCTGGTTGGATAAATTCGTGGAAATGGTTCGTCTGTTACTTTTATGAAAGGATATGATTTGTCATCTCTAAGATTAACATTATATCTCGGTTTAAGTTCTTTGATTAAATTATTTTCCAAGACAAGGGCTTCGATTTCATTATCCGTCGCAATTAATTCTAAATCATGAGTCTTGCTTACAAGTGCGACGGTTTTAGCTGATTGATTTCCCGCGAGGAAATAAGATCGAACGCGGTTTTTTAGATTGATTGCCTTGCCAACATAAATAACTTTTCCTTTATCATTTTTAAATTGATAAACACCCGGATTATTTGGAAGATTTTTTATCTTAGTTTCTAAAACAGAATTCATGTTTGATAATTTGATATTATTCAATATGATAGAAAGATGATATACCTTTCTTAAGGCAAGACTAATTTAAGAAACGGAATCAGAAAACGAAAAGTCTATTTTTCAGGAAGAACTTGATTTTTGGCTACTACAACAATCCCGCTTTCGGTTACAGTGAATTTTTTCTTGTCACCTTCAAGATCAAAACCAATTTCGTATCCTTCCGGAA
>DAIMIJ010000077.1:0-5843 GCA_036722835.1 Ignavibacteriaceae bacterium | reverse complement strand
GGAATAACGCTTATTAAATCCATACTTGCCTCGTAATAGCTATCAATTGTTCCGATATCTTTCCAGTAAGGTTTTTGCTTTTTATTCTCATCATAAAATTTATAAGCTAATACATTCATTTTAGATTCGACCATATAAGGAAGAACATCTTTTCCAAAATCATGTGCCTTAAGATTTTTGGATTCCATCTCTACGAGAACATCTCTTAAAACATTTGCATTGAATACATAAATTCCCATGTTAACAAAAGAGAATCCAGGTTGACCGGGAATTTCAGGAGGAGTAGTTGGTTTCTCAACAAAAGAATTTATAGTATAATTATCGTCAACAGAAACAATCCCAAATCTGGTTGCTTCTTCTCTTGGAACTTCAATGCATGCAATTGATAGATCCGCTTTTTTATCAACATGATATTGAAGCATCTTGAGATAATCCATCTTGTAGATGTGATCACCGCTTAAAATTAATACCCACTTAAATTTTTTATTATCAGAAAATAAATTCATGTTCTGATAAACAGCGTTTGCATTTCCAAGGTACCAATCATTATTCATCTTTCGTTGAGGAGGAACTGAATAAATAAATTCTCCGAGTTCGGGATTAAAAATACTCCATGCTTCAAATATGTGCTGGTTGAGAGAATCAGATTTGTACTGTACGAGAACATAGACTTTTCTTAGCCCCGAGTTGAGACAATTGGAAAGTGCGAAATCTATTATTCGATACTTACCGCCAAATGGAACTGCCGGTTTACCTCTGAATGCTGTTAGTGGATATAGTCTTTCTCCCTGACCTCCAGCTAGAAGCATTGTAATTGTATCTCTTAGTATGGATGAACCTGGGAATGTCATAATCTCATCTTTATTTCTATAGAAATATATAGAATTATGATTTGATTGGCAATTTGATAAGTTGTTAAATTGGTATGGGATTAAAAAAAATTATGATCATAAAAGAAAAAGTTCTCGGCATCACTCTGTTTTCATTATTCATGTCTATTGGCTGGATAACAGGTATTTCTCCGTTGAAAACAAGCTTAAAGACAAGTCAGGAAGCATCTTTATCAATAAAAAGAATGTTTGCGGACGGACCTGTCTTAAACCTTAACAATGATTATGTATCATCCAATCAATATAAAATTGATATTTTGCATTATGATTTAGAGCTTGATCTTTATCCCAAAGAAAAGATGCTTAAAGGAATTGCTGAAATCACGGGAGTGACTATGGAGCCAGAACTTGATAGAATTGATTTGAACTTTTACAACAACCTGAAAATAAAAGAACTAACACTAAATAATTTATCAGCGAAGTTTGAAAATGAGGGAACAAAACTTTCAGTGTTTCTCGATGATGTGAGGATGGATACGTTCAAATTAAAAGTAGTTTATGAAGGCACACCTAAACTCGCCGGCTTATCGGCATTTGTTTTTGGTGAAATAGATGGAAGGTCTGCTGTTTACAATTTGAGCGAACCATCCTATGCATCTACCTGGTTTCCGTGCAACGATATTCCTTCCGATAAAGTACTTCTCGATATTAAAATCACAAATGATTCATCTCAAACCTCAATATCAAATGGTTTTTTAGTGAGCAAAGAATTAAATCGTGATAGAATGACTTATCATTGGAAAACTTACTATCCAATTTCAACATATCTTATTTGTCTTTATTCATCAAAATATGTTGAGTTTGAAGACAAATATATTTCTGCTGATGGTGATACTATGCCTATTCAATACTATGCTTTTCCAAATCAATTAGATGAAGCGAAAATTGATTTTAAAGATACACCTAAGATGATTGCATTCTTTTCCAAAACTTTTGGTGAATATCCTTTCATAAAAGAGAAATATGGAATTGCGGAATTTCTTTGGCAAATGGGTGCAATGGAACATCAAACGATTACCGGAATAGGAAGTAACTTTGTTGGCGGCAAAAATTTTTTTGAAGATGTTTATGTTCACGAGCTTGCGCATCATTGGTGGGGGAACGCAGTTGGTCCCGCAACATGGAAAGATATTTGGCTTAATGAAGGATTTGCAACATACAGTGAAGCCCTTTACGCTGAATCAAAATCCGGCAAAGATGCGTTGCAATCTACTATGTTGAATAAATTCTCCGATGAATTTTCTAATATGCTTTATGACCCGGGGGAAAATCTTTTTAGTCCAACGGTTTATGATAAAGGTGCATGGGTTTTGCACATGCTGCGCTGGGAAGTTGGTGATTCAATATTCTTTGAAATTCTACGAACATATTTTGAAAAGTTCAAATATAAGAGTGCTGCCACGAATGATTTTATACATGTTTGCGAAAATCTCAGCAAAAGAGATTTGACTAAATTTTTTGATCAATGGGTTTTTACAGGGAAGGAAAATATTCAGCTAGATTACAAATGGATCATTAAAAAGGAATCGGATGGTAAGAACTTAATTATCTTAAGCTTAACACAAAGTCAGGAAAATTATTCTACATTTGAATTTAAGTTAGAGGTTAAGCTTGAATATGATAATGGTAAAAGTTCTTCAAAAATTTTTTACATCAATGAGAAAGAAACGACAATTGAAATTCTTGTTGATGAACAACCAAACCAATTGGTTCTCGATCCAAACAGCTGGCTGCTTGCAAATATTAAGGACAGAAACAACTACGAAGATTAGAAATGACTTTTATTTTCCGAATTCCTTTAGCTAATTTTAATTAAATAATCGTTTTAAATCGTGGAAGATACTTATCTATTTATTTCTGATATTCATTTAGGTTTACAATCCAAGGAAACCGAGAATAAAAAAGAAAGACTTCTCGTCGAGTTCTTGAATTCAACTGCCATAAATTGTAAAGAGATGTTCATCGTTGGAGATCTTTTTGATTTCTGGTTCGAATACAAACGTGTTTATCAAAAAGGTTTTTTTAGGACATTAACAGCGCTTCAAGATTTAACTGAGAAGGGGATTAAGATTCACTATTTTATTGGCAACCACGATTTTATGCATCGCAATTTTTTTGTAGATGAAATTGGAGCTGCGCTTTATGAAAGCCCGATTGAAGTGACTTTAAATGACAAGAAATTTTTTATCGGGCACGGAGATGGTTTAGTTAAGAATGATTTTGGATATCTCGTTCTAAAAAAGGTTCTGAGGAATAAAGGATTACAAAAACTTTATTCGTTTATTCATCCCGATCTAGGAATTAAATTAGCAAGTTCAACAAGCAGAGGCAGCCGAAGCTATACTTCTAAGAAAGATTACGGTGAAGTTGATGGATTATTTGAAGCTGCTAAAAAGCAAATTGATAAAGGTTTTGATTATGTTATATTCGGTCATCTGCATAAGAGAATTCAACAAAAGTATCAGGAAGGATATTATATAAATTTAGGTTCATGGCTTGATAGACCTTGTTATGGAGTTTTTAATCAAAATAATTTTGAAATAGTTGATTTGAAGAAAAATGGCTAAGAACAAACTCTCAAATTTTGATTTCAATTCATATTTCAGCAGCGTCTCAAAGCGAACAAAAAAGAATGTTGGTGATAAAAAGAAAAAACGAATAATTTTCGGTGCAATTACTTTTGTAATTCTTGTTTTTATTATTTACATCATCATCGGACTGCCTTCTCTTGAGGAATTAGAAAATCCTAAACCCCAGCTTGCAAGCAAAGTCTTTACGGATGATGGTGAACTTCTCGGTCAATTCTATTTTGAAAATCGAATCGAAACACATATTGATAACGTCCCCAAATATCTTGTCGATGCTTTGATATCAACTGAAGACAAGGGATTCTATGATCATTGGGGTGTGGATATGTCAAGATTTGTTAAAGCGATGATCAAAAATATTTTTACTTTTTCAAGAGAAGGTGCAAGTACAATCACGCAGCAGCTTGCAAAAAATCTTTATCAGCTTAAAGGAAGAAATGAAAATTCCTTTGATGTTGGTGTAAGAAAAATCCGTGAATGGATAACTGCGGTTCAAATTGAAAGAACCTATACTAAAAATGAAATCATAGAACTATACCTTAATGTTTCTTACTTTGGAAGAAGCGCCTATGGAATTGAATCTGCTTCGAGAGTTTACTTCGATAAAAGAGCATCGGAACTAACGCTGCCTGAAGCTGCACTGTTCGTTGCATTGTTAAAATCTTCTGAATATTATGATCCTATTAGGAAAAGAGAAAATGCAATTCGGCGAAGAAATCTTGTAATGTATAATATGGTCAGGAATGATAAGCTGAGTGAATCCGAATATCAAAAATTAAAGGAACAGCCGATTACTTTAACTTCTGAAAGAATTGGAGGTACTCGTTCAATTGCTCCGCACTGCATGGAATATCTGCGTCAACAGTTGGAGGCGATGGCAGATAAGTATGGTTACAATTTGTATATGGACGGCTTGAATATCTATACTACAATTGATTATAGAATGCAGAAATTTGCAAATCAAGCTGCAGCCGAACATTTGAAGGAGTATCAAGAATTATTTAATAAAAATTGGAAGTGGGAGAAAAATCAAAGTCTTCTTGCTTCATTGATTGATAAGGCAGTAAAGAATTCCGAACAATATCGTGCAGCATTTTCCTCTGAGGATAAAGCTCATGTTTATAACAGATTAAAATATGATCCCAAATTTATTGACTCTGTAAAGCTCGTAGAGACAACTATCCAAACAGGTTTCGTAGTAATTGATCCAACTAACGGTGAAATTCGTGCAATGGTTGGTGGTCAAAATCAAATTTTTGGGCGGGGATTAAACCATGTTACTGGAATTAGAAGACAACCCGGATCGTCTTTCAAACCAATAGTTTATGCTGTTGCAATTGATAATGGATATAACCCTGCTTATACGTTGCTTAATCAGAAATTTAATTACAATGGCTGGTCCCCTGATAATTCGAATGGAGACTATAGTGGTTACATCACTTTGCGTCAAGGACTTGCTAATTCAGTGAATGTAATTGCTGGTAGATTAACTATCGGTGGAATTGCTCCTCCAAGTCAAGTAGTTAAATTCGCACGAAGGATGGGCATTCAATCAGAACTGAATCCTTATCCATCAATAGCATTAGGAACTTCTGAGGTTACACCTTTAGAGTTAACATCTGCATTTGGAACATTTGCAAACAGTGGCGTGCACTTTAATCCCATTTCTATAGTAAGGATTGAAGATAAAAATGGGATAGTGATTGCTGATTTCATCCCTGAATATAAAGAAGCACTAAGTCCACAAACTGCTGCTGTTGTGGCTGATATGATGCAGGATGTAGTGAATTATGGAACAGGTGCAGGAGTAAGAAGATATTTTCATCGACCAGCCGCAGGGAAAACGGGAACAACTCAGGACTTTGCCGATGCATGGTTTGTTGGTTTTACTCCTCAGCTTGTCGGCGGTGTTTGGGTTGGTTTTGATGACCATAGAATTAAATTCACTAACTGGTACGGACAGGGAGCAAAAGCCGCTTTACCTATTTGGGCAAAATTTATGGAAAAAGTTTACAAGGAATTGGAATTGCCTTTAAAATATTTTGAGCTGGCATCAGGTATCGAAACTGTCAACTTTTGTGTCGGTACTATGGAACTTGGTGATACAAGAATTGCGGGACCAAATTGTCCAAACGTTATCACCGATCTTGTTATCAGTAAATACATGCCTCAAGAATGTGAACTTCACAAACATGGAGTGCAAATAAAACCTGAAGATAGAAAAGGTGATATTGGCTGGTAGTTTTTTTAATTTTGTCATAGAGATTAAAACTCTTCGTTTTAAATTTTGATTCCGTAACGATCCCGGAACAAGTTCGGGACAGGCTTTTTAATTTTGAATTTATAATTTTGAATTTACCTGCCG
>DAIMIJ010000076.1:0-9652 GCA_036722835.1 Ignavibacteriaceae bacterium | reverse complement strand
TAGTATTAAAAATAAAATAGCTTTTTTCATGTTTTACCTCAAAGATTTTTTACAAACTTAAGCAACCTGAGTGCCATAGAGTAATGATAAGTTAAGTACACAATTAGAAGAAATAAAATTTTAGTTGACTAATTTAACATACAAGAACAGAGTTTCTTTGTCCAATTAATTGTTAACAATTTTTTTGGTAAAGAAATATTAATCTCACACTTACATTTTACAAGGTAATGGTGAAAATTGGCAAACAAACCCAGTTCCTTTGATTTTTAAGACTTTGCTTTAGGAACTGGGTTTGTATTCTTCATTATTACGTAAAGTGTTTTACTTACTTAAGTTGACCGACTATTGTTATAAACCGTTGAAACGGTTCATAATTAATTAAATTTTCCCGTTCTCAGCGGGATTAATCCCGCTGAGAACGATATAAAAAACATAATTTCATAACCGTTTTGACGGTTTTTATTTTTAAGCGGTCAACTTGGGTTACTCAATAATAACAATTGGATTTTCAATACTTTCATTTTGAATTTTATCTAATGATGATATTGTAAAAGTAATTTGTCCTTCATATTCAAATTCGGGAATGTGAATTAGTTCAGTAACATTACCATCAACAATTGTTAGAATATTTTTGGGATCATTCAAATCAACATCACCATTTGAGTAAGCCATATAAATCACAAAATATTTTGCTGAATCACCATCAACAGCTAAATCCGGCTGTTTCCAGTTAAGTTTATAATATCTTTCCCTTTTTTCAACTGAAAATGATTTCGGTGCGTACGGTTGAATATTATCTTTCCAATTCATTAATGGAACTAAAGCGGGATACTTATAAAATTTATTTCTTAGTGTGTCGGCAAATCCGGAATAATTATTTGTAATTGACTTAGCACTGAAAAAGACTGATCCGCCAACATTGGGATACTCACGGCTCATTCTAAGTTGATCACCCATCTCAGATTTTGCTCCTTCGTATCTTTCAGAAATAAAACGACTTGAGAAATGCCCGACATAAAGATGTCTGTCTTCAACAATTGATGACCACCATGGAAGAAGTACTGCATAGTCTGCCAACTTATGACTAATCTCCCAATAAATTTGCGGAGTGACATAATCCACAGTTTTGTCTTTTATCCATGTTAAAGGATCGCAATAAAGAATCGAGTAAGAATTAAATCCATTTGTACCGGCAAACTTATTTTCGACAATACCAAACGGACTTATACCAAACTTAATATTAGGTTTGATCTGTTGGATTTTCTCTTGGACGTTTGCCACCATCGAATTAATATTCCACCTTCGCCAATCATCAACATTTGTAAAACCAGAACCGTATTTGATAAATGTGATTGAGTCCTCGTTCGAAACTTTTGGTGAATACGGATAGAAGTAATCATCAAAGTGAATTCCATCCACATCATAATTTTTTATGACTTCCTCAATGATGGTGGCAATGTATTCTTTTACTTCAGGAATACCGGGATCGAGCATTTTATATTTGTCAAAAGTCAAAATCCATTCGGGATGAACTTTTGAAACATGTAATTCCGAAACTTTATAGTCATCAACATTTTTTACAGCACGATAAGGATTAAACCAAGCATGAAGTTCCATTCCTCTTTTATGAGCTTCATCCACCGCAAGCTGAAGCGGATCAAAAAAAGGTTCTGGCGGCTTACCCTGTTCGCCGGTCAACCAGTAAGACCAGGGTTCAAAAGATGAATTGTACAATGCGTCACACTCTGTTCTTACCTGAAAAATTACCGCATTTATACCGGTTTCTTTTAGTTTGTCAAAAATTTCCCTCAATTCTTTAATCTGATCTTCACTCGAAGAAAATTTTGAAGAAGGCCAGTCAATATTTGCAACCGTTGCAATCCAAGCTCCCCTAAATTCTCTCTTTGGATATTTTACTTGTCCTAAAACTTCATTGAAAAATAATATCGTAAATAAAATTGGAATAACTATTTTTATCATGTTTGTTTTCCGTTAAATTAAAATATCTTACAATTAAAACTAAGAAATGTTAGACTGAAATTCAGTTAATAAAAGCTATTATGAAAAAAATATTATTTGTTTGTCTTGGTAATATCTGCCGATCCCCCACAGCCGAAGGAATTCTGAAAAAATATATCAGTCAAAAAAAACTTGATGAAAGCTTTCAGATTGATTCGGCCGGATTGCTTGATTATCACGAAGGCGAAAATTATGATCCTCGAATGATTGCTCACGCAATAAAAAGAGGGTACGATTTGGTGGGAACTTCAAGACCATTCTTACCAGAAGATTTTCGAAAATTCGATTTAATCATCGCCATGGATAAAGAAATATTTGATACACTGAAAAGTATAGATAAGAAAAAAGAGTTTAGAAATAAAATTTTCAAAATGACCGATTTCTCATCTCAAAAAGATTATGACGAGGTTCCTGACCCTTATTATCTTAAAGCAGATGGCTTTGAGCTTGTTCTCGACATTTTGGAAGATTCATGCAAAGGATTATTAAATAAGCTGAAGAATAATGATAACATATGATATTCAAAAAGCGATTGAGCAGCATTTAAATTCAAAGCTAAAATCTATAAACTTAATTTCCGGAGGTTGTATAAGTGACTCCTCAGTCATTCAAACGATCTCAGGTGAAAAGTATTTCTTAAAGAAAAATGATAATGTTCCGAGAGATATGTTTACGAAGGAAGCTAACGGATTAAAAGAAATCGAGATAAGTAATTCGATAAGAGTTCCAGCAGTAAAACTAGTTAAAGATAATTTTATCTTAATGGAGTGTATTGAAGGAAAATCTAAATCGAAAAATTTCTTTGGGGATTTTGGAAATGAATTTGCGAATATGCATAAACACTTCGGTTCATCATTCGGATTTTATGAAAATAATTATATCGGTTCTACCATTCAAAAAAATTTACCGGATGAAGAAGAGAAACATGATTGGCCAAAGTTCTTCTTTAACAAGCGATTACTTTTTCAGTTTAAGCTTGCAGAGAAAAATGGCTATGTTAATTCAGATTTTAGGAAATGTTTTAACCAATTAGAAAATAAGATTGAGAATATACTTAGCGGCAAAATAGAAAAGCCATCATTGCTCCATGGTGATTTGTGGGCAGGAAATTATTTAGTAGATGAAAATGGAAGGGCTTGTCTGATAGATCCGGCAGTTTATTACGGAAACCGCGAAGCTGATCTTGCGATGACAAAACTTTTTGGCGGCTTCACAAAAGAATTTTATGACAGCTATAACGAATTATATCCACTAGAGGATGGTTACGAGTACCGTGAGAATATTTACAAACTCTACCATGTACTAAACCACTTAAATCTTTTCGGAAGCGGTTACTATCAACAAGCCCTATCGTTAATTAAATTTTACTTATAAAAGAACTAAACACACCAACTACATTTTTTCAACGTTCAGAACTTCAACATCAAAAATTAATGTTGAATTCGGAGGAATGCTTCCTACCGGCATGGCTCCATAACCCAATGCTGGTGGAATAATTAATTTTGCTTTTCCTCCTTTTCCAAGAAGTTTTACACCTTCTTCCCAGCCAGGTATTACAGGCTGAAGCTTTAATCTAAACTTGAACGGTTCATCTCTTTCTACCGAACTATCAAATATTTTTCCATCTGTAAGAAATCCAGTGTAATGAACTGTTACCAAATCTGCTGAATCTGCTTTTTCTCCCATGCCGGATTGAAGAATAACATACTTCAGTCCACTTTTAGAAGTAACAATTTTTGTAGAATCAATATCCCACGATTTTGCAACAACGATGTCCTTAACATCAACCAAATTAATAACAACTTTCAAACTGGAATTAGGTGGAACAGGCCCAAATCCCATTTCACCGTAAGCTTTGTTTGAGGGAATAATTATTGTTCGGGTGCCGCCCACTTTCATACCAACAATTCCCTCGTCTACTCCTTTGATGAATGCTGAATCACCAAGCTTAAATTTTACAGGCTGTCCAAAATCAATTGAGCTGCCGATAGTTGTAGCTTGTCTTGTTGAATCTTTCGACCAATCTTTATAAATATCCGTTGAATCTTTGATTACCCAAGCTCTGAAATGAACAGAAACCAGATCACCAAGTTTCGCTGCTCTTCCTGTTCCTAAAGAATCATTTGTATAATTTAGTCCCGAAGCTAATTTAACAACATCGGCATCTTTACTGCATCCTATGAAACCTAAAACGATTAACACAAATACTATGTACTTCATGATTATCCTTTATTTTTTGAATGCGCAAATATATTTAATTTGTAAGAGAAGTCTAAATTTTTAATCAAAGTAATACAAGAAAATCAATTGATTACGAGGATGATGTTTAATTTAAATTTAATGGTAAGACTTGCCTTTTCCATTTCATTAATATTCATCTCGACATTATCAATGTCACAAGAAAAACATAATCTTTTTCACGATGAAAAAATAATAAGCGACTGCGATTTTACCTTTGAGGAAATCTTTTCGAAAAGCAAAATACCTGCATCTGTTCGCAAGAATCTCAAACTAATTATGGTTGAATATTTTTCATTTGATGATAAGCTCCATCGAGGACAAATATTAATTCACAAAGATTTAGCAAATGATATTATTGAAATATTTAAAGTCATTAAAGAAAAGAAATTTCCTATCAGTAAAGTTATTCCCATTAACAAGTACGAATGGTCCGATGATCTTTCAGTAGCTGATAACAACACTTCATCATTTAATTATCGCTATGTTAAAGGAACAAAAAAGCTATCTGCACATTCTTTAGGGCGGGCAATTGACATTAATCCTAAGCAGAATCCTCATATCAAAGGCGAGAAATCTCATTCAGGTAGATACACTTACAACACCAATGTCAGTGGAACTATAACTGCAAATTCTTTTTTAGTGAAAGAATTTACTAAACGCGGTTGGAAATGGGGCGGAAATTGGAAAAGAAGCAAAGATTACCAACACTTTGAGAAGCTAAATTAAATTCGTAACTATGAAAAAAATTTTTGTGCTTTCATTTGTTGTACTATTATTTATTAACAATTTCTCACAGAGCAATGCTTATGAAATCACTTTCATTGTAAACTCCACTGAAGTACATGACAGTGAATCAGTTTTTATTGTTGGAAGTGATTTACAGCTCGGCAATTGGAACCCGGCTGCTGTTAATCTCATTAAGATCAAAGATTACACATGGTCAAAATCTTTTAAATTCGAAATCGGAAAGAATCTAGAATATAAATTCACAAAAGGTTCGTGGGAAAAAGAAGCACTGAATGATGACGGATCTATCCCTGGTAATTCCATTCTTAAAGTTTTAAGCGATACTCTGGTCACTATCGGAATAAAAAAATGGAAAGATGGAGAACAAAGAATAAATCATGGGCAAATAACCGGAACAGTTAAGTACCATTTGCAGCTTGAAGGAGATGGATTAAAACCGCGTGATATTGTAGTTTGGCTTCCTCCAAGCTATGATGAAAATACTTACAAACGATACCCTGTATTTTATATGCACGATGGTCAAAATGTTTTCGATCCGGCAACATCTTCATTTGGATATGATTGGCAAGCTGATGAGGTGGCTGATTCCCTTATTAAAGTCGGAGCTATTAACGAAATAATCATTGTAGCTATCTATAATACTTCAGACCGCGAACAAGAATACATATACTCAAATTTAGGTTATACGTATATGGATTTTATTGTGAATAACCTAAAGCCCTTCATTGATAAAGAATACAGAACTTTACCTGACAAAGAAAATACTGCAGTTTGTGGTGCATCATTAGGTGGATTAATTTCTCTTATGTTAGTCTGGAATTATCCTCAAGTTTTTTCTAAAGCTGCATGTTTATCTTCTGCTTTTAAAATTGACCAGCTTGACTATGTTGATACTGTTGCTAATTATACAAGCAAGAAAAAAGATATTAAGTTGTACATTGATAATGGTGGAATCGGATTGGAAACGGGGCTTCAACCAGGAACTGATGAAATGATTGTCGCTTTGCAAAATAAGGGCTACGAATTAGGAAAAGATATTATTTGGTATGTTGACAAAAACGCTTCCCACTCGGAAATTGCGTGGGCTGAAAGAATTTGGAGACCGTTACTTTTTTTCTTTGGTAAGAATTAATAATAACTTGTGCTAGCAAGCACTAAATTATACTCTTTTCATTTGATTTATATGCTCACAAAATTCTGACACATCCCTTTCCCCGCTAAAGCGAGGCAAGCTGTTCCCTTCTCAAGAAGGGAAGCTGAACGTCAGCGTCCCCTCTTAAGAGGAGCGAGGTGTGTGTCCACCTTTCTCAATCACAATATCTAAACTCTGAAAACATCTGATTAGGTTTATAAGAAGGCACTTTCTCTCATGTTTTAATGACAAACGCAATTTCTGAACGATATTAAATTGAGGTGTTTAGTAATTGGTTTTTTCTACAATAAGATATGCCATCCGCCTTAGGCGGATGGCATATCTCAAGTGCCGCATTACAATGAATAGCCAGACCCATTTCCTCATCAACTGTTCAAGCTATAAATGATCCGTCATTTTGCTAAACTTCAGATGTTCAATAACTTTCTTAACATCCTGTGCTTTATCTCTGCGGCAAATGAGTAAGGCATCGTCAGTATTAATTACAATGAAATTCTCTGCACCAATTACTGCAGTAAATTTATCAGGAGAATAAATATAAGATTCAGAAGTATCATCGGTAAAAACTTTTCCGACAATAGCATTTCCATCCTCATCTTTATCTGAAAGCTGATAAACTTCTTCCCAGCTTCCAACATCACTCCAAGAAAAATCGCCCTTTGTCAAAAATACTTTTTGAGATTTCTCCATAATTCCGTAATCAATGGAAACATTTTTTAACTGACCATAAACATTACCAAGCACTTCTCTAAAATTTGGGGCATGCATACTTTTTTTAATTGTCTCCAATCCTTCATAAAGTTCTGGCATGAACTTTCTAATTTCCTCAAGAATAGAATCAATTCTCCAAATGAACATACCGCTGTTCCATAGGAAATCTCCACTTTCCAAAAATCGGACTGCAGTCGCATAATTTGGTTTCTCGGCAAATGTCAAAACTTTATGAATGTTATCACTTACAATGCTATCGTCAATTTGTATGTAGCCGTAACCGGTTTCGGGTCTGGTAGGAACAATCCCAATTGTCACTAAACCTTTAGATTCATTTGCAAATTTTGCGGCAGTTTTAAGCGTGTTGTAAAAGGAAATCTTGTCTCTGATAATGTGATCTGCAGGTAAAACAATTGTAACAGCATCCGTAGATTTTCCCTCGATCATTATAGATGCTAAACCGATGCACGCAGCGGTGTTTCTTCCAAATGGCTCTTCAAGAATATTTTTGGGGGGAACTTCGGGAAGCTGATTAATTATTTCCTGGCGTTGAACTTTATTAGTAATTACAAAAATGTTTTCATTAGGAATAACTCCATTCAGTCTCGCAACCGTATCTTGAATCATGGTTTTTTCACCAAAGATTCTCAGAAGCTGCTTTGGAGTTTTTTCTTTACTTCGCGGCCAAAATCTGGACCCAATTCCGCCTGCCATTATTAAAGCAAATAAATTCATTTCATTTCCTCTGTTTTAATCCTTTGTAAAAATTTACCGAAAACTTCTGCACGATTTAAATAATTTTTTATATCAACTTCTTTCGACTTTACAACTGCAACAATCACTATCAAACATGCACGAAGCGATTCAATTACTTCTTTTGAAGGAATGAGTGATTTGTTCTTTAAATGAATCAATCCTTTTGAAATGATTGTGTGCATCTGAGCTAAAATTTCAAAACCATTTTGCGAAGATAAATCAGCATTTACACTCATTAACTTTGAATAATCTGCAATCTCTTCAGGAATTTCGGAATCCATGTTTATTTTATTCAGCATCGAATCAATGGATTTAATTGGTTTAAGAATCGTACTTTCAAAGCTGTTAAAAATATCATGGTTATCTTTATCTTTTTCGTCTTCAAGCAATGCCATTTCTTTGTTTTCCTCTACGTCAGAAATTGGATTATTCAAACTTTCCAAGTTTTTTGAAAGTAATTCATTGCCTACTTCGCTATCGGATTTGCTTTCCGATTCAATAATGATTTCTACAACTTTTTTTTCTGGTTCGAAAAAGCGATCAAGAGTTTGTCTGAATGTATATGGATTAACCAAATCGAGCATGCAGTTCAATTCCCTGATGAGATTAAAGCTATGTTCTTTAAACTTATCTGTTACTTTCAAATAATCTACAGACCCTTCTTCCAAGTAATGATGCATTTCACTAAGCTTAATAGCAATTTTCGAAAGCTCGGTAATCTTTTTCATCTGGTTAAGATCATATTGGATATCTTTAGATCTTAAGATTGCCTCTTTCAGCATTGCGATAACTTCAATGTGCTGATTGCTCAAACGCAAATTACTTGCCGCCGTTGAAATGCTTTGAACTATATATTGTTTGATTAAATCCATTAATATGTATAGACCCTCATTACCCTTTTACTGATACTGCAAGTAATCTCATAAGGAATTGTGTTTAACTTTTTACTCCAATCCCAAGCATTAATTTCCAATTTATTTCTTTTGCCAAGCAAAATAACTTCTTCACCAACTTTAATATTATCATTATGGACTTCGAACATTATTCTATCCATTGTGACAGTACCAACTTGATTATAATATTTTCTTTTAATGATTGCTTTGAATCTATTTGTGAATGAACGATTGAATCCATCGGCATAACCAATTGGGACTGAAATTATTTTTGTTTTCTTCTTTGCAATAAATTTTCTTCCATAGCTAACGCTCTCACCTTTGTTAATAATCATTACTGAAGCAACGTGAGAGATTAATGACATAACAGGATATAATTTTATTGATTCCGTAGTTTCTAATGAAGGATAATTTCCATACAAAGTAACCCCGGGTCTAACTATATCAAAATAAGCTTCCGGCATATCAAGAATAGCTCCGCTGTTGGCAGCGTGTGCTAATCCATATTTTATATTCTTTGTATTCAGTTCATTAAGAAACTGCTTAAATCTTTTCAACTGAAGATTTGCAAAAGTTTTATTCTTTTCATCTGAGGTTGCAAAATGTGTGTATGTTCCATCTAAAATAAAATTATCGTCATGATTTAACTTGCTCATAAATTCAACAGCATTATTGAAATTAATTCCCAGCCGGTTCATACCTGTATCAACCTTAACATGAACTTTTAATTTTCGGTTGAAATATGACGGTTTATTATTTCTAAGATCATCTATATGCTTTTTAGTAAAAACTGTTGGAATTAAATCAAAACGATAAACTGATTCTGCATCATGTTCTATCACAGGTTCAAAAATCAAAATTGGTTCGTTGACACCTAAAGATCTAAGCTCGATTGCTTCATCAATAAAAGCAACGGCATAATAATCAGGCTTTTTATCCTCAAGCGAGTTGAGAGCCATGTATGTTTCTTTAACGCCATGTCCGTAAGCATCAGCTTTTACGACAGCCATAACTTTAGCCGGCATTACCTTTTTTCTGATGTTAAGGAAATTCTTCTTAAGATTTGTAAGATTTATAAGAGCGTATGTTGGACGCATTAAAAATTTATTTTTTTCTGCGGAAAATATAGCTG
>DAIMIJ010000075.1:7695-9796 GCA_036722835.1 Ignavibacteriaceae bacterium | reverse complement strand
TGATGATATCTCACCGGCATTTCTAAACGCCAAAAAGGGAATATATTGGGCTTTATCAAATATTCCGGGGAAAAAATATAAGATTGAAAATGATTTAATAGCTAATGATAAACTTTACTCAAGCGTGAAACTGCAAAAAGAAATCGGCGGTGTAAAGATAGAATCAACTGGATTCGGCGAATCCATTTCGGTTACAATCACAGTCTATAGGTCTTACGATAATCTTAAAAAAGATGGCTAC
Source organism: Ignavibacteriaceae bacterium (assembly GCA_036722835.1). GTDB lineage: Bacteria > Bacteroidota > Ignavibacteria > Ignavibacteriales > Ignavibacteriaceae > XYD12-FULL-36-8. The sequence goes on along the minus strand of DAIMIJ010000075.1, from coordinate 9,555 downwards.
ATAAAGAAGATTGAGGAACCACTAATCGAATAATAAATATTAAGCCCGGTCGTGTTGGCAGATTTACAGAATCAAAACTAATACATGATTACTGTGCATCTAAAAATATTCCTGTTTGGTGTGGTGGAATGCTTGAATCGGGAATTGGACGAGCGGGAAATGTTGCGCTTGCATCACTGCCAAACTTTACTTTACCTGGAGATATTTCTGCAAGTAAAAGATATTATAAGGAAGATATTGTTGAGCCGGAATTTGTCGTTAATAAGGATGGAACCATGGATGTTCCGACTAAACCTGGAATTGGTGTTGAAGTAAATATGAAAATACTGGAGCAGGTAACTGTGAAGAAAGCAATATTTGAGAAATAATTTTTATTGAGAAATGAAATTAAAAATCTATGATGGTTATTCATGAAACAAACAATTAAAATACCTGGATTAATTAGAGAGATTTATAAGATTGTCCATCAACTAGAGTTATTATTTCCGGAAAGGCCATTTACTCCTGATGGTCATATGCTCGGAAGCATAGGAGAGGTTCTAGTTGCGGAATACTATGATTTAGAATTGTTGCCTCCATCATTTCAAGGGCACGATGCTAAGGACAAACATGGGAGATTAGTACAAATAAAAGCTACACAAGGTGAGGTGGTCGCCCTAAGAAGTGAACCTGATAGATTGACTGTTATAAAAATTTTAAAAGATGGAAGTTTTGAAAATATCTATGATGGGGACGGAAAAATTGTGTGGGAGAATGCTGGGAAAATGCAAAGTAATGGACAAAGACCAATTGGACTTACTAAGCTAAAAAACTTTTCTCGGCAGTCACGAACCACTTCGTGACCGTTTGTTTAGTTCTTCGAACTAACTTTCTCTATCTCTTCAGCAAGATTTGAAACTAGTAACTCCACTTCATTTTCTTTACCGAGCATATCTTGAAGCGTGATTTTACTCAACACACCGTCAAGCATTGTTTGAATTGTTTTCCATAATGAACGGATAGAGCAGTCAATTGAGTTTGTACAGATGTTTTCAATACCAGCGTGAAGATCACAGAAACCAGATTCGTAAAGTTTTCCTCCCAGAGAAGTTAAAACGTCTCCCACTAAAATCTCACTTGCTGGACGAGACAATTTGTATCCTCCCATTTGTCCACGGGAGCTATCAATAAATCCGGCAAGCCGGAGTAAACGGAGTATCTTTGCTACGTTTGCTTCAGTTAAACCCTCTAAGTCACTAAGCTCGGGAATTGTTAATCCATTTGGTGAATTGCTCTTTCCAATTCTGAGTAATAGTCGTAAACCGTATTCTTCTTGTGTGCTGAATTTCATTTTATCATTAACCTTTGAACAGAGGGATTTTTGAGCCGCAAGATTTCGCGTACAATACATTAGCAAAATGTTCAGGACTAACAGATGGTCCCTGATAAGCACATAGTTCGTCAAAAGCATCTTTTAATTCATTTGCAATATATTCCGGGCTGTTACCTTCAATTTCTAATCTTGGCATGAAGTAAATGAGTTTTCCATTTTTAAACATTGCAACGCTTGGTGACGATGGTGGATAATTTGTAATTAATTTTCTGGCATGGTCAACTGCATCTCTTTCCTGACCCGCAAATACTGTGTATAATTTATCTGGAATAGTTTTATGCTGAAGCGCCAAAGAAACTCCAGGTCGTGCACTTCCAGCGGCACAACCGCAGACCGAGTTTATCATAACCAATGTAGTTTTATTATCGTTTACTAATAGTGCTTCGTCTACATCTTTGACTGTAAGTAATTCCTTAAATCCAACAGCAATTAATTCATCCCGCATTGGCTGAACTGCATCTTGGTCATACATTGGTGAACGTGAAATT
>DAIMIJ010000075.1:4109-7595 GCA_036722835.1 Ignavibacteriaceae bacterium | reverse complement strand
TTATAAAAACCCCAACTCAACTTTTGCAACTTCAGACATCATATCCTTATCCCATGGCGGATTCCAAACCACATCCACTTTTGCCGATTTAACTCCGGGTATATTTGCAACTTTACCTTGAACCTCAGGAGGTAATGAGCCTGCAACGGGGCACATCGGAGAAGTAAGCGTCATATTAATCTTGACATTCGCATCGTTATCAATTCTAATTTCATAAATCAAACCCAATTCAAAAATATCAACCGGTATTTCAGGATCGTAACATGTCTTTAGAGTTTGAATTATCTTTTCTTCGAGTTCTTGTTTATTTAAGCCGTTCATCTTTTTGCCGTAAGTTCTTTTCTTGTGAATTTATTCATGGTTTAACTGTTTAAAAACAATTTGACAATGCAACAATTAAGCAATTAATCAATTTGAATTATGCGGACACTTGAATTAATCATTCTGTTTTAAACTTCTCATCACCCTTACCTAGTGCATTAATCATAGTATGCCAGGGAAGAGTTGCACATTTTGCTCTTGAGGGGAAATCCTTTATACCACCAAACACAGCAAGTTTTCCAAGCTCTTCAAATGATTTTTCTTCATCTAGCTTTCCAATAATAAGATTATGGAATTGATTAAATATTTTTTCAGCTTCTTCACGTGTTTTCCCTTTCAATGCAGAACTCATAAGTGATGCTGAAGCTCTCGATATAGCACAACCAGAACTTTGAAAAGAAATATCTTTAACAATATCATTTTCCATTTCGATGTAAATATTTACTTTATCACCGCAAAGTGGATTGTATCCTTCGGCAGAATGATTCGCATGTTCGAGTTTACCAAAATTTCTTGGACTTTTATTATGATCCAAAATTACTTGCTGATAAAGTTCTTTTAGTTCTGCATCCATTAAGAGAATTCCCCTATAACTTTTTTTAATGATTGAATAAATATTTCTATTTCCTCAATTGTGTTATACATTGCAAAAGATGCACGAGATGTTGCAGGAACATTAAAACGATGCATTAACGGCTGTGTACAATGATGTCCGGTTCTGATTGCAATACCTTCGTAATCTAAAAATGTTCCTATATCATGCGGGTGAATATTTTCAACGACAAACGAAATGATTGAGCATTTTTGTTTTGCAGTTCCGATGATTTTCAATCCTTTAATTTCTTTTATCAAATCGGTTGCGTAATGCAATAGCTTCTGTTCATGCTTGGAAATTGAACTTTGCCCAATCTTTTTCACATAATCAATTGCAGCGCCTAAACCGATTGCTCCTGCAATGTTGGAGGTGCCGGCTTCGAATTTGTATGGAAGCTCATTGTAAGTTGTATGTTCAAAAGTAACTTTTGCAATCATGTCACCACCACCAAGAAACGGCGGCATTTCATCAAGCAGGTTTTCTTTACCGTAAAGAACTCCGATTCCGGTTGGTCCATAAATCTTATGACCGGAGAAGGCAAGGAAATCACAATCAAGTTTTTGAACATCAATTTCAGCATGACTTATTGCCTGTGCACCATCAAGTAAAACGGGAATATCATGCTTATGAGCAGTTTGAATTATTCTCTCAACAGGATTGATTGTTCCTAATGAGTTTGAAATATAAACAACTGCAACAAGTTTTGTTTTTTCAGTGATCAGTTTTTCGTATTCTTCAAAAATTATCTCGCCATCGTCATTAACGGGAATTACTTTCAGCTTAGCTTTTTTCTCTTCACATAAAATCTGCCACGGAACAATGTTTGAGTGATGTTCCATGTGGGAAATAATGATCTCATCACCCGCGTTAATATTTTTTCTTCCGAAAGAATAGGCAACGAGATTGATTGCTTCAGTTGTACCGTGTGTAAAGATAATTTCTTTCTCGCTGGAAGCATTTACAAATTCTTTAATTTTTATTCTTGCATCTTCAAACGCTTTAGACGAAACTTCGCTGAGATGATGAACACCTCTGTGAACATTCGCATTTTGTGATAGGTAAAAATTGTCAAGTGCATCAACTACAACTTGGGGTTTTTGTGAGGTTGCAGCATTATCAAGATAGCAAAGGGGTTTTCCGTGAATCAGCTTTTTAAGAATAGGAAAATCCTCGCGAATTATTTTTACATCATAAATATCTGTTTTTTCTATAGTAGATGATTCTGTTTTCATAGCGGGACCCTTTCTTTATTGATCCTCGTGAAATTTTTTCTTAAGAATGCCTTCAACATAATTTCTAACGGCGTCTATTTTAATGTAGCGAACAACATCGCTTGCAAAAGCGTGAATTAAAATTGCTTTGACCACATCTACTCCAATTCCTCTCGATTTCAGATAGAACATTGCATCATTATCAAGCTGACCAATTGTAGCACCATGCGAACATTTTACATCATCGGCAAATATTTCAAGCTGCGGCTTTGTGTTTACGAGAGCATCATTTGATAAAATGATATTGTTGTTTTCTTGAAAGGCATTTGTTTTTTGAGCGTCTTTTCTAACGATAACTTTTCCGTTGAATACTCCGCGAGAGCTATCGGTTAAAATTCCTTTGTAATGCTCGTGACTATTGCAATGCGGTTTTGCATGATCAATTAGCGTGTGAGCATCGAACAACTGGCTGCCTTCAATTAAGTAAAGACCATTCAGCATACATTCACCGCCCTCATCATTGAAACGGCAATTGAAATCATTTCGAGAAATTTCTGATCCGAAAGAAATTAAGTGAGATACAAAATTGCTGTTTCTTTCCTGATGTACATCCATTCTGCCAATGTGAAAAGCTTTAATGCTTTCTTCTTGCAGCTTAACGTGATCAACAAAAGCATTTTCTTCCGTGACAATTTCAGTAACGGAATTTGTGAAATAGATATCGTCATTAAGTGAAGCATAATGTTCAATAAAAGTTGATTGGGAATTTTTTGCAGCGACAAACAAATTTCTTGGCTGAACCAAAATTTTATTATCATCTGCGATAGTTAAAAATAAAATGTGAATTGGATCTTCAATAACCTTTCCATCGGGTACGTAAACAAATGCGCCATCATTAACAAAAGCAGTGCTTAGTGAAGTAAAGATATGATTTTTAAAATCAGCATATTTTCCTATGTGCTGTTTTACAATTGGGTTGTCTTCTTTAATTGCTTCAGCTAAACTTTTTACAATTACACCTTTAGGTAAATTCTTAATCTTTGAGAGAGCTTTAGAGTAAATGCCATTTATAAAAACAAGAAGACTATGTTCCATCTTGTCAAAAAGGAAGGGAGTGACTTTTACATCATAATCTTTTGCTGACTTTCGTGCTGGTTTAAAAGTATGGTTAAATAATGGAGAAATGTTTGTGTATTTCCATTCTTCGTCTCTGGTTGTGGGGAATTGAAGATCGGAAAATTTAGATATAGCAGATTTTCTAAGTTCATGTACGGGTTTGGATTTCCCGCCATTTAAACTGTTTTCAAAATCAGTGAAGTGAGATAAATAAGTTTTTTTTATGTCTAAAATATTTTCCAT
>DAIMIJ010000075.1:0-4009 GCA_036722835.1 Ignavibacteriaceae bacterium | reverse complement strand
GAGCAACCGCTACTGGCTCTCCTACTTCGGGGGAGCCGGAAGGGGCTTTTAGCCAATCATAACCCTTTTCTTCTAACTCAAATGCAAGATTTTTTCCACCTGAACGAACAATCATTCCATTATATAAAACATGAACAAAATCCGGGACGATGTAATTAAGTAATCTTTGATAATGCGTAACGACGATTACGGCGTTGTCCTTAGATTTTAATTTATTAACTCCATTTGCAACAATTCTTAAAGCGTCAATGTCAAGTCCGGAATCAGTTTCATCGAGTATAGCTAATTTTGGATCGAGTACAGCCATTTGAAATATCTCATTCTTTTTCTTTTCACCACCAGAAAATCCTTCGTTGACAGAACGACTAACAAGCTTTTGATCTAACTCAACTAATTTCATTTTGGATTTTAGTAATGAAAGGAACTCCATCGCATCTAATTCCTGTTCACCGCGGTATTTTCTAATTTCGTTTAGAGCTGTTTTTAATAAATTCGTATTACTGACTCCAGGAATTTCAACTGGATACTGAAATGCAAGAAATATTCCTTCCCTTGCTCTATCTTCGGGAGGTAATTCAAGAAGATTTTTCCCATTGTAGATTATTTCGCCTTTTGTTACTTCATATTCTTCTCTTCCGGCTAAAACTTGAGCAAGAGTACTTTTGCCTGATCCATTTGGACCCATTATAGCATGAACTTCTCCGGTGTTAACCTTTAGATTTATTCCTTTTAAGATTTCTTTACCTTCAACACTGACGTGAAGATTTTTAATTTCTAATAACATTTTGTTTCCTTTTACTCTTTTTCTTTACTTCAAATTAAAATTTTCTGATATCCTTTAACTTCAAAAACTGTTTATAATGTCACACTGAGCATGTCGAAGTGTGACTTGATATAATAATGCTAGTCTTCGACAATCTCAGACCGACAAGATCCGATTACTAATTGTCCTTTGGGTGGGGCTTATCCCACGCTTCCTTCGAGACTAACACTCAACAACTTTGTTGCTTCAACAGCAAATTCCATGGGAAGCTCTTTGAATACTTCTTTACAATAACCATTCACAATCAGAGTTATAGCATCCTCAGTTGATATTCCTCTTGAGTTGAGATAGAATATTTGGTCTTCACCAATTTTAGATGTAGTTGCTTCATGTTCAATTTGTGCGCTCGGATTATTGATATCAATATAAGGAAAAGTATGAGCTCCGCATTTATCGCCGAGTAGAAGAGAATCACATTGCGAAAAGTTTCTCGCATTATCAGCTTTCTTTACAATCTTAACTAAACCTCGATAACTATTATTACTGAATCCTGCCGAAATACCTTTTGAAATGATAGTGCTTCTTGTGTTTTTGCCGAGGTGAATCATCTTTGTTCCTGTATCGGCTTGCTGATGATTATTTGTTAAAGCAACTGAATAAAACTCGCCAGTAGAATTATCCCCTTGCAAGATACAGCTCGGATATTTCCATGTTATTGCCGAACCGGTTTCGACCTGAGTCCAAGAAATTTTTGAATTCTTTCCTCTGGCAGCGCCGCGTTTAGTTACGAAATTGAAAATTCCGCCTTTGCCATCTTTATCGCCTGCATACCAGTTTTGAATTGTTGAATATTTTATCTCTGCATTTTCTAAAGCAACAAGTTCAACCACAGCGGCGTGAAGCTGATTTTCATCTCTCATCGGAGCGGTGCATCCTTCGAGATAACTTACATACGCGCCTTCATCTGCAATAATTAGAGTTCGTTCGAATTGTCCTGTATTTGCGGCATTTATTCTAAAATAAGTTGAAAGCTCCATTGGGCAGCGAACACCTTTTGGTATATAAACAAATGATCCATCACTGAATACTGCTGAATTAAGTGTAGCGAAAAAATTATCGGTGTAAGGGACAACACTTCCGAGATATTTTTGAATCAAATTAGGATGATTCTGAATTGCTTCAGACATCGAGCAGAAAATAATGCCGAGTTCAGATAATTTTTCTTTAAATGTTGTCGCAACTGAAACGCTATCGAACACAGCATCAACTGCTACACCAGACAACCGCTTCTGTTCTTCAAGTGATATTCCAAGCTTTTCAAAAGTTCTTACTAATTCAGGATCAACTTCATCGAGACTATTTAGCTGGGGCTTCTTTTTAGGTGCTGAATAATAGCTAATATTTTGATAATCAATCGGGGAATATTTTACGTTAGCCCAGTGAGGTTCTTCCATTGATAACCAATGACGATATGCCTTGAGCCGCAATTCAAGCATGAAAGCAGGTTCGTGCTTTATGACCGAAAGCTTTGAAATTATTTCCTCGTTAAGTCCTAATGGAAGACTATCGGATTCAATGTCAGTAACAAAGCCGTATTTATATTCCTGATTTGCTAATTGTTCTATCTTTGACGTTTCGGTAACGCTCATCTATTTTCCCAAAAAATTTGTTTCGATTTTCTTCTTGCCTGAATAAAAGAACTAAAGAGTCAGTCCAAACCTATGGAATCTATATTAAAAAGTCAAGATTAAATAATTAGCTTATTTAGCCACTTATGACTTCAAGTCTTCCTACGAGAAAGATTTTACTTCTGGAATAAATTGTTTTTAAGGCGATATTCAGTTAATTTTCAACCAAATTTTAAGGAATGGATTAATAATTGGAAGAAAATTTAAGCAATGGTGAAAATCTCCCCTCGAGTGAGAGCAGAGAACCCGAAAACCAACCCAAATCCCCTGATAAAACTTCACCAAATAAGCCGTATTATCGTAAACCGTATTACAATCGCAGGCGATATTACAACAAGTATAACAAAGAAACGATTCCTAAAGAAAAGAGTTCTTTCAAAAGACTTTCTATCATTATTCCTCTCTACAATGAGGAAGAGTCGGTTAATCCATTAGTAAATGAAATTAAAAAAGCGCTTAAACAGGTTGATGTTGCATACGAAATAATTTTTGTTGATGACGGCAGCAATGATAATTCTTTGAATTTCGTTAAGGAGATTTGTAAGCAAGACAAGAGGTTTAAGTATATAAGTTTCCAGAAAAACTATGGCAAATCAGCGGCTCTGCAAATGGGGTTTAAAGAAGCCACCGGAGACGTTGTGGTTACCATGGATGCTGATCTTCAGGATGATCCAAATGAGATTTTACATCTCCTGAAAAAATTAGATGAAGGATTTGACGTCGTATCCGGTTGGAAGAAGAAGCGGTATGATCCGATCATTAAAAAAATATCTTCCAAATTTTTTAACCTTGTTACCAGAATTTTTAGCGGAGTAAAGATTCACGATGTTAATTGCGGGCTAAAAGCATATAAAAAAGATGTTACTCAGAATTTGAGAATTTACGGTGAACTGCATCGTTACATTCCGGTTTTAGCTAAATGGCAGGGTTACAAAATATCCGAAGTAATTGTTCAGCATCATCCCAGGAAATATGGCTCCACAAAATTTGGCACTTCACGCTTCTTCAAAGGGTTTATTGATCTTTTTACCGTTATGTTCACAACAAGATATATCCGCAGACCAATGCACTTCTTCGGATTTTTCGGTATGCTATCTTTCTTTGCGGGCATTATTGTCAATGGCTATTTATCGTATCTCTGGTTTTTCGAACATAATTTGAGCAACAGACCAATGCTGTTTCTCGGTATTCTTTTAATAATTGTCGGTGTGCAGTTTTTCTCTGTTGGACTTTTAGGTGAAATGCTCGTTACTAATTTTAGAAATGATAACGAATATGTTATAAAAGATAAAGGATAAATTCCCGATTCAAATCCCATCTAAATTAAACTTCAAACTTATTATCGTGAGTAAAATTTTTACACTAAACTCGCTTTATTATTAATGCATTACGATCCCATTAAAAATGTATTTGCTTCTCTGATTAAAAAATTTCCTTTTTTAAGAATTGCATTTTATAAGCTGTTGGATTTATTTTTTTTAAGATCATGGTATGTTCGTAGGGAATTGATAAATCTCAGAAAAGTTTTTGGAGATAAGATCATAGAAATTTATGATGC
>DAIMIJ010000074.1:0-9814 GCA_036722835.1 Ignavibacteriaceae bacterium | reverse complement strand
TTGAAGATTTTCAATCTAATGAATCAAAATTTCTTTCTTCGGATTATCAAGAAGCCGAAGTAAGAAGAGATTTTATAGATAAGTTTTTGTACGCACTTGGTTGGGATGTTTACCATAATGAACAAAAGAATCCTTACGAACAGGAGGTTAAAGTTGAGAAGGGAGTTTATGTCGGCAAGCAACAGAAGAGAGCCGATTATGCATTCCATTTAGCTCCTAACTTTAGAGATGTTAAGTTTTACGTTGAAGCAAAGAAACCTTCCAGAAATCTTTCTAATGCCGATGATTATTTCCAAAGCATCCGATACGGTTGGAACGCTGGAACTCAAATAACTTTTCTCACCGATTTTCAAGAGTTTCATATTCTTGATTGCAGAATCAAACCGGATATTTCTTCCATTCTTAATTACAAAATAAAAAATTATCACTATTCAGATTTTCTGACCGAAGAGAAATTTTCTGAAATCTACTGGCTGTTAAGCAGAGAAGCAGTTGTAAATAATTCTTTAGAAAAGTTTGCAGAAAGTTTACCAAAAACGAAAGGTAAAGCTATTCTTAAAGGAACTCACAGAGGAATTTATCAATCAATAGATGAAGCATTTTTAGAAGAACTTGATGAGATAAGAGATTCACTTGCCAAAGCATTTAAAAAAGCTAATCCTCATTTGGAGAGTGAAGCGCTGACCGAGATGACCCAAAGATCAATTGACAGGCTGGTTTTTATTCGGTTCCTTGAGGATAAACAAATTGAGCCTGACCATTATGTTAGTGAATTCGCTAGATCCAAAAATGCTTGGAAAGATTTTAAGATTGCATCCAGAAAATTAGATGCAAAGTATAACGGAGTTGTTTTCAAAAAATATACGATTGATGGTGATAATATTATCGAACCGGACGACGAAACATTTTCTTCGATTTGCGAAGAGCTTGCTCATGTTAACTCGCCCTATAATTTTGATATAATTCCAATTCATATTCTTGGTTCGATCTATGAAAGATTCCTCGGAAAAGTAGTGATTGCAACCGATAAAAGAGTAAGGATTGAAGAAAAACCGGAAGTAAGAAAAGCAGGCGGAGTTTACTACACTCCTCAGTATATCGTCAATTACATTGTTGACAACACGGTCGGAAAATTGATCGAGGGTAAAACTCCCAAAGAAATTTCAAAGATGAGGTTTGCAGACATTTCTTGCGGAAGCGGTTCCTTTTTAATTACTGTGTTTGATCGTCTTTTGGAGCATCATAGGAAATGGTATCAAAATAATGCTGAACAAGCGAAAAAAGACGGATGTTATTTTCAAGATGGTAAATGGGTGCTTTCTTTAAAACAAAAACAGAAAATCCTTACCAATAATATTTATGGTGTTGACTTAGATCATCAAGCGGTAGAGGTAACGCAGCTTTCACTTTATTTAAAGTTATTGGAAGATGAAACCACAGCAACAGCCCAAGATACATGGGTAATGTTTAAAGAACAGTTGCTGCCGAATTTGAATAATAATATTGTGAGCGGAAATTCTTTAATTGGAACCGATATTCTCGACCTCACCCTGTTTCCCTCTCCGCCAAAGGCGGATTACCAAGGAGAGGGGCAAAGGGAGAGGTTTGATGAAATGAAAATTAAACCGATGAACTTTGAAGATGCTTTTCCTGAAGTGATGAGTAAGGGTGGTTTTGATGCTATTGTTGGGAATCCGCCTTACTATGGAAGAGCAACTACATTTGATGAAAAAATTAAAGATTATGTTAGTTATAAATATATTACTTCCGAAGGGAAATATGATTTATATCAACTCTTTATTGAGAAGTCGATTCAACTGATCAAAAAGGGAGGTTACCTTTCTTTCATTACTCCTCAGACATGGTTGAGTATAGTCCAAGCCAAAAAGTTAAGGGAATTCATCACAAGTAATTATCAAATACAAAATATTATTTATAGTAGGAAAAAAATATTCAAAGCATCTATCGACAATATTATATTTACTATTAATAAAGTTGATTGGACTAAACCCATTCTTATTTATGAATATGTAAGCAACTTTCTTGATGATATTGTAACTCCATTTAATGCTTTGACGAAAGACAATATTTCAACAAAAGATTTCATTATTGATGCATACAAAAAGAATACTGGTAATTCCTTCGGAGATAAAATTTCTAAAGATGCGATTCCGCTAGAACGAATATGCAACGTTAGGGATGGTGTTAAAATAGTTGGAAAGGCAAAAGCATATGCTTTCACTAAAATAAAAATTAATGATTCTTTTCATCAAATGCATACTGGTAAGGATATTGACAGATATGTATTAACATGGGGTAAGATATTTTGTTGTCGAGATGAGAAAGAAATAAGAAAACATGGGGTCACTGATATTAGACTTCGAGAAGAATCAATATTTAATAGACCAAAATTATTGGTTAGAAAAACTGGAAATAGAATTATCTGCGCTCTAGACGAAAAGCAATATTACTACGAACAATCGCTTTTTGGTATATCCTTAATTGATAAACAAAGTGAATTTAGTTTACTTTATATTCTTGGTCTCCTTAATTCAAACTTATTCAATTATCTTTTCCGTATTAATCCTTTTTCCCATAAAGATACATTTCCTCAAATCAGGTTGCATTGGTTAAAGACAATACCGATCAAAGTTTTCTCAGAATCCAAACTACTAAAAGAAAAATATTACAATAGGATCGTTGAATATGCAAAGCTAATGTTAGAGATAAATAGTGAAATTGTTAGCGCAAAAACTGAAAACGAAAAAGAATATTTAGAAAAGAAATGCTCAATCATAGACAAACAAATAGACCAACTTGTTTATGAGTTGTATGGATTAACCGAGGAAGAAATAAAAATTGTGGAAGGAAAATAAAATTAGGTTGGTTCTTATAGACTATTTAGTACTAGCAATATTAAATAATAATAAGGCCGCAATAGTTAGTTGTTATTTAATTCAACACACCGTTAGGCTGTAACACACATGAATGAAGAATCCTTTGATATAATAAAAAATCTAACCGAAGCCGATAGAAAAAACATTGCAGCTATATTAAAAGATTATGTATTCGAGACTAAAAAAGAGAATTTAGTACATAAATTAAATCCAGATACAATTTTAGCATTTATCAATAGTGTCTCTTTCTTATCGAATGTCGAAGAAAATGAATTAATAGAGGTTCAAAAGGAAAAAGATTTTGTTGAGCTTTACAAATTATTGAGTGAATCAAAATTAGCTGGTAAGATAAATCCAAAGATTATAGATATTTATAAAAAAAATCTTCTTAAGCTTAATAAAATATTAAAAATCAAACGAGGAAGAATAAAACATGAAATACTTGGAAAACAGTGGCCAAATTATAAACAACTTTATAAAACTAAAAATGAAAAGGCTGAAATAATATTTTCTTCTTGTCTTAAAAAAGCAGATTATAATCTTCGTGAACATTTTAGGCTAATTGAAATGGACATATTCTTTAATGAAAATAATCGTTATATAAATGAGCTTACTGAAAATGTTTTGAGTGTTGAAACAAAAGATAGAGACATATTAGAATGCATAGCTTTTTCTATACTTCGCCCCGAACATCACTTGTCAAGTTACTTCAATAATTTCCAAAGTTGGAAATTATTTCCATTAAAGTGGTTTGTAAACCATATCCCTATCGATCAAGCAAAAACTGTTTTTTATTATTATAGAAACGGCCATGATTTAACTAAAATAATAGGTGATTCTTATATCGACGAAGATTTTAAATCATTATTGGAAGTACTAGATAATCCCTATTTAAATTTGACACCTCTAAATATTGTTCAACCATTTAAAAAAGCAATTTATGAAATTATTCAGTGTTTCAAGGAAGAAAAATTTATAAGCTCACTTTTGACTTTATACCCAGTAATTGAAGGAGTCATTTGGAAATTTTCTATTGTGTTGCATAAAAAAAGATTGCAATTATTTACGAATAATAGTTATAAATATTTACTTTCAATTGACGGTAATAAACTAGATAAGACCGTTGGTAGTCTCTTTAATAATACATCAATGAAAGATTTATTAGACATAAATTTCATCAACTATTTCTGTGATGAGTTTTATAATGAAAGAAATCCAATGCTTCATGGTGATAACTTATCAGAGATAACTAAAGAAGATGTTATAAAGAAAATTATCACATTGGATTATATTTTGGATTTAGCAATAAGAACTATGACAGAAATTTTGCATGAAATATTGACCAAATCTGAAATAGGAAAAGTGATAAAGAATAAAGTCAACAAAACATAGATATACATTGAGATAAAAGATTCTCATAGCTTATTCTCTGTTATCAAGGACTATTCCGTGACCCAGAAACAATGCAACATAATAGACAAACAAATAGACCAGCTTGTTTATGATTTATACAGTTTAACGAAGGAAGAAATAAAGATAGTGATAGGGACTACGATAAAAGAATAATAAAATTTTAATCATTCAATCACTCATTACTTCATATATTTAGTACCCAATTATGGAATCTTTATGCGCCCAATCTATTTAATCAAAGATCAAGGTTCATTTCAAAGGAAAGTAATGCTTGATATGGCATGGCTTTCTTCACACAAACAAATTAGACTTCCCAAGTATTATCTGGAGGATGGAATTTATTTACCGTATAAATCAAATAACAAAAATGAAATCGAAAAGTATTTTTTGACAAAGGATAAAATATTAAAGGAAGATAACGACCATTTTTTCTTCAAGTTTCCCTTCAAACCTGAAGAAGTTGAAAACGCTATTCAATCTTGATAAGTGATGGTGAAATGATTTTATTTCTTATTGACAGCAGCCATTGCCTGCAGTTCAACCTCGGAGTGTGAAGTTGCCCTCAATAAATCCGAAAGAATTCTTTTCTCCCTATTTAAAAGAAGTGTCAGTTCGTTTTGCAAAGTTTCATCCAGCCGGCTAAGTTCTTTCAACGAATCAACCGATTTATAGATTTGCTTTTTCCTCGATTCGATCTCAAAGAGTTCGACGGACAAATCTTCATAGTGCGAATTCTGATACAAGTAAAGCGATATATTTTTATACACTAATGTCTCATTTTGTAAGACGACAAGCCTTGTCGTCCACTTTTTTAAAAACGTTGGGAGATAATCTTTCCACCCAGCACTTTGACTAAATATTATTTCTTTTTTGTTTAGTCAATAAGAATGCCGAAAAATATTTTTTACATATTTAACTGATTTGCTGATGATGGACTGATATGAGCTGATGCATGTGAATCATCAAGTAAAAAATTCTGATTTCCGTAAGATGATTTAACAGGAAAAAATTTTTACCGATAAAGTAAATTTAATCATTAGTCGATGAGGCGGTAAATTTTTCCGTTGGTTTACCTGTAGTGGTTGTGTGACTTAATGTTTCTACCGATGAAAAATTCAACAATTATCACCCAAAATTTTCTAATAATTCTCGGTCAGTTTTCGCAATTCCTTCGAATGATCGTAGAATTCTTTCAAAGTCAATTCCTTTAGAAAGATAAGTCCATGAGCTGCTCTGAATCTTGGCATTGTACTTTTTGAAAAGAAATCTTTACCAACACACAACCTTACTTTTTGAAATTGATCAACTTGAATTTGCTGTGCTAATCTGCAGAATGGACCATCATATTCCCAGCTTGGAAAGCTTGCCGACTTTTGCGAACCATAACTGTTCATAAAAGTGTCTTCCAAAATTGCCATGGAGTTAAGACTAACTGGAATATAAATATTTGCTTCGGCAGGATGGAATCTATACCAAATATTTCTGTAGCCCCAAATTTTAATATCCGAATTACCGGTTTCCTTTTCATACAGCCGCAATGCTTCGGAAATTGCTTGAAGAACTTTGTAATGTGTATCGGGTCCGCTGCCTTCAGGGTCAAGCGCAACAGTTACGATGGTTGGTTTTATGTTCATCATTAATTTAAAAATCGGAATCACATCCCTTTCCATTTCCGGATTTTCAGTAAAAATATCACCCTGGTAAAATCCAAGCCGCATATGTAGAACATTTTTTGTATTAAAACCGAAGAATCCCCAAATTAATTCTTCTTCCCACTCGCGCATCATTCCTTTTAATTTTTGAACATGAGGAATATCTTTTTTACCGGGATACTGAGTTTTAAAGTAATTCATCAATTCATTAACTCGATCTTCAAGATGAGTTAAATTATCCTCTTCATAAATCTCAATCATGTTTCTTAGAAGCCGCCGGGCTACTGCTTCATTTTTCATTGTACGGCTATGGGATGCAATACCATCAAGGTATAAGTTAATATCCTGGTTTCGTCCTTCAATAAACTCCGGATCAAATTGTCTATTTGTTTTTATAGCTCCGAGCGCAAGATGATTCTTAAGATTTTCCATTAGCTCAAGCATAAAGGAATTTGTAACTGCAGTAAATCCGCTTGTAAGTGTTACAAAATAATGCTGGTTTAGTGGAGTTCGTACTAGATGATTAATGTACGGCAGATATCCCAACATTATATCATCATGATGAGGCGCAGTATGTAGGAATGTTTGATTCTCAACAATTCCCAATCCGCTGTTCAAGCGATTAATAATTTCGGTACGTATGTTTTTACTAATCTCAGATGGTTTCTGTTTTGATTTCTTAAGAATGTAAGAACAAGTTTTGTCAGATTTATAATCATCTTCATTCAGAGATAGTAAATCTTTTCGCTTCTCAATAGACAAATTAATTACTGCTCTCTCAATTGAGACTTGTGTTAGCGGTTCCTCCTCTACGACATCAAGATATCTTCTTTCCTGCAATCTTAAGCTTGCACCATTCGTAAGATAGAATCTCCCGTTTTTCAATTTCTGTAAAACTGTAGCAGGATAAATGTTGGAAGATTCATTTTGAATGGAATCGCGAACAATGTTTGATTTGGCTTCACCGGCGGCTATTATGATTGCAACTGCATTTTTATTATAAGTGATAGTATCAAGTCCGATTGTAATTACCAATCTATTTTTTGCAATTTCAATTCCACCCAAGTCAGTTGCTGCAGCGGCTTGTGTTTCATAATTAGTAGCAATTAATCTTGTTGTAGAATAGTGATCGCTTCCTTGAACGTTGAAACCAATGTGACCATCAGGTCCAATACCGCCAAGGAAAAATCCTATACCGCCCATTTCTCTTATCTTGCATTCATAGATCGTACAGAATTGATCAACAATCTCGATTGTTCTCTTTTGTAACCGTTCGGCACGACTTTTTGCCCAGCGGATTCTCAATGACAAGTCAACAACATTATTTGGAAAGACTACATCGAGTGGTAAATTTTCTGCTGTCCCAATTTCGTTGATGTTCATGAACAATGCTTTTTTAGGATCGAGTCCTAGATTTCTGAAATAAAATTTTTGAATGTAGTAATAAAAGCTGTTATGCTGAGCAACGTCAATTGGATAGAATTCATCAATTTGCACAAATCGAAGCGATTCCATTTTAGGTTTCAACGAAGGATCTATATTTACTTTTTTGAGTTCTTCTTTAATTTCCTTTTTGTCCCAATTTTTTAGGATGTACGAAACCCATTTTATAAAATGTTCGGGAGTTTTACCTGTCGGCAGAGAAACAACACCTTGAGGATTTTGCTGGATCCACTCAATAAACCTAAGTGCAGTTAGTTTGCCAAGTTCAGGAAAGTTATCAACCTGGATGATTCCAATTTTTTCTGTCGGCGGATAGATAAGTTTCTTTCTTGATTTTTCGAGATAGTACTTCTCAACAGCAGAAGTAGTAGTCATAAATATACCCTAATGAATAATTTCATCTTTTATTATATGAATTAAAGAATTGTAAACGACCTTAAGAAGAATAATAAATTTGATTGCTCAAATATAATTAAATAATTGGACGTAGAAGAAATGTAGGGCAACCAGTTTGGTCGCTTTGACTTTGATAATAAAAGAACTTATCACTTAAAATCTTAATAATTACTTATTCTGTAGGGCGACCAGTCTGGTCGCCCTACAAAACTAAATTACAAATATTGTGGATTATAGTAATTCCATTTCCATTTTTCAAAATTTTCTACCAATCCTGCCTTGACAGGATTTAGCAAAACATATCTTACGATTTTACGAAGTTCCTCACTGTTTCTCACAACATGGTCATAGCTCTCATGCTGCCAAAATTGACCTTTTCTTTTCAATACCTTATTGCAATTAATAGCGGTATACCACTTTAAGTTTTCAAGTATACCAGTTACAACGTAGGGCGACGAGACTCGTCGCCCTACTACTTTCACTTTATTATCAAGTACTATTTTCTTATCAAGGGGTTCTATAACCAAATGAACATGATTTGGCATTATTGTATAAGCAATTAAATTATAATCCATCTGATCTCGGTAATGAAAGGATTCCTTTACTATCTTCGCTACATTTTCTTCCGTTAACCACTTGGGTCCGGAAACATTATTATCAAGAAAAGAATCAAACTTTGCAAAATATATTTTCTGGTTTTGATAATACTTTTCTTTTCTTTCAGGAGATTTTTCAGTTACTCCAAGATTTTTAATCAAACTATCTCGCTCATTTTTAAGTTTTATAATAACATCTAACGGTAGAGAATTTGCTAATCTAAAAGTTATGAAGAATATATTGTTTAATGATTGGTAATGAGGGAGATGTCTTTGATAATAGGAGAACTTATCATCCATAATTCAAACGTTTTAATTTGTAGGGCGACGAGACTCGTCGCCCTACTGATAGCTGCATTATCGCAGCAGAATCATTTTTTTACTCTCAGTAAATGATCCGCCTTGCATCTTATAAATATATACTCCGCTTGCAAGTTCAGAAACATTTATTTCAATTTCATAATTGCCGGGAGATTTTTCTTCATTCATAAGAGTCATTACTTCGCTTCCCAGTAAATCATATAACTTAAGTGTTACGAACACAGCTCCACCAGAGGCGGACAGGCTTTCGTCCCCTCTCAAGAGGGGAATAGCATACCTTATTTTTGTAGTGGGATTAAAAGGATTCGGATAGTTTTGGTAGAGAGCAAATGCAGTTGGAGCTAAATTCCCTTTGTTTACATCAATAAATTGCTGAGTACCAATTAAAAGTCGGTAATTATTGTTCTTTACATTTGCAGCTATTATAATTTCCAGATCCTCAGATAGTCTAATTCCATTATATAATCTCTCATTAACAAGGTAGAATAAATAATTTTTATAGTTAACCATTCCATCTATCTTAAGAATCAGATCTTTTTCTGTTAAATTTTTTACTTCAAGATTATAGATTTGTCCTTCTCCAATTTCACTGCGACTTTCTTTCATTAAGAATTTGTAATTAGTTAAGAGATCGTTGTTTCTAATAACAACTCTCGCTTCTTCAAAATCTCCAGGAGGAGCAAAGTAATCCGCGTTGTCGAAATCATTCGTCGATTCAGAATTAAATCCTATAAAAACTTTTGATTGTTCTTCACTGTTCGAGAGTAAAGATAGTTTAATATCATTTTCACTTGAAATCTGAAGAGTATTTTCACCGGAAGTTTTTCCTAAAGTGCCGCTTGGGTCGTAAGGAATTTTTAAAGTATTTAATCCTGTAATATTATTAAAGTAATATGCTTTGTAAGGAATAAACGAAGTAGGATTTGTCCAGGTACCACCCCAATCATAAATAACGGTGTTACCTGCTAAACCATTTGCAGTTTGAACAGCGGCCCAATTAGTGCTCCGTTCAAATGGGTTTGAGATTATATTCCAGCCAGTATGTAATGGAATGGAATAACTGTTATCGCCTGCTAATGGAACTGAATTTACTTGA
>DAIMIJ010000073.1:7213-10053 GCA_036722835.1 Ignavibacteriaceae bacterium | reverse complement strand
AGCCAAACATCTAAAATTTTTATAAGCTTAGCTTCATCTAATATTCTTTCGCCTAACGCTAAAAAGTTAGCGTCATTGTGCCGCTTTGACAGTTCAGCCATTTCTTCGTCTAAAACAAGCGCTGCCCTTACGCCTTTAAATTTATTTGCAACTATCGAGGCGCCAATTCCCGAACCACAAATACCGATTCCTAAATCGGAATTGTGCTCGGAAACATCTTTAGCCGCAAGTTTGATAAAGTCAGGATAGTCAACGGAATCAGAAGAAAAGGTTCCTCGATCAATAACCACGAAACCTTTTTTCTCTAAATAATTTTTGATGAGCTGTTTAAATTTATAGCCCGCATGATCGGAAGCAAGAGAAATTTTCATTACGGTACTGTTATGCTTCGTCCAATCCAACCAAAACAACTGCCGGAAATAGGAATGACTGTTCCGGATTTAAGTTTTCGGAAAAAATAATCTTCTTTTGTTGGAACAGAATTACTCAATGCATTTATTCTGTCTTGTGCTTGCTGCGCAATTGATGCATCAGTATTATTTGCCTTTCGGTAAGTATCTACAGCAAGTTGATAAACACATTTTGTTTCAAAATCAAAGGTGCATCCTCTAGCAGCTTGTTCGTACAACAATCCTTCATTAAAAATTGCTTGTCCCCAACCTTTACCAATATCATTAGCTTTTTGATATTGAGTTCTCGCAGCGGATAATTGTCCTTTATCTTTATACAAGATTCCTAAGTTCAAATAATGAACTTTATTTTCAGGGTCAAGAGAAATTAATTTCTTCAAAGCACTTTCTGCTTTGTCTAATTTGTCAATCTTCTGATATGCAGATGCTAATTGATTCCAATAATTAATTGATTCTGGTTCTTTTGATACTAAAAATTCTAATGCAACTATTGCCTCCTCGTACCTGCTTGCCTTAATTGCTAGTGCCGCATACTTCCAGGCTTTTGTGATATTGTCTTTGTCCAAATCCCAGGTCTTTTTGGTGAGATCAACTAACTCATCAATATTCTCGACTAAACTCTCTAACTCTATAGGCCATTGAGGAGTGTTTGGTTCTTTTTCACTTAACAGTGAGTATAAATCAATGGCTTTCGTTCGGTTGTCATTTCCATCAGCAATGTTTTTCTTGTACAACTGACCAAGTCGATTATAATAATATGAGGTCAGATTAGGATCAAAGCTAAATGCATCTTCATATTCCTTAATAACTGTTTCATCTTTTTCACCAAGCCAGATCTCCGAAACAAAAGCTTTTCGAACCTGGAAGTAACCTTTTGCTTCAGGAAAATATTGAAGCGCTAAATCATAAAAGTAAAGTATTGTGTCATTAATACCTTTTATAGCTTCGGGAGAAGAGTTCGACGAGTCATGTAAATACCAAAAACAATCTTCCATTTTGTAGTAAATCCATTTTGAAAAACGTTTTGGATCCATCTGCAAAACAGACCAGCCATATGGAACTGCGCTAATGCAATCTTTATTCTTATAATATTCTGAAAAAAGACTATACTCTGTCAGAATTTTTGTTGAATCGGATGGACTATAAACGTAGTCACGATTTTCAATTTTAGTACTTGCCGGCGAACAATAGCTTAAAAACAAAAGAGCAATTAATGCCAAAGTTTTTGTCAGATTTTTCAATTTATTTCCTCTGAAATTATTGAAGTAATTATTTATCTTGTCTAAGAAACCAAAGTTCGCCAAGACTGAATCCTATTCCTAATTTTATAATATCTTCTTGAAGAAGATTTAACTCTTTTGTGCCTCTTCTCGCATACATTAAACCAACATCCAAAGTATTTTCATTGCTTAATGGTAAAGATACACCTAACGAAACCGAATATTGATTTATTCCTTTACCGTAAATTAAATACTGTGTTTGTTCATAGCTTAAACCTGCACGCAGAATGATTTGTTCCCAGAAAGTGCTGCCTAACACACGAATAGGACGATATTCAAAACCACCACTAATTTTGTATGCATTTCGTAATGCAGTTGTCGAAACATTATTAATCGAATATTTGCTCCACGCCTGAGCAGAATAATCAAGACTGAACAAATACTTATTGTTCAAGACAAAACTCGTCCCAAGTGACAATTTGGTAGGAATATTTATCTCACCTGTTCCAGAACTAAGTGTGTCAATTCCAACTACTGATTTAGCCGTGAACATTGTATCATCTTTTATACTTGAGAAAAGATTAACAGCCAAACCTATTCTGAAATCAGTGATAGATTTTAACTCAAGTAATTTTGAAAAATCGGGACTGATAATTCCAAATGTTCCACCGATTCCCCGATTTTGGTAATTTCGTTCGTACTCGCTTGAAAATGATGAGGAGTTTATGAAATTGACTTGAGAATTATAATTTATATTGCCAAAGTAATAATCCAACGAAGCACCAATTGCCATATCAATTGGAAGCAAATATGATGAGCTTATAAAAACTTTTGAAAGCCCGCCTTTGCCTGAATATTCAACTTCATAATCTCCAATTAGCGGATTTACGGAGTTAGATTTTTCTAATACTTTATAGCTGACATTTGAAAATGGGACTAATCCAAATGCCATTCCAATACCATATTTGTTGCTTACAGGAACTCCAACGGTAAATCCGCCAAAATCAGTTTCAGCAAAGTAATTTTTTTGAATGTTGTTTGATAGAAATGTCCCGTTATAGTTTAAGCTAAATTCAATTCTTGTTTTTCCAATTCTGTACAATGAAGCAGGGTTAATAATCGAGATAAAATCTACATCAGCAACTGATGCACCAAGCTGCCCCATTCCCATTCTGCGAACAGAGTAAGAATAATCAACATCGCCTATTCC
>DAIMIJ010000073.1:0-7113 GCA_036722835.1 Ignavibacteriaceae bacterium | reverse complement strand
GTTATAGTTTTAATTGTATCAACTGTCAAAATTAATTGGGCGTAATTTACAACAATATCTTTCGGAAGACTTGAAAGATCAAAGAACAACCTCGCTTCACTATTAAGACCGGCTTGAATACCAATATTCTCAGTGCCAACATCCGGTAATGAACCGCTGACAACACTTAAATCTACCGAAGGGAAATAACTCAATGTATCGCTGTAAACTCCTGTTTTCTGAATAATAATCTTTAATGAAGGAATCGTAAGATCCTCAATCGTCAATGCCTGAAAACCAACTATCTTTTCGGAACTCATTGCTGGTTTTATATAAAGTCCATTATCAATTGGGATGCTCGAATCAGCGCTTGCTTTCAACCAATTCAGTGCGGTCTGAGTATCAAAATTAAAACCATTGATGGAATCGGAAAAAGTTTTACTGAAGCTTATATCATTTGCATCATAAGTTAAAAGTGTAAGACTATCCGAAGTAAAACCTGTGGACCAATTACTGTTTATTTTATGAACGGAGAAATCAATCGGTACCGTTGAGTTTCCGAACGTATAATTTTTTGTAAACTCAACTTTTGCTGAAAGAACAGACAGCTCATTATTTGTTAACTGCTGCTTAATGGAATCGGCAAAGAAAATTAAAAATTTTATAAGAATTCCTGCTTCAATATTATCTTTTTTACCGAGCAAAAGTCGGTTTGCACTGCTTAATTCGATAACTTTTTTATAAACACTTGCAGATTGAAATAACGAATCTTTTGCTGAATCAAGTTCAAGAATATTGATTAAATCCTGAGAAAGTAGATCTGATCCCAGAGAAGACGGAGAATCACTGCAAGAAAAATGAATTAATGATACTAAAACAAAAAGCGTCAAGAATATGCTGCGAATTGACAAATTAATTTTCTCCGGAAAAATCTTTAATAATAAATTTACAAGCTTGCTCTAGATTTTCGGCAACAAAAGTGGGAATTTTATTTTGCTTTTGCAAGATAGAAATACTCTCCATTCCGTAACCAGTTTTTACCAACACAGTTTTTAAGCCCGCATTAAAACCGCAAATAACATCCGATGATGTATCACCCACAAAATAAGATTTAGCTAAATCTATCTGAAAATCCTTTGCTGCCTTAAAAATAAGATTAGGAGACGGCTTACGACATTCACATTCTTCTTCTGAATTATAATCAGGATGATAAGGACAATAATAAAAAGCATCTATGGAAGTTTGTTCTGCCAATAGCAACTCATTTATTTTTTCATTAACATTTTCTACCATTTGCTTGGTTATTACACCCCGAGCAATGCCGGATTGATTAGAAATTACGATCAGTTTACAATCTAATTTTGATTTTAAGTTTGCTAATGCTTTTGCAGCTCCAGGAAATAGCTTCACATTTGAAGGTTCCCCTAAATAACCTGGATCCTCATTAATGGTTCCATCCCTGTCAAGAAAAACAGCACAGCTAAGCATCAATTATTGTCAAGAATAGTTTTATAAAGATCAACATATTTTTTAGCAGAAGCATTCCAGCTAAAATCTATCTTCATTCCGTTACGCATGATCTTTGTCCACTTCTTCTTATCTTCAAAGAGTTTTAACGCACGTTTCAGTTCTTTAAGCATGGAATCGGTATCATATTTTTTGAAAACAAAACCATTTCCCTCTTCAGTTTTTTCATCGTAACGAATAACCGTATCTGCAAGTCCGCCAGTTTCTCGAACTATTGGAATAGTGCCGTAAACCAAACTGTACATTTGATTTAATCCGCATGGTTCAACCAGGGAAGGCATTAAAAAGATATCCGCTCCCGCTTCAATGAAATGAGCAAGTTCATCATTAAATCCTAAATAGCATGCAAATTTTTGTTTATACTTTTCACTCATCTTCTCAAAAAAGTTATGATATTTTCTATCGCCTGTACCAAGGAGAATAAGCTGAAGTTTCATACTCATAATTTCTTTGAATGAATCAGTTATAAGATCCATTCCTTTAGAGTTGTACAAGCGAGAAATTACTCCTACAATTGGTATCTGTGGATCGTAATCAAATCCAAATTTATTGGCAAGCTCAATTTTATTTTCAGCTTTAAGTTCTATGTCTTTAAGTGAGTATTTTTTAATGATATGTTTATCCTTTTCCGGGTTCCAAACGTGCATATCAATTCCGTTTACAATTCCGAACAAATCATTTTTTCTTTTTGCAAGAACACTTTTCAAACCTGAGCCCAATTTTTCGTCGGTACAAATTTCATTAGCATAAGTCTCGCTGACTGTATTTATCACATCAGCAAACTTCAACCCACTTTTCATGAAATTGATTTTCCCGTTCATTTCAATTCCACGCTCAGAGTTCAATTCTTCTGGCAGTCCTGTTTTCTTGAACATTGCTTTTGGGAATTCACCTTGATACTGGATATTATGAATAGTGAAGAGAGTTTTAAACTGGTCAAAATTTTCGCTGTCTTTATATATCGTTTTAAGATAAGCCGGAATCAATCCGCACTGCCAGTCATTGCAGTGAATGATATCCGGAATCCATCCTAATCTTGTAATCAGCTCAGGCACTGACCGGGCAAGTAAAATGAATCTTTCATCATTATCAGGGTAATCTTTTTCAGTCTTAGAATCTACGTAAAGACTGTTTCTGCTCCCAAAATATTCTTGATTTTCTAAAAAATAAATTTGTACTCTAACTTTTGGTCCCGGCAAAAAACATGATTTAAGGGAGAAAACAACATCTTTATCACCTATTTTTATCTGAATATCCTTTAACCGAACAACCTCATGAATCTTGAATTTACGCTGATCAATAGCGCCATATTTGGGTAAAACAATTCTTACTTCGTGGCCCATATCCGAAAGATATTGCGGTAATGCTGAGGATACATCGGCTAATCCTCCTGTTTTTACAAATGGCATAACTTCAGATGACACAAATAATATTTTATATCTTCTTGGTGGCATGGTTTATTTGGTTATTATTGTAGGAATATTTATAAAAATGATTACAAATTTACGAAATTAAATACGTTATCCCAAAAATTATGGCCTTTGCCCGGTATGCTGCACAGAAATGTTGGATTAAAAAATCTTAAAACTTAACTTTAAGTAACTTAATTTTAACTATTCATAAGTTTATCTAAATCACATAAATTTACATGTCAAAATTATTTTTTTTACCGATAATAATTCTTTTCGCAGTTTTCTTCTATGCTTGTTCTGCGTCCACTGACACGAGGTATTCTAAGGATTCTGAAAAAGAAGTTTCTAAGACAAAGGAAAGCGAAATTATTGCTGAAGATGATTTTGATATCAAACCATTTCAAACCAAAATTGAAATTCCGTTCGAGAGTAAAGAAACAAAGGATATACCTCTGGATTTATGGTTTGGCTATCCTGAAGACATCCCCGAAGATCAAACAAAAAAAACTGTCGTTGATACAATTCAAGGTTATCGTGTCCAGGTAATCTCAACTGACAATCTTGACGAAGCCAATGGCATTCGTTCAGAAATATATTTCAAGACAAATGAAAAAGCTATCTATGTAATTTTTGAACCGCCATTTTATGTTGTCAGAGTTGGTGATTATAAAAATATTAACGATGCAAAAGCATTAAGCTTCAAATTGAATCAAATGGGATTTGCGGGAACCAAAGTCGTTAACGATTTAATAAACATTTATAAATGATCTAAACAAGTATGAAACTTCTTGCACACAGCTCTCAAATTATTACGGTTAATACCGACGGGAAAAATTGTAAACGAGGAAATGAGCTTGGCGATATTGGTGTGCTAATGGAACATGCCATTGTTGTCGAGAACGATACGATTAAAGATTTGATTCCAAATTCTTCCATAAAAAATACGAGCAAGTATGATATCATTGATTTGCAAGACAAAGTAATTCTACCTGGTTTGGTAGAATGTCATACACACTCTGCCTTCGCTGGTTCACGAGCAAATGAGTTTAAATTGAAACTGCAAGGAAATTCTTATGAGCAAATTGCTAAAAGTGGAGGCGGCATTATTTCGACTGTATCTGCCGTTCGAAATTCATCTTTGAATGAATTAGTCAAGCTTTTAATTCCACGAGTAAAATATTTTATCAGCCAGGGTATTACAACTCTTGAAATAAAAAGCGGTTATGGTTTAGATCTTGAAAATGAAATTAAATTATTGGAAGCTATTAATAAACTTAGGTCCATGTTTACAATAGATATTATCCCAACCTTTCTCGGTGCACATACTTATCCTCCAGAGTTTAAGGATAACCATAAAGGTTATTTGGATTTGATAACACAGAAAATGCTTCCGCAAATTGCTGAAAAGAAACTTGCAAAGTTTTGTGATGCATTTTGCGAACGAACAGCTTTCTCCGCTGAAGAAGTAAATATAATTTTTACTAAAGCCAAGGAACTGGGATTTCACTTACGGCTTCACACAGAACAGTTCCATAACATCGGTGGATTAGAGCTTGCATTAACTCATGAAACCGTTTCGGTGGATCATCTTGAGGTTATGACAGATAAACAAATTTTTAAATTAGCTGCTTTTGACAATGTCGCTGTGTTACTTCCAGGCGCTTCATTCTTTTTGAATTACGAATTTGCTCCTGCAAGAAAACTAATCGACAGTAACGCTCTCGTCGCACTTTCAACAGATTACAATCCCGGTTCGTCACACATTTCAAACTTGAACTTGATAATGAGCATAGCCGCTTTAAAAATGGAAATGACATTCGAAGAAATAATTTCTTCTGTAACAATTAACGCTGCCAAAGCTGTGTTAAAGAATAATGAAGTCGGAAGTATAGAGATTGGGAAGAAAGCTGATTTTGCTGTCTTCAATGCTCAAGATTATTCTGAAATTATTTATAGTGTCGGCAAAAACCTAAATGCTATGACAATTAAAAATGGCAAAATAATTTATCAAGAAGATGAATTATAAACTCTGAGGTTAATCATGAAAAAAAATATTTTCATTCTACTCATTTTGCTAAGCGGAATCTCATTTAGTCAATCAGTTCAAGTAATTACAGGAATTGAGGTTTTAAAGGAATCTAACTTCAAAATTTTAGAAGGAAAAAGAGTTGGTCTGATTACAAACCCTACCGGAGTTGATTCCAAATTAAAATCAACGATAGACATTCTGTACGAAGCAACGAACGTTCATTTAGTTGCATTGTTTGGTCCCGAGCATGGTGTTCGCGGTGATTATGCTGCCGGAGACATTGTTGAGACCTACACTGATCCACAAACTAATCTTCCAGTTTTTTCTCTTTATGGAAGAACAAGAAAACCAACGGCTGAAATGCTGAAAGGAATTGACGTTCTTGTTTACGATATTCAAGATATTGGCTGCCGTTCTTACACATACATCAGCACTATGGGTTTAGCAATGGAAGCCGCCGCTGAAAATAATATTGAGTTTGTCGTACTCGATAGACCAAATCCTCTCGGCGGATTAAAGGTTGAAGGGAATCTTGTTGAAGATGGATATCTTTCATTCGTAAGCCAATTTAAAATTCCTTACGTGTACGGATTAACTTGCGGTGAGTTAGCTAAGTTGTTGAATGAAGAAAAAATGTTGAGGGATGAGAAACAGTGCAAGCTGACTGTAATTCCGATGCGAAATTGGAAAAGAGAAATGTTATTCAAGGATACAGGATTAGAATGGGTGTTAACTTCTCCGCATGTTCCTCATGAATACTCTCCGCAGTACTATGTTTCGACAGGAATTATGGGCGAACTTGGAATTGTTTCCGAAGGAGTTGGTTATACACTTCCCTTTCAAGTTTTTGCCGCAGATTGGATAAACGCAAATGTTCTTGCCGAAAAAATGAACTCGTTAAATCTTGAAGGCGTGATTTTCAGACCTATAACTATAAAACCATATTATGGTGGAGATGTAAACAAAGAACTCCATGGAATTCAGATTCACATACTTAATTCTAATCTTGTAAATTTAATGAGCTTACAGTTTTTATTTATGCAAACTAATAATGAGTTATATCCGGAATATAATCCTTTTAAAATGGCTGATAGATCTGCTCTTAACATGTTTGATAAGGTGATGGGAACATCCAATATCAGAGAGCAATTTGTTAAGAGAATGAAGTATGATGACATTAAAGATTATTTAGAGAAAGATATTGAAAAGTTTAAGGAAATTTCTAAGAAGTATTACATTTATTAGTCTGATCATAACTGAATCGGGATACTCTCAGTTTCTTTTCACACCGTTTGAGAATGAATCCTCATACAAAGGAACCTGGAATCTTTCTCAGGAAATTCCCAATTACATAGCTGCTTATCTTAGAGAATTTTACAAAGTAAATGTTCTCTCCTCCACTGCTTTTTTATCGTTAGTTGAGAAAAATAATATAAACGAAACCGAAGCTCATGATTTCCAAGCAATCACTTCAATCGCAAATGAAATTGACTTTGGATATTTTGTTATAGGCAAAGTAAATGATTTTGATATTGCAAGATTTAGCGCTGGTGAATCTAATATTGCAGGTTATGAAGCGTATAGTTGTGAGATTTCAATTTCGCTCCAGATTTTTGATTTATCAATGAATACTATAGCTTTTGCCGGGAACGTAGAGTCATCTGTTAGTAATAAAGGTTTAGGATTAAATTTATTTGGTGGATCGTCTGATGAGAAAAAACAGTATTTAGCTTTAAATAAAATCCGATTTGGAAGTGAGGAATTTAACAAGACAATTGTCGGTGAAACTATGCTTATTTTATGCGAAGACCTCGCTTTGGATATCAAATCCTCAAACAAAGAAATTCTTTTCCCCAAACGAGAATCTAAAAAACAAATTGAACTTGAAGACAAAACGCTTGATGAATTTCAACTTAAGATTGAAATAAAAATAGGACAACTTTTAGCTTATGATGAAAGTAGCGGAGAAGCTTTCATAAATCTTGGCTTTTCAAGCAATATAAATGTTGGTGATGAACTTTCCATTTATGCTCAAGCAGATTCATTGTTCGATCCAATCACTCAAGAATTTTTAGGTCTGAGCGATAAAAGCATTTCCACTCTTGAAATAGTAGAAATAAGAGACGAGAAACTTTCTTTGGCTGTCGTAAAGAATAATCGTGAACA
>DAIMIJ010000072.1:8265-10094 GCA_036722835.1 Ignavibacteriaceae bacterium | reverse complement strand
ACAGTTGCGTTCATTGAACGTTCAATGAAATCGAGATATTTTTCCGGCAATAATACTTCGTAACTAAAAGGTTCTTTGAATTGCCCAATACGGATTTGAGCAGTAGGAAGGTATCCAAAATTTATCCACGCAAAAATTAATTCAACGGAATGAGAAACAATATTTGCTTCTAAATCATAATCAATCTTTTTATATAACGTGCCTTCAAAACCGAATCTTAACCTTCTTACAAGAAATGTTGAAGATTGAGTTTCATCAGAATTAATTTGCATACCTTTATTGATTACTCTAAGGTCTGTATGAATAAGCCCGAAAGGTCGGAAAACAAATGAACTATCTGCACTTCGTATAAAAAATCCATTGTCGAAACCGGAGGAACCTTCATCGGTTTGTGCGGTTAATATTCCACAAAACAAAGTAAAGAGAATAATGCTATAAAAAATATATTTCATTAGTTGGTATCCTTTCAAATTTTTTTAATAAGAATCAAGAAGCAAAATTTATTGTCAATCCTCATATAACTCCTCAACTAATTCTTTTGCTTGAAGTTTTGCTTTCTCTAAAATTTTTTTCCCGCTTTTTGTTATTGAGTAATAACGGCGTAATTTTCCACTAACATTTTCGGTTTCTGATTTCAAATATCCTTGTTCTTCCAGTTTATGAAATATTGGATAAAGCGTTCCGTAAGATATTTGGTAGCCGTGTCGTTGTAATTCTTCACTAAACTCTTGTCCAAATATTCTTTCTTTATTAGCGTGATGAAGAATATGAACTTTAATGAAACCGAGAAATAAATCTTTGAGTAATTTGTCTTCCATTTTATAACCTTTTAAAAATAAGCTATCGAAATGTAATATCGTATTTCGATATTGTCAAATGATATTATATTTTTTTTGGACTGATTTTACAATCAGTTTTTTATTAACTCATCTTCATCGCACGCGCCGCATTCAAACTGCAATGTGGTATGGTTAATCTCATATTTATCGTGCAGCTTGTGTTCTATCTGCTTTTGAATTTCTATGGTTTTACTGACAGCCATATCTTCCACTTCGATGTGCGCTTCAAAGTGGGTGTCGTTATCATTTAACTTCCACAAATGAATATGATGAATGTTTATTACTCCAGGAATTTTTTCCACAATGTTTTTTATTACATTCAAATCAATTCCTTCCGGATTTGACATCATCAAAATATCAACTGACTCTTTAACGATTTCGTAAGTCTCTTTTAAGATATAAATTGAAATAAGAACTGTTAAAAGTGGATCAATCCAATAAATCTTATAAAGAATTATAAACAATGCACCAATAATAACTGCAAGGGAAGAAACAGCATCGCTTAACAAATGAAAGTATGCTGCACGAATATTTAGATTATTTGCTGAACCTTTTTTGAGAAGAAGAGTTCCGGCTACGTTGGCAATTAATCCTAATGAAGCAACAATCAACATTAAGCTTCCGGCAATTGGAGTTGGATTCGAAAATCTATCAATTGCTTCTTTGATTAAAAAGAAACTTATAATTATGAGTGTGCTCGCATTTATAATTGCAGCAATAATCTCAGCACGCTTTAAACCAAAAGTATATTTTGAAGTTTTTGGTCGCTTGCTTAATCGCATTGCAACATATGTGATGATAATTGCAAAGCCATCACTAAAGTTATGCAGCGCATCAGAAATTAAAGACAAGCTTCCGGAAATAATTCCACCGATGACTTCTGCAACTGTTATAAAAAAATTTAGAGCCATTGTGATGAACAGATTTTTCTCTGAAGTGTCTTCGGCACTGTTATGTGAAAGATTGTGTGACATAGTTTTTCCTTTATTT
>DAIMIJ010000072.1:0-8165 GCA_036722835.1 Ignavibacteriaceae bacterium | reverse complement strand
CTTTGTTTCTCGCAATAACAGATTCTATTTCTTCTCTCATCTTAAAAGGTGAATTAGTAGTGATAGAATTAACGCCAAGATTTATTAATCTTATTGCATCTTCAACTTTTTCTACATCATAAGCGCAAAAATCCAAATTATTTTCACGCAAAGATTTTACAAGCTTTTCGTCAATATATGTAGCTGCATTTAAATCAATGCCATCGGAATTAATTGTTCTTAGAGTTTGCATCAACCTTCTTTGTGCAAGAGACTTCAAACATTTCTTTTTTGAAAAATCCCAACCAAAAATCCAATAAGTCTTAATTTCCGGTAAATATTTTTTTGCTAACTGTACAATGGTTGGATTAAAAGAAATTATTCTTACCTGGCGACCTTTAAGCAGGTGATCCTTTGGAATGGGGAACTGTTTTAATATCTCGACAAGTTTCTTGAGAAATAGTTCACGATCATCTTTTATTTCAATATGGATTCCTTTTCTTTCAGGAATAATTTGGAGAACTTCTTGAAGAGTCGGAATTCTAATTCCTTTATATTCAATTCCTTTCCAAGAGCCAACATCTAATTTCCTGAGTTCAGATAAAGTTGATGAGCGGACTTTTACTTTTATTTTTTCTTCTGTTACTCTTTTAGTATCAGGATCGTGAATGCAGACAATTTCATTATCCTTTGTAAGCCAAAAATCACCTTCAATAAAATCAGCCTTTTCTTTGAATGCGAGTTTAAAAGAGGGAATAGTGTTTTCTGGTGCAGCATAAGACGCACCGCGATGTGCTACAATCAAAGGATTATTCATCAGCGATTGCTCTCTGCTTAAGCATCTCCTTTTAGTTTTTTGATGTAATGCTCAATCTCCAAAAGATAAGAGTTACGATGAATAAGTTTTTTTATTTCATTAATATTCTCTTTGGAAGCTTGTTCTCCTGCGGCAATAATTTCGTCAGTCTTATCAAAATCCGCCCAGGTTAAATGTCTTACTTGCGGGCGAATAACTAAATCAGCTTCTCTTAATCTCAGAACAGAAAGTTTAAAAGAAGTAATGTCTTCTGAACGATAAAGAACGTCAAAAATATTTTGTGGTTGCTCAATTGTTTTTATACATCTTGTAACATCAACAGCTAAAACTCTATCCGCTCCAATCTCTCTTACCTTTCCCGCCGGCACACTTTCGGATGCACTTCCATCAATAAGAAAATAATTTTGATACTTAACCGGTGGAAAAATTCCGGGTATTGCCGAACTTGCTCTGATAACGTCTCTTAAACTTCCATTTGTAAAGTTAATTTCTTCACCGGAAAGTAATTCTGTTGCAATAGCCGAGAATTTTATTTTGAAATTTTCAATCGGTACATCAGGAATAATCTGATAAATTTCATTTGTTAATTCTTCATCAAAATAAGAAAGTCGATTTAATGCTTTCAAAGCTTGAACACGGGTTCCGATGTAATCGAAAAATTGTTCAAAATAACTTTTATCAGGTTTATTATTTCCTTTAAGCTTATCGGTTCCAAGTTCAACAAATTTTGGATGTTTAATTGCTTTGAAAATAAAATCTTCAACTTGCTTTGCATCGCCAAAATAAGCATACAAACCTCCAACAAGTGCACCCATACTGCATCCGGTCATGGAATGAATTTTTATATTTTCTTCATCAAGCACTTTTAGCACACCTATATGAGCTAAACCTCTTGCGCCGCCGCCGCCAAGTGCTAATCCGAATTTTGACATAATGGTTAATCTACTTTTAATGTGTTAACGAATATTTTGTTTACTGCAATTTATTTTTTAAAAATTACTATGGAGTTCACTCTTGCTACCTATTCTTTCCTGCAATTGAGCGCGTAACGAAGCAGAGCGAAAAAATCTTTTATGCCTTCGTCATTGCGAATCCGTCAACCGACGGATGAAGCAATCTGGTTTTCCTTTTCTTTTGATTGCTTCGGTCGTCCGTTAATTGACGGACTCCCTTGCAATAACGTTTCGCTTGCTTATTACCGGACAGAATTATATCCGCCTAAAACTCCGCCCTTCGATAAAACAATCTGCCATAGTTGATTTTTTCTTCTTGCGCGAAACGCTCCAGCACTGGAAAGTAAAAAGTATTTCCACATTCTATAAAATCTATCACTGTATTTATTTTTAATTTTATCCCAACTGCTGCTAAAGTTATCATACCAAGCCATTAATGTTTTATCGTAATCTGCACCAATGTTGTGTAAATCTTCTATTACAAACAAACCCTCAACTGCTTTTGCAAGCTGTGCGATTGAAGGCAGCATTCCATTCGGGAAAATATATTTGTGTGTCCAGGCATCTGTTGCTTTTGTGGAACGAACTTCGCCAATTGTATGAAGTAAAAACAATCCGTCATCCTTCAAATTTTTTGCTGCAATATTAAAGTACTCTCTGTAATTACGGTACCCGACATGTTCAATCATTCCAACGCTTACAATTCTATCGAACTTTTCATTTACATCGCGGTAGTCTTGCAGTCTAAATTCGACAGGCAGACCTTTGCACAATTCCTTTCCAAGCGCTACTTGTTCTTTTGAAACGGTAACGCCAACGACTTCAGCTCCATATTTTTCAACAGCGTATTTTCCAAAAGCTCCCCAGCCGCAGCCAATATCGAGTACACACATTCCCGATTTTAGATATAATTTTTTACAAATCAATTCAAGTTTGTTTTCTTGTGCTTCATCTAAAGTTTTTGCGTCTTTCCAGTATGCGCAACTGTAATTCATTCTTTTATCGAGCATATTTTGAAAAAGATCATTACCTAAATCATAATGTTTTTCACCAATTATAAAAGCTCTTCGTCTTGCCTGCATATTGATTAAATAAAAGCCGGCAAGTTGCAAAGCCACTTTATAATTATGCTTCACTTTGTTTTGCAAATCGGCGCGGATGATTCTGTAAATCATTTCATCAAGTTTTTGGACATCCCACCAACCATCCATATAAGATTCACCAAGACCAAGCTCAACTTCAGTTACTGCCCGTTTGTAAAATCTTTCATCGTGTACTTGAATATCCCACGTATTGCTGCCGTTAATTTCAATATCGGCAAGAGATAATAATTCTTTTACAAGTGATTGATATTTGTTGGAAGCCATTTGGACACCTCGTTTTTTAATGATTATTCAACTCAACATTTGGGAGATTGGTTCGTCCCGATAAACCTGTCTGCCGACAGGCAAGATCGGGACTCGCAATGACGGTTCTATTTCTGTCATTGCGAACGATCCGCCGAGGCGGATTCGAGTGAAGCAAACTCGTTTTAGTTGATAATAATCAGTTTAACTCAGTAACACTATTTTTTGAATGATCGTTTTTTCTTTTAGGAATAGTATGTAAAAACTCGCCGTACTGCATTGGTTCTTCAAGCCTGCACGACCAAACTAATTGATCTTTCCCGTTCTTGTCTTTCCATACAGTAATATCCGGACAGCCATCGCACATACTTTGATCACCATTCGGCATAAAATCTACAGGCTGGATAATAATAATTGACTGCATATAAACTTTCTTAAAAATTCTAAAAGGATTTGCGACTAAATATCCTAAATATTTTTTAAGAGCAGACCTAACACTTTTATTTAACAGCCAAAGATTCATCATCGTTGCTCTGCCTAAGCTAAGTGTTTTGGGCGATGCGTAGGATAAGTAGCGATCATATTTGTAATGATAAACTTCCATTACCATTTCGATAAACTTACTGTTTAAGTAACCAAATATTTTATCCTTTGTTCCGATAAGTTCTGTTAACAGCCACTTAAAATCATCTGCTTTGTGTGTGCCGTTTAAGAATGCCGCGGGAGAAAAGTTAGGTTCTTTCTTTCTTATTTCCGCAACTATTTGTGGAGCCATCAGGTTGGTTACTTCTTCCTTATCAGAATGATAATGAATATCATCAAATACAATTTTTTTATCACCGGCATAAAAATCATAAGGCAAATCGGGAGTTACATATCTAAACAAAATAAAAACCATTGTATGAACTATATCAATATGCTTTTGTGCCCACTCGGCTAACTCCGGCACATACTGCATGGTATCTCCGTAAACGGTTGAATTGAAAGAACAAGCAATTCCACCTTCAGCAGCAAGCATTTCTGCGTAGTGTAATCTAAGTTCATTTAATTCAAGTTCACTTTTACCTTCCCATTGCGGTCCACGTCCACGCCCTTGTTTGCTATCTATGTGAAAAGTAAAACCAAACACTCCGGCTTTTTTTAGATTGTGAAGCAGTTCTTTAGTTAATGCAATTCCGTTTGAGTTTATAATTGGTTTAAGTCCTCGGGATTTTATTTCTGCAACCAATTCTACGATGTTAGGATAAAGCAGCGGCTCACCGCCGGCAATTGATATGCAATCTGTTTTTCTTAATGATTGAAAAACATCAAGCTCATGTTTTACCTGTTCCATCGACTTGTTTGAATCTTTGATATTTTTCCGATAGCAGCCGTAGCAATTTAAGTTGCAATGTGCAGTTGGTTCAAGCCAGGAGATCCCGTTATCGGGCAGTGTCCAGGGAAGGCGGTAAAGATCAGTTGAATTAATTGTTGCTGTGTTCATTGAACCTCCGAATATTAGTCTTCATAAATTAAATTCATTAAATATTTACAAATTTATTTTGATATAGTTCACAAATTCAATTCATATTTACATTATCTTAAAAAAGCACTTTAGAAAAATAATAATTCTCATTTTATTTAACAGTAAAGCAATAAAAGAAGCAATCTTTAGAATTTGTTCTAAAGATTGCTTTATTATTTTTTAAATTATGATTGCATTGATTATTATTTTTTATTTTGCAGCACAGTCAATACAAACATGCTTGCCATCTTTAATTCTTCCGTAACCTTCGACTGTCATTTCGCCGCATTCTTCACAAACGAAACCGTTAAAGCTGTCTTTCTTTGGTTCGAGTTTGTAATCAAATACATCAGAAACATTTATTAACATTTCTTCGGGTGCATTCATAACATTTTTTACTAAAGGTTCAACAACTTCATCTGGGACTTTACTTGCAGGTATTCCTTTTTCTCTATAATCTGTAAAAAAGTTTGTTGCTTTATTTGCTAACATTGCTTCTACTTTTGGTGTAACTCGAACTGCTTTGCCTTTAGCTCTGTCAACGAGTGTAACTGCACATTTACCTTTGTGTGTTTTTTTGATATTGCCTTTACCGAATGTTGTACCCATTATTACCTGCAATCCATCAGCATAGCAAGTTGCGCAATGATCTTCACCAAGATCAACAAACGCAATTATCTGTCCGTCTTTTGCTCTTTCAACACCTAGTTTATTCATTGCCACTGCGCCAACTCTTAAGCCCATTGGTATAGCGGGACATTTGTGTCCGTGAAATTTTTGTCCGAACTCTAACCATTCTGGATTTCTCTTCGTTTAACATTTTGTTTTTCCTTTGTTTATGAAAGTCGTTTATTGTTAATTAAAAAATATTTGAAACTGTATTTCACCTAAGTAATTATTTTTTGCTGATGAAACTTGTGTTTTAAAATCTGCCATCAGTTTTGTTTTATCTGTAAAGTAATAATTCAAACCTGTGCCATACCATTCATTGCCAGTTGTTGCTGGATTAAGATCAGAATATTTTTCTATAAATCCTGTTAATTGTAAATCCGGTATGAGATACAAAGTTGCTAAACCATAATATCCCCATGCATTATCTTGGTTGATATTTGCCTGGACATATTCTGATTGAAAACCGAAATATTTGTAAACCATTTGATATTCAAACCCAAAGCGATAATCATTTCCGGTCATAAGTTGATTTGAATTATAAATTGTACTCATCGATATAGCATTTGCATAACGATATGCCTCAAAAACTCCCACTTCAAGCAAAGCATCTTCTTTCTTCAAAAGACTAATTTGTGCGTGCGAGGTGTAAAGTAAATCTAAATCCTTGTTCTTTCCAGGCGATTCAAGATTTGCATTGAATAATCCAATACTTAAATGAATAGGGAAGGAATCGGGTTGATAAGTAAACTGTAAACCAATTTCCCGCGCCATTGATTTTGAACTAAAAATCAATCCGTTAATTACCAATGCTCTTTCCAGCACTGGAATTTCATAATCGGGCTGCATTCTTTGTAACATAAAATCGGGGATGAATCTTCCTGCACACAAATAACCAAATCCATTAAACTTTACATCGGCAAAGGCATCTTGCAGCGTTAGTGCTTCATTTTTAAATGAACGATAAACGGCTTGAATTTTATAAGAAAAATTTTCTAAGCCCGGTGCATTTCCATCGACCCAAAGTTTTGCTCTGCGAATCATAAAATCATTCACATTTTCAAAATAAGTTGTAAATCTTGATTGAATGTAACCGTGTAATTTTGGTTCTGCATTTTGTGCAAATGATGAATTGGATTCAATCAGAATAAAGAGAACAGATAAATACAATATTCTAACCGTCATTCCCGTGAAAACGGGAATCCATTCTTTGGTTTTTAGATTCCCACTTTTGTGGGAATGACATAATGCGTTTTGCACTCTTCTCACAGCACACCTCAAATCATTTTAATTGCAATTCCTAAAAGCACAACAGCGTAAACCTGTTTTTACCATTTTCGGTTTTGCTTAGCCGGACATAAACATTGCACCAAGCTGCGATGCGATAATGACTGCAATTACAACTAATATTGTTAGCGTCCAGTTCATTTCACCTTCTGCTGTTTGATTAGTGTAATTTTTCTATGTGATCTGTTATTGTTCCGTTAATTACTGATTCAACTGCTTCATCAATATACCTGATATCAGTTACAACTGGTTTGATATTTAATTGAAGCATACTTTGATATGCACCGTTTCCCATTCCGCGAGCAAGTAAAATCTGGCAATCTTTAATCGCTTCTGCCATACTAATGTGCTTGGAATGAGAATGTTGGTCAAGTCCGTGTTGTTCTCCTTGTTGATGATGATGTTCTTCCTGTGCAAAATTATTATGTCCTAATTTTTCCCGGTGTTCTCTTTTGACAACTTTACCGTTTTCAACAAAAAGTACTTCGTAATATGCTGCTCTGCCAAAATGCTGACTGATGGTTATCCCATCATCTGTAACTGCGGCAATATTGATTGTTTTATTTTCCATTATATCTCCTTTTAATAAGTAATCATTTACTTACATTTATTAATAAAAAATTTTATTTCTTTTCTAGTGCTCTTTTAATTAACGAAATCATTCGTTCACAAAATTTTTCTTGCTTTGGAACGCCAGGCTCTAAGATCATTTCTATGTTCAATGAAATTGGAATTCCCATATAGAGGGTTGCAAAATTCTCTATATTTATATTTTTATCCCAAATACCTTCATTTATTCCTTGTTTGATAATTCTGCTAATATATTCTTTTTGGGTCAAAAGGATTTCTCTTAATCCCTTTTTTAATTGTTGTTCATTCATATGTGCAGCTTCAGAAAACAAAAGTATGGTTACGCCTTTATTTTCAATAAGATACTTGATATGCTTGCAAAGAAATTTGTATAATTTTTCTTCAGCACTTAGTGTTGAAGAATAAGTTATTCTTTCCTGTTCAGCCAAAAGTTCACTTTTTACATCATTTAGGATGGAAAGCATTATTTCTTTTTTAGATGAGAAATGACGAAATAAAGCTCCCTCCGTAACTCCAATTTTTGTCGCTAAGTTTCTTGTTGAAAGTTTCCCGATTCCTTCAGTAGAAATAATGTCAAGGACAGCTTTTTTAATTTGTCCTTGTCTTGTTTCGGTATCTAATCTTTCTGCTGCCATTTATAAGCCTTTAAATAATTAAGTAAACAATCACTTACTAAAATATACAAATAAATTTAATTGTCAAGCACTTTTTAGAAATATTTTTTACCATTTCGTAAATCAAGGCGTAATTAATATTTTCAGAAGCAGAGACTAAAAGATGTAGTAAATTTATTTTGGAGGTTTGGTTTTTATTTTAGGAGTAAATAAACCCCACCCAAAATTACTAAAACACCACAAATCTTTTTAATCCACATTTTTTTTTGCTTAAATTATTGAATATCATGATAGCTTTGTAAAAAGTAAATCAAGGTTTTTAAATTAGTAAAAAGTGTTAGAAAGAGGAACTCTTTTCGCTATTCAATAATGTTCAATCTAGAACGAATATCGAAATATATTTAA
>DAIMIJ010000071.1:7747-10171 GCA_036722835.1 Ignavibacteriaceae bacterium | reverse complement strand
CGAAATATGAATCTTTTGGATATTGGAATAATCCTGAATCCTAATTGGCACGAAATTAGTAATTATTTGAATCAATTGAGTTACAAGATTTAGTTTAAGCACTTAAATGCACGATAGTAAAATATTTCAATTCAAATCGGTAGAATTCTGCATGAACTATAGCTATTGTTCTGTATCTGAATACGGGAAAATTAGAAAACAAAATGAAGATTCCGTTGGAATTTTTCAGACACATTTTGGGCTTCTCATAATTATTTGCGATGGCTTAGGTGGCGGTTTGTCCGGTGAATTTGCTTCGAGATTAAGCGTGAATACAATTCACAGAACTTTTATAGAATCTGATGAATTAGATTTGCTCAAACGAATTCGAAAATCAATTGAGAAAGCCAATAAGTTTGTTTATGAAAAATCAAATGGCAACTTGAATTTTAAAGGAATGGCAACTACTTGCGAGGTTTTGCTGCTTAATGGTGTTAGTGCTTATTGGGGGCACATCGGTGATTCGAGAATTTATGCTCATAAGAACAGCAGAATTACCCAACTCACAAAAGATCACTCATTAATTCAAAAATTGATGGATGATGGAGAGTTGGCGGTAAAAGATTTTAAGAATCATCCTAAAAAAAGTGTGATTACAAAAGCAATTGGTGATGATAAAATCCCTGGAGTTGATACAAGTAAAATGCTTTTACCTCAGGAATCTCGATTAAAGTTTCTCATTTGTACCGATGGAGTCACATGTGTTGTAAATGATGATGAATTGGAAAACTTGTTAGAACATACGGATATCAATAAAATTTCCGATAAACTTAAGAAGCTAATCGAAAAGCGCGGCGCACCCGACAATTATTCCTATGTGATAGTTTCAAACTAATTTTAGTTCTTCCCTCCTTAAAATTGATTTTACCTGCTCTTATCTTTAATTTTCACGCAGTTAAAAAAATTTCTTTCAGAATAAATCATTAAAATACTTTGGATAAATTCATCATAACCGGCGGAAAAAAATTAGAAGGAACGACTCAAGTCAGCGGCGCAAAAAATGCTTCGCTCGCCTTGATGCCCGCAACGATTCTAGCCTATGGCAATTCAAAATTATTTAATACACCGGAATTGAATGATGTTTTCACTATGATAAAATTACTCAAGCATCTTGGTGTTGAATCTTCATTTTCCAATTCTGTTCTTGAATTGAACACAACCAACATCAACAATTACGTTGCACCTTATGAACACGTCAAAAAAATGAGAGCTTCAGTTTATGTCCTTGGTCCTTTGTTGACAAGATTTGGCTATGCAAAAGTATCTCTACCCGGCGGCTGTGCTTGGGGACCTCGTCCAATTAATCTTCATCTTGCAGGATTAAAAAAAATGGGCGCCGATATTGAGCTTACTAAAGGATATATAATTGCAAAAGCAAAAAAGCTGAAAGGTGAAAAAATTAATTTTGATATTTCGTCAGTTGGAGCAACCGGAAATTTATTAATGGCTGCAGTTCTTGCAAGAGGAACTACTGTCATCAGTAATGCTGCATTGGAACCGGAAATTAACAACCTTGCGGAATTTCTTGTAAAAATGGGAGCGAAAATTGATGGCATTAACACTTCAACATTAACTATCGAAGGAGTTGATTCATTAAAAGCAGCGGATACAGAAACGATATCAGATAGAATAGAAGCCGGTACGATCTTAATTGCAGCAGCAATTACTAAAGGAAAAGTTACAATTGAAAAGATCAATCCAAAATATTTAAATGCTCTCATCTTAAAATTAGAAGACAGCGGATGCAAAGTAAAAATGTATAATCACTCAATTGAGGTTGATGCACAAAATATTGCGATCAATCCTACAAATGTTTCTACTGCACCATTTCCGGGATTTCCAACAGACATGCAAGCACAATGGACTGCTTATATGTCATTGGCAAATGGAGTCTCAACTGTTACCGATACAGTTTATCTTGATAGATTCATGCATGTGCCCGAGTTAGTTAGGTTAGGCGCAGACATAGTCGTTAAGGAGAATAATGCCGTGATTAAAGGTGTTGAAAAATTAAAGGGTGCAAAAGTTATGTCAACTGATTTGCGGGCGAGTGCCTGTCTCGTACTTGCCGGATTAGCAGCGCAAGGCAACACTGAAGTGTTGCGTGTTTACCATTTGGATCGCGGTTACCAGAGAATTGAGGAAAAACTTAAGAGCTTGGGTGCAAGCATTGAAAGAGTGGAGGGGAAAGAGTATTAGTATTTTCAAGAGATTTTTTTCGGCTTATAATTATTTATCAGTCTATCTTCTCGTCCTTATCATTTATAATGTAATATTATTAAATCTTCCCTTAACAAATTATCTGGGCTATGAGTTTTCAATCTTTAATTCAATCATAATAATTTTTCTCACCGGATTCTATTCCATCTTTTATCTAAAAAAAAT
>DAIMIJ010000071.1:5820-7647 GCA_036722835.1 Ignavibacteriaceae bacterium | reverse complement strand
TTGAAATTTATTTCAACCCACAAGTTTATTTTTACAATCCGATTGTTGGATTTTTTCCGGGAACTATTTATGATGAGGGTATCGAAGTTGATTTGAAATTAATGATCTACAGAATACTTGACCTTTTATTTTTTACCTCAATAATTTTTTTGGTACTGCGAGCATTGCTCTCTGCTTCGCGATATTCACTTAAAATTGCATGGATGTATTCAATCATAGTTCCGTTAGCTTTCATTATTTTATCCTCAGATTTCGGTTATTCAACTACGCCGTCACGTATTAAATCTGAATTGGATAAGACAATATCATCAGAACATTATGAAATACATTATTCATCTGCGATAAATGATACATTGATCAACGTAATTACACTGCATCACGAATTTTATTATTCGGAGCTGGAAAGGTTTTTTAATATAAAACCGAAGAAAAAAATTATTTCTCTGATTTTTAATAACAGGGAACAGAAAAAAAGGTTATTCGGAACTGCTAATGCCGATGTGGCTAAACCATGGATTCCGGAAATTTATATTTCGGTAGACAATTATGACAAAACTTTAAAACATGAAATAGCTCATTGTTTTGCCGGGGAATTTGGCTCACAAATTTTTAAGGTAGCTGACAATTTTAATCCTGCATTAATTGAAGGAACGGCAATGGCGGCTGATCCCATTTATGATGAATTTGATCTTGATTACATGGCGGCTTTGGCTTTTAATAATGAATTTAAAATAGATGTAAACACGCTTTTCCAATTTTTTAATTTCTTTAAGCAGCCATCGGCTCTGGGATATATTGTTGCGGGTTCATTCATCAAATATTTAATTGACAACTATGGAATAGATCGGTTTAAAAATTTGTATACGGATTTGGATTTTCAAAAATATTATGGTAAGGAATTACAAGAGCTCGCATATGATTATGGAATTTATTTGAAAAATAAAATGTCTATTCCTTCAGATGCAATTAATCGAGCTAAATATTACTATGGACGTAAATCAATATTTTATAAATTTTGTCCTCGTTATGTTGCAAAGAAAATAAATGAAGCCTGGAAATTGTATAATCAGAAAAAAATTGAGGATGCAAAAAAAATATTTGAGGAGCTGCTCAGCATAAGTGATAATTATTCACCATTCATCGGATTAGCTTACTGCTATGAAGAAATGGGTGAGACGCAAAAAGCAATTGATTTATTGAAGGTTGGCTCCGCTAAATTTGAAAACACTTCGTATTGGTATGAAATGCAATTTATTCGTACTGATTTGCTTGCAAAGAATTTAAAGATTTCCGAAGCCGATTCGATTTACAAAATTCTAATTAAATTAAATCCTAATAGAACTTTGTACAGTCTTTCAAAATTGAGAACCGATTTGATTAATACAGATTCAATAGTGATTAGATATCTCGATGGAGAAAATGCGGAAAAGTATCTGATTTTAAAGTTGCTTAATGAACCAAATTATAATTATAATGCTTTCCCATACTTATCTTCTTTAGCAAGATCGGCTAAGATTAATTATGGCGAATTCTTGACGAACTTTTCGAAACCACTTGCAGTAAACAATTATGAAGCTTGCTTCGGATTGTACAAATTATCATTGTTTATGTGCGAAAAGATGGATTTTGACAGAGCGAGAAAAATGGCTGCTCTTTCCTTAAGATATACTGGTGACATTAGTTTTAATTCTGTTTTGCAAAGTAATTTTGAGAAGATGGATTGGTTTTATAAAAACAAAGAGATGATTTCTAATTTCTTTGTTTCGAAAAATTAGGAAAACAAAGCTTCAATTATTGCCACGAATTACACTAATTAAAAATATAAAA
>DAIMIJ010000071.1:0-5720 GCA_036722835.1 Ignavibacteriaceae bacterium | reverse complement strand
AGAAAAAATTATTGAATAACAGTCGTGAACTATAAAAATAAAATAGAACAATACTCATTTCTTAATTCTGCTTCCAAACTAGCTTCAATTATGAATGTTGAAGCTTATTTGGTTGGCGGCTTTGTGCGTGATTTAATTTTACAAAGGGAAAGTCATGAGATGGATTTTTTGGTTCTAGGCAATGGAATTGAGTTTGCAAATGAGTACGCTAAAGAGTTGGGAATCAAATCTGTTACTATTTATAAAACTTTTGGGACAGCTCACTTTAAATATGATGATTTCAGTTTAGAGTTTGTGGGTGCACGAAAAGAATCTTACAACAAAGACAGCCGCAAACCGGATGTGATTTCAGGTTCTTTTTTCGATGATATTAGCAGACGTGATTTTACGATCAACACGCTAGCAATTTCTTTGGATGAAAAAGATTTTGGGGAATTAATAGATCATTACGATGGAATGGGTGACATCAAAAATAAATTGATGAAGACCCCTGTTGATCCGCTTATCACTTTTGATGATGATCCCCTGAGAATTATGCGTGCATTTAGATTTGCTTCTCAATTAGATTTTAAAGTACACGATTCAATTTTAGAAGCTGCTAATAAGTTAAGAGATCGTCTTAAAATTGTATCTCAAGAGAGAATTACCGATGAACTTTTAAAGATTATAGAATCGCCAAAACCTTCCATCGGCCTTAAGTTTCTCCATAATACTGGAGTTATGGAAATCATATTTCCCGAAATTTCAAATTTATCCGGAGTTGATCAACGAAAAGATTTTCATCACAAAGATGTTTTTCTCCACACATGCATTGTCGTGGATAATGTTGCTAAGGTCAGTAAAAATGTTTGGTTAAGATTAGCAGCTTTGCTTCATGACATTGCAAAACCTCAAACTAAAAAATTTGTGGAGGAGATTGGCTGGACTTTTCACGGTCATGATGAAATTGGTGCAAGAATGATGAAATATATTTTTAAGCGATTAAAATTGCCGTTGCATCATTTAGAGTATGTTGAAAATTTAGTACGTCTCCACCTAAGACCAATTGCACTTGCCAAAGAAGATGTTACAGACTCTGCAATCAGAAGATTGATCGTTGATGCAGCAGAAGATTTGGATGATCTAATTACTCTTTGCAGAGCGGATATTACGAGTAAAGATCCATATCGTGTTTCTAAATACCTCGATAATTATGAGAGAGTAATGAAAAAAGTTTTTGAGGTAAAAGAAAAAGATAAACTTAGAGCATTTCAATCTCCTGTGCGGGGTGAAGAAATAATGAGAGTGTGCAATCTGCAGCCTTCTAAAAAAGTCGGTGAAATTAAGAAGGCAATTGAGGAAGCAATTCTTGATGGAAAGATTGGAAATAATTATGAGGAAGCATTGCAATATCT
Source organism: Ignavibacteriaceae bacterium (assembly GCA_036722835.1). Classification (GTDB taxonomy): domain Bacteria; phylum Bacteroidota; class Ignavibacteria; order Ignavibacteriales; family Ignavibacteriaceae; genus XYD12-FULL-36-8. Next base: position 4,326 of record DAIMIJ010000071.1, on the reverse strand, counting down.
GCGTGACATTAAAGATAAATACCTCGCGGATGAAAAGAAGAATAATGCCAAAGATTAACTGTAGTTTTCGGCAATTACCATCACTGTCCAAAATAAATTTAATACTCAGAAAAAAATGGGAAATTAGATTGTGTTGGATAGTTCTCATCAAATTCAAATTTCTATCCCCCATTTTAACATTTTCATTTCTCTATTTCTTAAGTCCAAAATATTTCAGTGGTGCGAATGGGAACCTCAATAAAAGATTGTACTTGTTTTCTTAATTTTTTTATAAGCTAATAAGGTCAAAGAGATTTGTCTTAGTTTTGTTACTAAGGTTTGCTCCTTTAGATAATTAATTCACAATAGCTTATTTCTTTTTTAAAAACCTTAGTAACCAAATAAATCTTAGTCAAACAAAACCTTATCAGCTTATTTTTCATAAATGCAGCATGATGTATAAAATAATAATACAAAAACTGAGATTTACATTGGACAGATAAACCAATTATATATCAAATCCGTCCAACATTAACTACCAATCAAATAATTATATTACCACTCATAATTAAAAACTCTTTGTTTTAACCAAATCAGTTATTTTCATTTTGAAATTTTTTGAAAATAATTGTGGTTTTAGCAAGAGTGTCACATTTAGAAAACAATCTCTCACAAAATTTTAATTAACTGGAGCAATATATGCGAACTTTACTCTCATTGTTATTGATTCTTGGCAATACAATGTTTTTATCAGCACAAAAGCAATTGAGTCTGGATGAAGCAATTAAAATTGCACTTCAAAAAAATTCAACCTTAAAGAAAACAGAAAATAATCTCGCCACCTATCACTCAAACGTTAAAGCAGCATATGGTGCTTTTCTGCCCTCACTGGGTGCCAGCGGTTCAGCGAGTTGGAACCGTAATGAAGCAGCAGGCGGAGAAACATTTGTTTATCAAGGTACAACTTTCACATCCGAACCCGTAACAACTGAAACTAGAAACTATTCTGTTGGAGCCGGAGCGAGCATAGATTTATTTGACGGACTCTCAAACTTTGCAAATTTATCTCAGACAAAAAACGATTTGGAATCTGCCGAACTTTTTTTTGAGAGAGTGAAGCAAGATATAGTTTTCAACACAATAAATCTTTATTACGCTGTTGTAAATAATCAGCAGCTATTAAAAGTAAAAGAAGAAGATGTGAAGTGGAATCAAAAAAATTTAGAAACCATAACTGAAAGAAATAAGCTTGGCGCTGTTACTCTTGCAGATGTCTATGCCCAGCAAGTAAGGTTTGGAAATGCTGAACTGGAAGTGGTTAGAACAAGCAATATTCTCGAAAGCTCAAAAGCGGATTTGCTTGACTATTTGGGTTTAGATGTGTTAGATCAATATCAATTTTCGGATTCTCTATCTACTCAAGAACTTTCAGTGTTAGAAAAAAACTTTTCTGAAGAATATGAAAATATTTCGAAGATTGTTGAAGAAGCTCTAGATAAAAGACCTGATTACAGAAGTGTTCTTTTAGATCTTGAAAGTGCTAATGATGGAATTACAAAAGCGTGGTCAGGTTATCTGCCAAGATTGACCGGCAGTGCTAATTTTAGCACTTTTGCTAATAAGGTGGATGAGTTATTTAAATCGCGAAGCTATTCTCTTGGCTTAACTTTAAGCATACCAATCTTTTCAAATTTTAATACCGAAAACCAGGTTGAGTTTGCAAAAGTTAATGAAATGAATAAAAAAATTGTGGTAAGTGACCTTGAAAGACAAATAAAAAAGAATTTGCGAAGTACTTTTCTTAATCTGCAGGCTGCAGAAAAAGCATTGGAAGTTGGTAAAAGAAATATAGTTGCTGCACAAGAAAATCTTAAAATTGAATCTGAAAAATACTCGCTTGGTGCCGGAACTTTATTAAATGTTCTCGTAGCCAATTCAGAATTCACAAATGCACAAACAAATTTTATTAATGCGCAATTTTCCTACATAACATTGAGTGAACAGCTCAAATATTATTTGGGAGTAATTGAGTATAAAAATTACGAATGAGAGATTCAGAAATTGAACAAGTAAATTATTTATTGATATTAAATCTTAGGAGTTAATTATAATGGCTAATGGAAAACAAAAAAAATCGAAGAAAAAACTATTCATCTTTGGAGGAATTGGAGTTCTTTTAGTTGCGCTGATTCTTTTCGCTTTGCTCGGCGGAAGTAAAGAAGAAATTATCCAGGTACAAACTGAAAAAGCAGAGAAAAGAGATATAACTCAAAAGGTTTCGACAACTGGAAAGATCGAACCTGAGTTTAAGGTCATAATCACTCCTGAAGTAACCGGCGAAATTGTTGCACTTCCTGTTAAAGAAGGTGATAAGGTAAAAAAAGGTGATCTGCTAATAAAGATTAATGCTAAGCAATATCTTGCAGATAGAGAGAGTGCAGACGCCACGTTGTTATCTTCAAAATCATCATTGGCTATGCGAAAAGCTGAGCTTGATAGAATAACATTGGAATATGAACGCACAAAAGGATTACATAAAAAGGGACTGGCAAGTGATGCCGAAATTGAAACAACCAAAAGTAATTTTGAATCTATAAAGGCGAGTTATGATGGAGCAAGTGCGGACGTTCTTAGAACTGAAGCGGCATTAAGAAGAGCTATCGAGCAGCTTTATAAAACATCCATCTATTCACCAATGGATGGTACAGTAAACGCATTAAATGTTGAACTTGGTGAAAGAGTTCTTGGAAGCGGATTCAGTCAGGGAACAAATATTATGACGGTTTCCGATTTAAATAATATGGAAGCAAGTGTGGAAGTGGATGAAAACGATGTGGTTCTTATAGCAATAGGAGATACAGCACGAATTAAAGTTGATGCTTTTGGTGATAAAGTTTTTAAAGGGGTTGTCTCTGAACTTGGAAATAGTGCAATAAGCAGCGGATTAGGAACTCAAGACCAAGTTGTTAATTTCAATGTGAAATTAAAACTGATTGACCTTGATAAAGGATTACGGCCTGGAATGTCCTGCAATGCTGATATAGAAACTGAAACAATTAAAAATGTAATAACCGTTCCTATACAAAGTGTTACAGCGCGCGGAAATGAAATGGTGAAAAAAGAGGGAGATGATGAAGAGAATAATCCCGCTCCAACAAAAAAAGTAAATGGTAACAACAAACCGAAAGAAATAGTATTTCTGGTTAAAGATGGAAAAGCTAAATCTGTGGAAGTTGAAACCGGAATTAGCGACGATAACTATATTTATATAAAATCCGGACTTTCGGGTGGAGAGCAAGTGGTTTCAGGAAGTTATAAGGCTATCTCACGAGATTTAAGCGATGGTTCAACAGTAAGAGTTGAAGAAAAGAAAAAATCCTTTAAAGATAAAAAATGATGATATGGAATTAGAATGAACATAATAAATATTGAACATATTTCGAAAGTATACCAGGTGGGAACCGAAGAGGTTCACGCTCTAAGCGATATATCTATCAGCATTGATAAAAACGAATATGTCGCTATCATGGGTCCTTCAGGTTCCGGGAAATCAACATTGATGAATGTGCTTGGCTGTCTTGATACTCCCACTGCAGGTAAGTATGAATTCAACACGAATAATGTTAGTGAAATGAATGACAATGATCTGGCGAAAATTAGAAATAAGGAAATTGGTTTCGTCTTTCAAACATTTAACCTGCTTCCAAGATCAGATGCGCTTCATAATGTTGAACTGCCGCTAATTTATGCAGGTGTTCCTACATCTGAAAGAAGAGAGCGGGCAAGACAAGCACTGATTGATGTTGGTTTGGAAAATAGAATTCACCATAAACCAAATGAATTATCCGGTGGTCAAAGACAAAGAGTCGCTGTAGCCAGAGCATTGGTGACAAGACCATCCATAATTCTTGCTGATGAACCGACTGGAAATTTGGATTCCAAAACCGGTGAGGAGATTATGCTCTTGTTCAATGAAATTCATGATAGGGGAAATACAATAATTTTAGTAACACATGAGGAATATATCGCAGAACATGCGGCAAGAATTGTGCGCCTGAAAGATGGTTTGGTTGAAAGTGATAAGAATGTTGAGAAAAGATATATCCCGAAATTAAATAGTGTAGTAGAGAAATAGATTTCAATGTGTCATTCCGAATTCATTTCGGAATCTTTTGTTTTATCTCGTGCAAAAATTAGAAGCTGAAACAAGTTCAGCTTGACATTTTGTCACCTGCTTTTGAGCAGTTAATTAAAAAATAGAGGACATAATGTATACATTATTATTTGAAATCCGCGAAAGCTTGTTAATTGCATTACATGCAATTCGAGCGAACAAGATGAGATCTA
>DAIMIJ010000070.1:6211-10178 GCA_036722835.1 Ignavibacteriaceae bacterium | reverse complement strand
GACCAACGCCATCCAGGTTCGAAAGTGAAACGACCGATGGTGAAGCCCTCAAGTCGAACGATCTCGACACGGGTTTTATCCGGTGTACGAACTTCGTCGGGTGAACTGTGGGACTTCGATTCGAAATTGCTGACAACAACTGGTGATACCATGTTTTACTCCTTTGATATTTGGTTTTAGAATAATACTCTTCTTCTTTTTTCAAACTAAGTTTTAAATCCGATCAAACAACTTTTATTGAACTTAGTAAAGAACTCATTCGGCAAAGTGGACGGAAGATGTTCTTCGCCGCATTCTTACTACTCTTATTCAATGACGCCTATTGTGCTTATCGTCCACCAAATCACGCCGCCTTGCTTACCGCAATTCACAAAACCACATTTATCGCGTGCCACAGAAAGTGGGATTGAGCGAACTCTATACTTGAATCCGAATATTGCATCAATATCGCCTTAGCGATGACGTGAACGTACGTGCATTTACTTGCTATGCGCAGTACCCGACATTGTTGAATCACCACAATGCCAAGGCCGCTAACAGAAACAGTTGCCGCTTGACTACTCTCCGGGTGGCCGATAGGCGATCTTCTGTGCACGACGAAGGGCGTCTAGGGTTTCCTCGACTGTGAGCAGCGGTGTTGTCTCGAATTTCGACAATGCGCTGCCGCCGGTGATAGCGATCCCCACTGCGGCCATCGAGACATTGTCAGGGGCTTCCCAGAGGCAGTAGCCGTCGTACGTGCCGAACGCGTACCAGAAGCCGTGCAGCTTCCCGCCGACTGACTCGATGTACTTGCGTGCAGCCACGCGGCGGTCTTCGGGGTTCTTCATCAATCGAGCCCAAGTTTCCGGGGTATAACTGAACCGCGTTAAATAAAAAGCCATGGTTGAATCCTCCTTGTTACTGGGTTGCTGTTGTGGACTTGTTTCCTGAAACTGTTCTTGTTGTTGGGCGACTTTTTCCTGAGGTGGTGGTTTCTCTTGTTGGCAGGCTGGGGCGCCAATGAGAATACAGAAAACAGTAGGAAGCCACCATCGCCTCGACAAAACGTATGGTATGTGGATCATAGAGACTCTACTTTCTGTGATACTAAATTTGTAATTGAGCGTGGGATATTGCACATAACTATTATAAAGACCCATATGAAAGTATATCATTTCAGTTATGGTGGATACTCACAATTATTTTATTAAAATCAAACAATCCTATCAACACTTATTGTAGAAGTAAAAATTAGATCATCAGCAACATCTTCTTAGTTTCTATAAAATCATCCTCAATAATTTTAGAGACCCATGTGGAAGAATATCCGCTGTACAGTTTTGAAAATAAAAACGCACACTCAATTATTGAAATGTGGGTTTAAGGAAATCATTTATAAAAATATGGATCTAAAACACTTACCTCAGTAATATTATCCACGGGTAAGCCATTCTTTCCGGCTGCTTTTCTTATTGCTTCCGGTGAAGGTGCATCGTAAATACAAAAAGTCTTTTTCTTGTCCATAGTTACATATGAATGAATCCAGGTAACATTATCTTCAGCGTTTGTTGACACTACGTTAAGACATATTTTGCTTCCCTCCATATTCACGGGAATATCAAGTCCCTTAGGAAAGCTGCGTTCGACAAGATAGCGTTTAATCACAATTTTTCCTTTGCTATTATCTTGTGCCTGGATGCTCGTCATGAACATCAAAGCAATTACAAAAGAAAAAAGAATTAAAAAGAAGTTTTTCAATTTATCCTCCGATAATTTATTAATGAATTTGAATTAAGGTTATAAATAGACCTTATTAACTACAGTTTATTTTTTTTATTAAAATCATTCAGTTGGTTGGTAGTTATGGTGTTTAAATATCTGTAATCAACTTGCAGAAAACTTATGCTATTGAATTAGGAAAGTCAAACGGAATCTGTGAGATAAAACACGCATGTGATATTAGAACGTGTTAACCTCAAGCTGAAGAAAAACATGTACGCCAATCAATTAGGCTTAGTAGGAAAAAAACTTCAGCGGTAGAAGAACTAGAGGTGAATGAAGAGTCGATTAAAATTTTCTTGCGTCAGTTGAAATAGATGTTACAGCAATTCAGGAAGGGAAGTTTCACTATCCATACTTGAAGACAGAGAAGTAAAAGTTTGCCAATATTGTAATTTTAGAGCGATATATAGGATACAGAAAGTTTCATGGGTCTAGTCGGTTTGGTTTTCTTATTAATTTTAAGAATTTTCAATCATCATATTGAACTTATTGTGGTTAAGACCTCAGACTAATAAATTATCTGATTGAGAAAATATGATTTCAAATATGATATTCATCGCTGCGAAGCAATGTAGATTCTTGACAAGCTAATTTTATTTTTTTATGTTTCATGTGCCACTGGCTAAGCCGTGGTAATTTTTTTTTAAATTATTGATTTATTCATAATGGATAAGAAAGAATTATGACTGATAATAATTTTGTTTACTTAACAAAAGAGCGTCTTGTAGAACTTGAAAGAGAGCTTCAAGGCCTGAAAACAAACGGGAGAAAAGCAATCGCTGCAAAGATTGCCGAAGCACGTGCACATGGAGATCTGTCTGAAAATGCTGAATATGATGCTGCCAGGGAAGAGCAGGGCTTGTTTGAGTTGAAGATCAGCAAGCTTGAAAATGTATTATCCCGTGCAAGAATTATTGACACATCACAATTTAAGAGCGATCAAGTTCACATCTTATCAATTGTTTCAATTAAAAATTTAAAGACGAAAAAAACTTTTGAATATACTCTTGTATCACCGGAAGAAGCTGACTTTCAAGCAGGAAAAATTTCGGTTACATCTCCGGTCGGGCAGGGGCTTCTTGGTAATAAAGTCGGCGATAAGGTAAAAGTTAAAGCACCTGCAGGTCTAATGGAATTTGAGATATTGTCAATTAAATAAAACACACTCAATTGACAGACGAATCTTACATAAAGCTTTCCATAGAACTAGCCAAAAAAGGAATTGGAAAAGTCAGTCCAAATCCTTTAGTTGGCTGTGTTATAATTAAAGATGAAAGAATTATCGGGGCGGGTTACCATGAAAAATTTGGGGGAAATCACGCTGAAATTAATGCAATAAATAGCGCAAGAGAAAGTCTAGAAGGCGCTACATTATACATAAATTTAGAACCATGCAGTCATTACGGTAAAACCCCTCCTTGTGTTGATAAAATTATTGAGAATAAATTCAAACGTGTAGTAATCGGCACTTTGGATATGAATCCCTTGGTGAGCGGTGCCGGAGTAAAAAAATTAAAATCTGCGGGAATAGATGTCAAAGTTGGTTTGTTGGAAAAAGAATGTGTTGAACTGAATAAATTTTTCTTCAAGTACATAACAAAAAAAATTCCCTATGTGACTTTGAAAGCAGCCCAAACAATTGATGGAAAAATTGCAGATACAACCGGTAATTCAAAGTGGATTTCATCGGCTGCCTCTCGCCGCCGTGTTCATTCACTTAGATCAAAATATGATGCTGTTCTTGTCGGTGCAGGTACAGTTAAAGCTGATGACCCACGCTTAACGGTTAGGTTAACTGAAGGAAGAAATCCCAAACGGGTCATCCTCGATTCCAATCTTGATTTGACCACAGACTATAAAATTTTTACAAATAATAACGATGCGAATTTAATAGTGGTTACATCAAAAAAAAGTATTAACAGGAAAAGAAGAGTTAAAAAACTGAATGCTTTGGGAGTTAAAGTCCTTTTTGTTAAGGAAAATGAAAATGGATTGATAAACTTGAAAGCAGCATTGACTGAATTGGCAAAAAATCAAATTGCATCTGTACTTGTAGAAGGAGGGAGCGAAATTTATACTTCATTCTTACGCGAAAATCTCTTCGATGATATTGTTTTGTTCATCAGTCCTACAATTTTAGGACTTGGGCTTCCTTTTGTAATTGATTTTGGAAAAAGTACAATAAAGAATGCTATAAAAGTTA
>DAIMIJ010000070.1:0-6111 GCA_036722835.1 Ignavibacteriaceae bacterium | reverse complement strand
CGTACTAAAAATTCCCGCTTATCATTCACAGCTAATTGCTATTTTTATAAATCAATTTGAAATTTGTTTACACATCATTAAGGAACATAAAATGTTTACCGGACTTGTTGAAGAAAAAGGAGAGTTACTTCAAAAACTAAAAACTGGAGATGGATATCGGCTTGTGATTAAGGCATCTAAAATTATGGAAGACCTTAACATCGGAAGCAGCATAAGCGTTAATGGATGCTGTTTAACGGTCGTAAAAAGAGAAGTCAGCACTTTTTCGGTGGATACTATTGAAGAAACATTGAAGAAGACAAACCTCGGTGCCCTGGTAGCAGGAAATAAAGTGAATTTGGAAAGACCATTGAAAGCTGATGCACGCCTTGGAGGTCATTTTGTTTTGGGTCATGTTGATACGAAGGGTGAAGTTTTGGAAATAAAAGAATTATCAAATAGTCACTTTCTTACGATTGGTTATCCGGAAGAGTTTAAAAAATATTTAATATATGTTGGTTCGATATCTATTGATGGAGTCAGCATGACAGTCGCACAGCTTGAAGGGAATACTTTTTCTGTGGGAATAATTCCATTCACCTGGCAGGAAACAATTTTTTCCAATAAAAAAGTTGGTGATACTGTCAATCTTGAGTTCGATGTGCTAGGAAAATATGTTGAGAGAATCATGTCGACCAAATCAGAGTCTTAAATGGTAAATAAGAATATCATTGCTTAAGAATGAAAAAGATTGACGAAAAAATAATTCGTTTTATTGAAGAGTATGAACTTATCCAACGAGGAGATAGAATTTTAATTGCTCTCAGTGGCGGACCGGATTCAGTTTTTCTTCTTAATTTTTTATTGAAGTACCGAAGAAAATATGGAATCGAAATTGGGGCAATGCATGTCAACCACATGATTCGCGGTAAAGAAGCTGATAACGATGAAAAATTTTGCAAGAAATTATGTTCGCAGTTAGGAGTTGATTATCACACTGTAAAAAGAAATGTACCATCTCTTGCAAAAGCGAATAAAATCTCTATTGAAGAAGCAGCAAGAGAAATACGATATAGAGAATTAGAAAAGGTCATGAAGAAATTTGGTTATGATAAAATTGCAACCGCACACAATTGCAGCGACAATGCGGAAACGGTTTTCCTTAATTTGATTAAAGGAACAGGTCTAAAAGGATTATCCGGAATTCCAATAAAAAGGGAAAACATTATCCGCCCTATTTTATCAATCACAAAGGATGAAATTTTAGAATATTTGAAAAAGAATAATGTTCAATATTTAATTGACAAAACAAATCTTTCAAATGTTTATGAACGCAACTTTATCAGAAATAAAATGTTTCCACAAGTTAAAAAGCATTTAAATCCTAAGATTGAGCAGACGTTATTCAAATCCTCATTAATTTTAAAGAAACAATCAGCAGTTCTTAGTTCGGCAATAAAAATTATTAGCAACCATGTTGTTACCATGGAAAAGGATAAGCTCAAAATAAATATTTTCGAGCTTAGCGTAATTGATAATAGTCTGTGGGGTGATGTCATAAAATTTTCCATTGAAAGAAACTTCTCAGCTAAGCTTTCGTCTAATGACTGCAATGAAGTTATTTCTCTATTCTCAAATCAAATCGGGAAAAGTATAAGTATCTCCAATGGATTATCTGCTCTCCGCGAGAGAGGTAAAGTTTTAGTCTATATTAAAAGAAAACAGAAGAAATCAGATAACGTTGCAATTAAAATTGGCGGTAGTGGACAAATTAATCATAAAGAAATCATGATTAATTATGCTGATAAAAATCTTGCCGCTTATTCAAGTAACAAAAACATTGAATATATTAATGCCGACAAGGTCACCGATAAATTTATTCTTAGATTCTGGAAAGATGGTGACAGGTTTTATCCGTTGGGATTAAATGGCTCGAAAAAAGTATCCGATTTTTTAAATGACCAAAAAGTTTCAGCATTCGAAAAAAGGAAGCAGTTAGTTCTTACAAATAATAAAAAAATTGTTTGGGTCGTCGGTCACAGAATTGATAACAGATTCAAAATCACGGACAAAACGCGAAAGGTTTTACAACTATGCCTGAAATAAACCGGGATAAAATTCTAGTGGGTAAAGATGTCTTTACTGAATATTTAAGTGAGAAGACGATTCAATCTCGCATTAAGGAATTAGCTGAAATAATTTCAAAAGATTATAAAGATAAAATTCCGGTTTTCATTGGGGTGCTGAACGGATCTTTTATTTTTATGTCGGATCTTGTGAAAAATGTTGGTATAGATTGTGAGATAGATTTCTTTAAATTGTCCAGCTATGGAGATGAAAAAATCTCTTCGGGCAAGGTAACTTTATTAAAGGAACTAAACTGCGATGTGAACGGAAGAGACCTAATTATTGTTGAGGATATAGTAGATTCCGGCTTATCCATTAAATTTATTGAAGAGCTAATAAGTCATCATCACCCAACGAGCATGAGGGTTGTGAGTCTGCTGGTTAAGCCCAATAGTCTTAGATATAAAGTAAAAATTGATTATATTGGTTTCGAAATTCCGAGCAAATTTGTAATAGGATTTGGGCTCGATTATGCGCAAAAGTATCGGAATTTACGTTCAATTTACATGTTAAGTTAATGATTTCATTCAGATTCTTAGGAAAATGATTTAAAAATATGGCTGATAATAAAAGCAATAAGAACTCGCCGTTTAAACCCGGTGGTTCTAATAAAAGTGATGATAATTTTGACTGGTCCAAAGTAATAAAATTAGTTTTTGGCTGGGGTGCAGTAATCGTTGCTGCCGTAATAGTTATGCAAATTTTCCGGACTAATACTGTTAGCTACACCGAAATTCCGTATCCGCAGTACGAAAAACTTCTTTCAGAAGATAAAATCTTAAAAGCCACAATTACCAAATCGGATATAAATGACTATTCCTTTAAAGCAGAACTTCGCTCCGAAGAAAAAATAATTATTAATAAAAAAGAAGTTTCGGTAAAAGAAATTTCTGTCTATTTGCCTGAACCAATAATAAGAGATCAAGAAGCAATTTGGAAAATGAAAGGGATTAACTACTCATTCGATAAAGAATCTAACGAATGGTTAAATGTTATTCTTGGTTTCATTCCTTGGGTGATAATCATTGCAGTTTGGCTACTTATTATGAGAAGAATGCAAGGTTCTACCGGCGGAACAAGAGGGATTTTTTCTTTTGGTAAAAGCAAAGCAAAGTTGATAACACAGTCAGGTAGTAGAGTAACATTTAAAGATGTTGCCGGGGCTGATGAAGCAAAAATGGAACTTCAAGAAATTATTGAATTCTTAAAAGAACCGACAAAATTTCAAAAACTCGGTGGAAAAATTCCAAGAGGAGTGTTGTTATTAGGACCTCCCGGAACTGGAAAAACTCTCATGGCTCGAGCAGTTGCCGGTGAAGCTGGTGTGCCATTTTTCTCAATAAGCGGAGCAGATTTTGTCGAAATGTTTGTTGGTGTTGGTGCCAGCCGCGTTAGAGATCTTTTTGACCAGGGGAAGAAAAATGCTCCTTGCATAATCTTCATTGATGAGATTGATGCTGTCGGACGCCATCGTGGTGCAGGCTTAGGCGGCGGTCATGATGAACGAGAGCAAACTCTCAATCAGCTATTAGTTGAAATGGATGGATTTGAACAAAACAGCGGTGTGATAATTATTGCTGCAACAAATCGCCCCGATGTTTTAGATCCTGCTTTACTTCGACCCGGAAGATTTGATCGTCAGGTTGTGGTAGATAGACCTGATGTTAAAGGTCGAGAAGGAATTTTAAAAGTCCATACGCGAAATATTCCTCTTGATCCGGCTGTTAAGATTGATGTATTAGCCAAAGGAACGCCCGGTCTCTCAGGCGCGGATCTTGCTAATTTGGTTAATGAAGCTGCACTTTTAGCTGCAAGAAAAAATAAGAAAAAAGTTGAAATGATTGATTTTGAGGAAGCTAAGGATAAAGTTATGATGGGAATGGAAAGAAAGAGTTTAATCATTTCGGAGGAAGAAAAAAAGATTACTTCTTACCATGAAATTGGACACGTTCTCGTTGCAAGAATGCTTCCCGAAGCTGATCCTGTTCACAAAGTAACCATAATTCCACGCGGAAGAGCTTTAGGAGTAACCAGTTATCTTCCAATTGATGAAAAGCATACGTATTCCAAAGTGTATTTGGAATCTATAATTACTTACGCACTTGGTGGAAGAGCCGCAGAAAAATTAGTTTTCAAGCATTATACAACCGGTGCAGGAAACGATATTGAAAAAGCGACAGGCATTGCGCGAAAGATGGTCTGTGAGTGGGGCATGAGCGAAAAGCTTGGTCCGGTAAGTTACGGTGCAAAAGAGGAAGAAATCTTTTTAGGAAGAGAAATTCAAAAGCACAGAGATTACAGCGAACGCACTGCGATTGAAATTGATGATGAAATTAGATCAATTGTGAGTGCGGCCATGAACAGAGCTGAAAATATATTAAAGGACAATATGGATTTGCTTCATAAGCTTTCAAAGGAATTACTTGAGAGAGAAATTCTTGACGGTGAAGAAATAGATGCAATTGTTCGTGGTGAGGAATTGCCGCCGATAAAAAGAAATGGAAGCTCTGAAAACGGCGCCGAAACTGAAGTTCCCGATCATGTAAAAAAATTAATTGAACAGAGGAAACCGAAAGAATCAATCTCCAAAGATGACGCAGGTTGATAACGGAACTATTCACTACAGAGATGAAATTTTTCGTAAGCTAATTCATCTCTGCTCACTTTCGATTCCCATCGTTTATTATTTCATACCGAGGAATACTACCTTAGTTATTTTGGGAATAATGGCTGCAATTGCATTATTCTTTGATCTTGGTCGTTACCTTTCTCCAACAATTGGCAAAATATTTTATAAGTTTTTCGGTTTTTTACTAAGGCAGCATGAGGTTGATCATAAAAAACGTAACCTCAATGGAGCTACTTATGTATTGCTGTCGGCATTTATCTGCGTTCTAATTTTCCCTAAAGTAATTGTTGTAACCGCATTTGCTGTTTTAATAATTAGCGATACCATGGCTGCATTGATTGGACGTCGTTACGGCAAACACAAATTTCTTTTCAAAAGTCTTGAGGGAACTTTAGCTTTTTTCCTGAGTGGAATAGTCGTTGTTTTGCTATCTCCCAAAATTGAATACCATTTTACTGAATATATGATTGGAATTATCGCTGCGGCTTTTGGTGCACTAATAGAAAATGTATCATTCGGATTGGCTGATGATAATCTCGTAATTCCGATCTCAATAGGAATTGCCATGTGGTTATTGTATCTGCTGTTTCTACCAGAATTAAACTTAGTTCTTCAAAACGTTCCGAGGTAAGGATGAAAATTATTTTTTCGATATTAATTTCTTTTGCACTGATCTTTCTATCGGCATGCGACACCACAAATAAACCGGCAAAAGGTAAAGAGGATGAAATATATGTTGTTGCGGATTCTTTGGAGTATGAAGAACTGAGACTGGCATTAGAATCAACTTTTGAAAAAGTGATTTATACACCTCAGCCGGAAAAACTTTTCACGCTTAATAGAGTTTCGCCGAATGAAATTGAAAAATATAAAACGCGTAAAAATATTATCATTGTTGCACCAATGAATTCAAATTCTATAGCATCCCAGTTTATTAAAGCTATAGTTGATACTGCAGTAAAATCCAAAATTATGTCAAACCAAATGTCCCAGGTTATGAAATATAATCTTTGGGCAAAGCATCAATTAGTTGTTGTTATAACTGCCCCGGATATGCAGGAATTGGAGTTTAATATTTTAAAGAAAAGTGATGATCTGCTCTATGCATTCCAAAAAATTTCTGATGAAAGACTTTCCGAAAGCTTATATAGTGCACCTTATGAACAAAAAAATATTGAAGGAAAGATTCTTAAGCAATATGGCTGGGTTGTCTATGTTCAAGCTGACTTTAGCTTAGCTATGAATAAACCCGAAGATAATTTTGTGTGGCTCAGAAGATCGCCCAACAGCGATATGGAAAGATGGATTTTTGTTCATTGGATTGAAAATGCAACACCGGAATATTTAAATGCCGACTCCATCAGAACAATTAGAAA
>DAIMIJ010000069.1:0-10213 GCA_036722835.1 Ignavibacteriaceae bacterium | reverse complement strand
ATGACTTCATTTAAAAATTTATCCTCATACTCCGAGAGATTTCCTTTTGTTTTAACCGCAATCATATCGAGTGTATCAATAGACATCTTAGCAAATTCAAGGTTACGGTCAATCTTGTCGGTTACGGGATTTTTGAGTTTTCCCATTGACATCATTGCTAATTGCTGGTTCTGTAAAACCAATTGCATAAATAAAAGTTCGTTGGAATTATTTTTATCCATTTTTAATCAATCCTTATTTTTTAGCTCCCAAAATTTACAATATTTTGTAAAAACATACGCCGATGAAAACACTGCAAGAATGAATCCTTGAATTCCATCCAGAAATCCCAGCTTTAGAAAATACATTTTTATAAAAATTACAATCGGGCGAAGAAGAAGATCAACTACTGAAAATGATTTGTCTTGTTTAACTAATTCCTCCGCTGCAAGTGTCGTATATATATTAAACTTTTGGAAATAGTGATGAATGCTTCGATCAGTGTAATGCTCAAGATCTGAATTAAGCTCTCCCGTTTCACCGCTAACGAGCAGATGTTCATGCACATCATTTTCGCTAAACTTAACTTCGTGCTTATTAAAAAGTCTTGTGACTCTTCCCGGATACCAGCCGCTGTGCTTTATCCATCTTCCCAGAAAAAATGCTTTTCGCGGAATTGAATAAGCCATAAAAACCGGCGATGATGCTTTAAACTCAATTAGTTCTTTTGATAATCCCTTTGTAATAAATTCGTCCGCATCAATCCATAAAATCCAATCGTTGGAACAAAGTGAAACTCCATACTGCTTTGTTTTTGCGTAACCCATCCATTTAACCACTTCACATTTCACATTGGGATACGATTTCACAATATCCAAAGTTTTGTCTGATGATTCTTCATCAACAAGCACAATTATTTCATCAACACTTTCGAGCAAGCTTTCGATACATCTTGCAATGTTGGTTTCTTCGTTTTTTGCTATGGTAATAGAAGAGATTCTCATTATTGGTTTAAAATATTTTCTACCAAACTCTTTACTTCTAGTGGAGATATTTTATCCACGGAATCCCCTTTTCTAGGCAGGAAATCCTTGGGGAAAATATAATGTGCCTTATCAAAAATATGCTTTGGATACGGGTTAAACCTTCCATAATAAAAACCATTTGCTATGCAGATAAATGGAGTATCGACCGCAGCAGCAAAATGAACTGCACTTGTATCATTCGAGATCAATAATTTTGCATCTGCTATAAGCTTTGCAAGTTCGGTCAACGTGCAGCCAAAATAATTAATAAATCTTTCCCGAAAAGCATTTATAACAACTTTTTCAAATAAGTAATTCTCCTGCTTTGAACCAGAGAGTACAATATCAAATTGATAGTTAGTCATTATAAATTCAGCAACTTCTTTAAATTTATCACTCGCCCATCTTCTACTCTCTTCACTCACCCCAGGAATAATAACGACATATTTGTTGTTAATGTTCTCCAGGTTAGGAAGATTCGAAGTGATTATAAAAGGACTTCGAGCATCAGGTTCTTTTTCTAAAATATTTTTAAAGTATTCTTTATTTATTTCGAACTCGAAAAGATTTTCATTAATCACGGGAATTAGTTTAGTATAGTATCTGTCGGACAAAAGATTCCTCTTCCATTTTGCATGAGGTTCGGGTGAACCTGAACTTCCAATTCTCTCTTTTGCATTCGAAATTTTAATTATTGAGTCTCCAAATAATATTTCTCTTGAGTAAGTGGCCTCTATTGCGGCTTCAAATCCACGATTATATATATTCTTTAACACCTGATATTTGTACAAGATATCATTGGCAAATTTATTACGGTCAATCCAAATAAATTCATCAATGAATTTTGAATCGAAATTTTCGGATAGTTCCTGCCAAATCATGTTGCCACAAAGCGTAAGTGTACAGCCTTTATATTTATCACTTTTCCGAATCGCTTCTATAAAATTCCTGAACAGAATGTAATCACCTATTGCGTCAAGGCGGATAAGTAATAGTGTTTTTGGAGTTATTTCATGTTTTTTCAGCTTAATTATAAAATTCATTGATAAAAATGAAATGAACCTTAAGAGATTTAATATTTTAAGGAATAGCTGATTCACGAGTGGTAAATTCAAATATTATCTATGCTTTTTAAGGTCATCGTCCATCAACTTCTTGAGATAAAGATAATCATACCACACTTTACTTTTTAAACGCCTTCTAATTAGTATAGGTAATCCATATCTTCCAGTTGCAGTAACTATTTTAAGCAGAGTTTTATTAATCTTCCTTTTAGAAAAGATATGAATCCCAGAAGCAGAATAAAAATTTACGTTAAATCTACGAGCTATAAATTCCAACGTTTCAGGTTTGTAAAAAGCCACATGCTGGCCATGTTCAAACGAGTAATACCACCAATCATTTTTACCTGGAGTTGGAGTGGGAACTAACTCAGTTGAGAAGACTATATTATCAGCTATCTTAAACATTTTTTCAATCGATTCTAAAGGGTCAACCAAATGTTCAAATACTTCAAAAGCTGATAATAATAAGAATGACTTGGTATTTGCATTTTCACATTCGAAACCTTTTACTAAAATATTCTCACAATATGGATCACTCCAATAAAAATCAAATCCATTATCACGCATTAAACGGGTAAATATTCCGTAACCCCCAGCATAATCTAGATACTTAGCTTTGGCATCAAATAGAAAATATAAAACTGTGGAAAGAACACGGGAGAAATGCAAATTCCGCTGCATTAAGCCAGTATCATTGAGGTTAATTGCATTCTTATATGCTTCATTTAGCCAATACGGTTCTTCGGTAAAAACGAAGCCACAGTGGATGCACGAGTAATATTTAACATCATACTTGCCAAGAACTAGAGCATTAAAGAGAGGATCAGCTTCTTTTTTACAAATTTTACATTTCATGACTTCTTAAAATTCTATTAAGGCTCGTTTTCAATAGATTGCGATAATTATCAATAGAGTTGATGGTATTTATTTTTTCACCAGCCTTCGAACTTCGCGTTTTTATTTCTTCGACAGGTAACATTAAAGCTTTCTCAATTGCATTTTGTACAGCTTCACTTGAAATATTTTCAATTGAAATACCAAAATCATCAATATCAATTGAGGCTTCTTTCGATAGAATTGGAATTAATCCACCGTTCCCAATCGCATTTAAAATTGATACTCCTCCACCTTCCGAGCAAGAAGGATAAACAACAAATGCACATTCTTTCAATAGCCGTTCGAAAAGCGGCGAATCTATTTTAACAAAACCGTGTGTATGAATATTACTAGTGTCATACAATTCATTGTGATAGGCAGTTTTAAAACCTGGTTCATCATCTATGGGACCACAAACATGCAACTGAAGATTGGGCAAATTTTTGAATACTTCTAAAATAAGATCAAGACCCTTATGTATTAAACCACTGCTGCCGAACCAAAGGAAATTTCTTTTCGCTTTGGTGAAATTTTTCACTTCAATTATTTCTTTGTAATCATATAAGTTATAATATGAAGGAGGTATAAGAAATATATCCTTATTAAAAAATCTTTTATATGTTTCGCTTACTTCTTCATTCCCCAATAAAATCATAGCATCAACAATATTTGTTTGTGGTGCCCAGGCTTTTTCTACTATTCGTCCAGAATCAAGCAACCAAACTCCCTTTTTATTATAAACCTCTCCAATTCTCTTTAGAGAATTGTTGTTCTGTACTGAGATATGCATACCTGTACCATAATAAATTCTTACAAGACGATTTTGCAAATTAGAATAAAAACTGTTTATAAGAGGTTCGCCGAATCCGAAAACAACACTATATTTTGAGTAATCAATAAAACCGTCATAATCATAATCGGCAGCATCAACATTATAACCCAATGAACGAAAGATTTTTGCAATTTCCAAAACTTCTGCAGAGCTTGTGTGTGTAATATCTATTCCTTTTCTAAACGGTTTTGTTATATATGAAATGAGTACATTCTTTGGATGATTATCGCCGAAATAATTTATTACAGGAGATTTAAGCAAATTTCTTTTGATAATTTGTTTTATCTTTTTAGAAACAATAAAAGAATTTTTAATTGTAAAATTCATTCTTGAGCCTGGAATGTTTTTGAAACCTTCTCACGATACAAAAGCCATAGAAGAGCAGCTCCACCTAAAAATATAGGAATAGATGCAATGCTTATCATATAAAGAGAAGCTGCAAGCATCAGCACTGGTAAATATATTTTTAAACCTGAAAGTAAATTTATTTTATCTATAATTTTATAATGCACAAAAGCCAGCATAATTGGAATGGTAATTATTGAAGAAAATAATTTCCCATACGCTAATCCGGACACATTAAGCACATTATAACCAAGCATCATAAAACCAATTGTGAATATTACGCTGACAAACATAAAAAAAGTAGATACTCGTATTAAGTTCGAGCCTAACAAAAAGAAATAAGGAATAATTGAAAGCATATTAAAGAATGCAAGGTAAAGAAATATTTTTATCAGCAGAATTGAATTTGTATAAGTTTCTATACCAAGCCATGTTCTAAAAATTATATTTTCAAACAATATTAAAAAAGTAACAAAAGCAAAACCGCACACGATAATGATCAACTGCATTTTGTAATAGAGATTGCTTGTATCCTCTTTCCTTTCGGTCTTACCGCTAACCTTTGGAAAAACCCAACTAACTCCGGCAGTAAATATTGAATGCACCTGCGTACCAATTGTTGATGCAAGCGCATAGTAAGCTAAAAATGTTGGCCCTGCAAAAGTGATTACAATAAATCGATCAATGTGGCTTGCTATTATGCTCAATATTGATTGAGCCCACGACCAGGTGCTGAAACTGAAAATCTCTTTAACTGATGATTTATTGAATGAAGGAATTAATGAGGCCTCTCTAAATTTCCCTTTTACAAAAATAGTTTCACCTAATACAACTAAGATTGAAATAAAAACACTCACAAGAAATATTTGTACAAGTTTATATCCCAATACAACTGTCAAAACTTGGGCTGATAACAGAAAGAATTTTGAAATAATTGAAATGCCGGCCCCAGTATCATACCTTTCATATCCCTTAAAGATAGAGAGCAATAGCTGCTCAACTTGTTTGAATGCAAATACAATGCTGCCCAATTGAATTGACGCTGAAGCAAGAGTAATATTAGCCCCGCTAAGATTAAAAAGATTAATCCTGGCAGCTAAAAAAGAGATTGCGGAACCAATTAATATTATTAATATAGCGAGTACGACTACAAGTGAAAACCCAGTATTTATAATTCTATTTATTTCTTTTTGATTTTCGAGCGCACGATACTTTGAAATAAATTTAATTGCGGCATCACCAACACCCACATTAACAATCCCTATGCTTGCAATGATTGAATTTACAATCATCCAAATACCATATTGATTTGTTCCAAGCTTTTTTATGAAGTATGGAGTAATAAGCAGCATTATGAAAGGAAGAATGACAGCGTCAGCCATATTCCATATAGAATTGCTGAACTCTCTTCCTTGCGCTAATATTTTTAGCTTGTTAAACCTCAAAATAAAATTATCCCTTCCACTTTTCATTTCGCCAAAACTTTACTAGGGCATTAAAGTTTAGGGAATTAAATATTTGCTTAAGCCATGTCCTGAACAATCTGAAAAAATAATTTTTTCTTGCATCCCAATTCCAAAAATCATACTTCTTTAGTGCTCTTTTGACTTCATGGATACTGCTTATTTCATTTTCCCACGAAGTACCCCCAGCATTCATCACTACTAAGGGATTCCCTTCAACATAAGCACCTTTTTCCCTAAGATTTAGAATATGCCTCTCCAATCTGCAGACGAATTCAAAATCCATTGCATACTTATATGAGGTATCAAAAATTCCGTAATTTTCATAAATGTACTTTCTAAAAAACATTGTCGGATGATTATAGGGGATAGCTTTAGTGATGGGGCAAAGGAGCGGTTTCCTTAAATTCGAACCGTACACGTTATCATAAAAGAATATATTCCCGTGCACAAATAAAATATTTTTATCAACAAACTCGTTTAGTATTTTCTCCAGAACATATTTATCATAGAAATAATCATCGCTGTTTAGAATAGCAATTACATCTCCTGTAGCGGCTCTTATTCCTTTATTAAATGCATCGGAAATACCGGCATCTTTTTCACTTATAATCTTTAACTTATCTGATAATCCCGCACCGTTGTAGTCATTCTTTATTAGTTGTACAGTATTATCCTTGCTCAAATTATCTACAATTATGTGTTCAAATTCCTTGTAGGTCTGGCCAATAATTGATTGAGTGTTACGGAGAATGGTGTTTTCAGAATTATAAGTAGGAGTAATAATAGATATTTTCATTGGATTTGTTGTTAATAACATTAGACCTACGATGTTATGTCTGATTCGATATGGTATTTAACTATGTTAGTATATATTTTTAAACTCAATATTGGCATAAAAGATATTCGCGCAATGTCCTCAACAAATATAACTTATTCTTTAGGAAATTTGGCTTGTTGTGAAAAGTGAAAAATTCGATATAACTCTGGATGCTAGAATGATCAATCATTCTGGAATTGGTACTAATATAAAAAACATGATACCAAACCTTATTCAGAACTATAATCTGACACTGCTTGGCAATTGTGAAGTACTTAATTCTTTTTCCTGGTCTAAACAAACAAGAATAATTGATACGAAAAGTCAAATATATTCAATAAAGGAACAGATAGAACTGCCGACTAAAATTCCCCAATGTGATCTCTTTGTTTCACCCCATTACAACATTCCCCTTTTAAAGATAAAAGCTTCAAAAAGAGCGGTAATAATTAATGATGTAAACCATCTTGTTTTTTCTGATCAGCTTTCCCTTCCGAAAGTAATTTATGCCAAATACATGATTAACACTGCCATAAGAAAATCCGACAAGGTCATAACTATATCTGAGTTTTCAAAAAATGAAATAATTAAATACGCCGATGTCCAGGGAAAAGAAATAAAAATAATTTACTGCGGTTTGGATAGTGAAAAATTAAAGAGCAATCTACATGAACAATCAATTGATCAGGTAAAAGCAATTTATAAATTACCTGAGGATTATTTCCTTTTTGTGGGGAGTATAAAGCCCCATAAAAATCTTAAGACAGCCATTAAAGCTTTTAATCTTTGGTTGAAGAAATCTCCTGCTGCTAAGAAGTTGATTATTGTTGGTGTAAAGCAGAGTGATCTTAGTAAAGATCCAGAAATTTTAAAATTATGTGATCAAAACACCATAATTATTCCTGAATTTGTAAAAGATTATGATTTACCTTTAATTTATAATAGTGCTACGTGTTTAATCTTTCCATCTATTTACGAAGGATTTGGGTTACCGCCTCTGGAAGCAATGGTTTATGGATGTCCTGTAATAGCTAGTAATTCAGCCGCCATTCCAGAAGTTTGTGGTGATGCCGCTCTTTATTTTGATCCTCTTAAAGTTGAGGATTTGGTGGAAAAAATGTCTTTGTTAACGAGCAATAAAAAATTACGTGATGAGTTGATCGTTAATGGACATAAAAACATATTGCGGTTTGGTAGGGGAAAATTCGCCCAGAATCTAAAAAGAGAGTTTGATGACACAATCAAAAATTAATATCATGTTCGAAAAATCATGTTAAATCAAAATTTAAAGACAGCTATAGTACACGATTGGTTTACAACATACGCCGGTTCGGAAAGATGCGTGGAATCCTTTACAAACATTTGGAATGATGCGGACATCTTTTCGCTTGTAGATTTTTTGGATGAGAGGGACAGGAAAATAATTCTTAAAGGTAAATCCGCAACAACATCTTTCATTCAGAACTTGCCCCTCGCAAGCAAGTATCACCGCTATTATTTCCCATTATTCCCTCTGGCGATTGAACAATTTGATTTATCGAGTTACGATTTAGTAATTTCAAGTTCACATGCATTTGCTAAAGGAGCATTAACAAATTCGAATCAACTGCATATTTGCTATTGTTATACGCCTGTAAGATATGCGTGGGATCTTACTAATCAATATTTTGATACGAAAAGTTTAATTGGCCGGATTCAAAAACTAATTTTACTGCCGGTTTTACATAACATAAGGACGTGGGATGTCGCCTCATCAAATCGAGTTGATTATTTCATAGCCATTTCAAATTACATTGCCAGGAGAATTAAAAAGATATACAGAAGAGACGCTGAGGTTATTTATCCTCCAGTTGATACTGCGAAATTCAGATGCGAATCTAAAAAAGAGGATTTTTATTTAACAGCATCGAGATTTGTTCCATATAAAAAAATTGACCTGATCGCGGAAGCTTTCTCAAAAATGCCAGATAAAAAGCTAGTTATCATAGGAGAAGGTACAGACGAAGATAAAATTAAAGCCAAGTGTAATAAAAATGTTAAGATGATCAACTACAAGAAAGTTGATGATCTTGCGGAATACATGAAACGAGCTCGTGCGTTTGTTTTTGCTGCTGAAGAGGATTTTGGAATTTCGGTTATTGAAGCTTTAAGCTGCGGAACACCCGTCATAGCACTAAATAAAGGCGGAACTGCCGAAACAATAATTGATGGAAAATATGGAATTCACTTTTCAGAACAAACTACTGAAGATATTGTCAATGCTGTATCGCGTTTTGAAAAAAGTGAAAAAACTTTTGACCCACAAATGCTTAGCGACTATGCAAAACGATTTGATCGAAGCATTTTTGAGGAAAAGATTCGTGCATTCATAATCAATAAATGTGATGAGTTTTTCAAGAAATGATTTTTAATCAGAGATCAAACTATTATTTGCGGCTTTTCTTAGATCTTTTATTATTAAACATAATTTTTGTGGCATCAGCGGTTCTCGCTCAATCATTTCAGATTTTGATGGCGAGAAATTACATGTTTATTCTGCTCGCTGTATTAAACTTCATATGGTACTTTACATCGAATGTAAATAGTTTTTATGAGGATAATAATCTTCCCTCATTTTCGTATCAGTTCAATAATATTCTAAAGAATACTTTCGTTCAAATCATTACGGCAATCTTATTCATTTTTATTGCAAAAGAAGATTTATTCACAAGAAACTTTATTCTTATCGATGCTTTTCTGCTTATTGTTTTCATCAGCATTAGGATTCAGCTTCTTAAAATATTGATTGGAAAATTAAGTTTCAGGGTGAATAAAGTTCAGAACATGCTAATTGTTGGCTCAGGAGAAGTTGCAAGGAATTTCTACAATTCAACAATAAAGAAACAACAAGCGGGTTATAATTTCGCTGGCTACTTAGACGATATTGCAACGGAATCATCTCAAACAGAATTAATTGGCAAAATTGACGATTTAGAAAATATTATAATTTCCAAAGTTATAAATGAAGTTGTTGTCGCTCTTCCAATCCATGAATTTGCAAGGTTAGATCAAATAATTAAAGTTTGCAATCGCCATGCTGTAAGGGTTCACATTATTCCCGATTATTTTAAGTTCATATCCAAGAAATTTCGCATCAGCATGTTTGAAAATTTTCCAATAATCACTATCCGCGATGAACCTCTGGCAGAAGCCCATTGGAGATTTATAAAACGATCATTTGATGTTTTATTTTCATTAATAGTAATCATTTTTTTTCTAACCTGGTTAATTCCTTTGCTGGCGATTATTATTAAAATATTTTCCCATGGTCCTGTATTCTTTGTTCAAAAGAGAATTGGAATGAGAAATAAAATATTTAAATTTTACAAGTTCAGAACGCTGATAACAAATGAGAAAGTAGAAAGTGAAACGTACTCTCCAGTAATGGAGGGCGATCCACGAATCACAAGGATTGGCAGAGTCTTAAGAAGAACTAATCTTGACGAACTTCCACAATTCTTTAATATCCTTAAAGGTGATATGTCGGTAGTTGGACCGAGACCACACTTCATACCTTACAACAAAGTTTATTCTGAAATTGTTGATGAAATAAAACTTAGGAGTAGAGTTCGACCAGGACTAACTGGCTGGGCTCAAGTTCATGGGCTTCGGGGTGATTCTTCTAGTCCGATTGAAAATGAAATCCGGACTAAGAAAAGAATTGAATATGACATTTGGTACATTGAAAATTGGTCGATTTGGCTGGACATTCAAATTATTTTTCTTACAATCTGGCAAATGATTAAAGGGAAAACAAGAGCGATTTAATC
>DAIMIJ010000068.1:3587-10306 GCA_036722835.1 Ignavibacteriaceae bacterium | reverse complement strand
GCGATGGCAGCATAGTTGAAGATGGGAAAGCATTCTGCTGTATGGGCTGTAAGACGGTTTATGAAATTTTAGAAAAGAATAACCTCTGCAAATACTATCAGATAGATGAAGCTCCCGGTGTCACTCCGCAAAATCTTGTTCACAAAAATTTTGATTACCTTGACGATCCTGAAATTATAACCAAATTAGCAGAGTTTAGAGACGATAAACTTTTCATTGTGACTTTTTACATCCCGCAAATGCATTGCAGCTCATGTATTTGGCTTCTGGAAAATCTATTTAAGATAAATCCCGGAATCATTCATTCTGAAGTCAATTTCCTCAAGAAAAATGTCACTGTCAAGCTCAATCCTAATAAGATCAGTCTCAAAGGAACTGTTGTACTACTCACATCGATTGGTTACGAACCCCAAATAAATTTAGAGGATATTGAAGGAAAAAATCTTAAGACCACAAATAAAAAATTACTTTACAAAATCGGTATAACTGGCTTTTGCTTCGGGAACATCATGCTGTTCAGCTTTCCAGAGTACTTGAACATAAACATGAGCGATAGCTTCTTTATTAAGTTTTTTGGCTGGCTGAATTTGATTTTAGCATTACCTGTTTTTTTATATTCAAGTTCAGATTATTTCATCTCTGCTTTTAAGGGATTAAGAAAAAAGATATTGAACATTGATGTTCCAATTTCACTTGGAATACTTGTATTATTTCTAAGAAGCGCTTTTGAAGTTGTTACGCACACTGGTGCCGGTTACTTCGATTCGATGACAGGACTTGTATTTTTTCTTCTCCTAGGAAAGCTATTTCAAAATAAAACTTATGAGACTCTCAACTTCGAGAGAAATTATAAATCATACTTTCCTCTTTCGGTTATACTAAAAAAAGATGATTCGGAAGTTTCTATTCCAATTTCAAAATTGAATGTTGGAGATAAAATTGTCATCCGGAATAATGAAATTGTTCCTGCTGATTCTATTTTATTCGGCGGAGAAGGAAATATTGATTACAGCTTTGTAACAGGCGAATCAAAATTAGCCCCTAAAGTTTTGGGAGAATTAGTTTACGCCGGCGGAAAACAAATCGGTTCTGCAATTGAGCTTGAAGTAATTAAAGAAGTATCTCAAAGCTATCTTACGCAGCTTTGGAATAACGAAGCATTTAAGAACCGAACCGAATCAAGCTTTACAACAATTTCGAACAAGGTCGCGAAATATTTCACTTTAGTAATTCTGTTCATTGCTCTAATTGCATTTTTAATTTGGTTGCCAATCAATATTCATACTGCTTTAAATGTGATCACAGCAGTGTTAATAATTGCTTGTCCATGTGCACTCGCTCTCTCAATTCCATTCACGTTAGGAAATACAATTAGAATTTTCGGAAAGAACAAATTCTATCTGAAGAACGTAAACGTGATTGAGGGGCTTGCTAAAGTAAATCAAGTTGTGTTTGATAAAACAGGAACAATCACTCAAACGACAGAATCGAAAATAAAATATTCGGGCAGAGAATTGACCGAGCTTGATTCTATCTTGATAAAATCTCTTGTTAAAAATTCAACTCATCCGTTAAGCAAAAAGATTTATGATTCTCTTGACTGCCAGGCGAATTTAAGTGTTGCTTCATTCAGGGAAATGCAGGGAAAGGGAATTGAAGGAGAAATTCTTGGAAAACATATTAAGCTCGGTTCAAAGGCATTCGTATGGGCTAATGATTTTCTATCAGATAATGATCATGAAAAAAGAATATTTGATTTTGATACAAGCGTCTTTGTTTCGATTGATGATGAAGTGTTGGGAAACTTTAGTATTTCAAATGTCTATCGTAGTGGGATTGAAAACACAATAAAAGAATTATCAAAACATTATGAACTATCCGTTTTGTCCGGAGATGATGAGGGCGAAAAGGAAAATCTTGAAAGAATATTCAGCAATGAGTCGAGAATTCGGTTTAGACAATCTCCATCAGAAAAATTAGATTTTATTAAGTTGGTTCAGTCATTCGGCAAAAAAGTTTTAATGGTTGGCGATGGCTTGAACGATGCCGGTTCATTAGCTCAAAGCAACGTTGGAGTTGCCGTTACTGAAGATATAAGTAATTTTTCTCCTGCGTGCGACGCAATCCTTGATGCATCAGAACTAAATAAAATTCCTCTGTTTTTAAAATTTTCAAAACAAAGCATTAAGATTATAATTCTAAGTTTTATAATTTCATTTGTTTATAATTTTGTTGGATTGAGCTTTGCAATTCAGGGCGCATTAACTCCAATTGTTGCGGCAATATTAATGCCGATAAGTTCAATTTCAGTCGTTATATTTGCAACATTTACTACTAATTTTTTAGCGAAAAGGGAGGGTCTGCTATAAGCGTTATAGTTATTCTCATCGGAATAAGCCTGCTTGTCGCTTCCGGATTTCTTGCTGCATTTATCTGGGCAGTTAAAAACGGACAGTTTAAGGATACTTACACACCTTCAGTAAGAATTATTTTAGATGATGAACCTAAATCAAAAAAAGAAGATTAACCTAATTTAAATCATCAAGGAGGAAGCTCTATGGAGCTTGAAAAATTCAGTTATGATAATAAGATTGTAAAAAACTTTGCCATCGCAACATTGCTGTGGGGAGTTGTCGGAATGCTTGTCGGACTGATAATTGCCACACAGCTTTTCTACCCGGCACTTAATCTCAACACTCCATTTTTAACATTCGGAAGAATTAGACCTCTTCACACAAACGCTGTGATATTTGCGTTTGTAGGAAATGCAATTTTTATGGGAATTTATTATTCCCTCCAAAGATTGTGCAAAGCAAGAATGTTCAGCGACTTGCTGAGTAATATTCACTTCTGGGGATGGCAGCTAATAATTGTTGCTGCAGCTATTACATTGCCGATGGGATTTACAACAAGTAAAGAATATGCTGAACTCGAATGGCCAATAGATATAGCGATAACTTTAGTGTGGGTTGCTTTCGGAATAAACATGATCGGCACGATAATAAAGCGAAGAGAAAGCCACATGTATGTTGCTATTTGGTTTTACTTAGCAACGTGGGTTACAGTTGCAGTTCTTCATATCGTAAACTCTATCGAGCTTCCGGTTTCATTTCTTAAAAGTTATCCTGTTTATGCAGGCGTTCAGGATGCATTGGTTCAGTGGTGGTATGGGCATAATGCCGTGGCTTTTTTCCTAACCACTCCTTTTTTGGGAATGATGTACTACTACTTACCAAAAGCTGCAAATAGACCGATTTATTCTTATCGGTTGTCTATATTTCATTTCTGGACATTGATTTTTATTTACATCTGGGCTGGTCCTCATCATTTACTTTACTCGGCTTTACCGGATTGGGCACAATCATTAGGAACAGTTTTTTCGATTATGCTGATTGCTCCATCGTGGGGCGGAATGATCAATGGACTATTAACTTTAAGAGGTGCGTGGGATAAGGTTCGTACCGATCCTATTTTAAAATTTATGGTTGTTGCCGTTACAGCTTATGGAATGGCAACTTTTGAAGGACCAATGCTAGCACTTAAAAACGTAAATGCAATTGCTCACTTTACAGATTGGATAATTGCTCACGTTCATGTGGGTGCATTAGCTTGGAATGGATTCTTATCTTTCGGAATTCTTTACTGGCTTATTCCCAGATTGTACAAAACAAATCTTTATTCTAAAAAAATTGCAAACGTACATTTCTGGCTTGGAACACTGGGAATAGTTTTTTATGCTTTATCAATGTGGTGGTCGGGAATAACTCAATCGTTAATGTGGAAAGAGTTTACTCCGCTTGGAACTTTGCAATATCCCAACTTTCTTGAAACCACGTTACAAATTATTCCAATGTATATGATTCGAGCGACGGGCGGCTTGCTTTATTTTACCGGCGTAATTTTAGGTGTTTACAATATTATTAAAACTGCAAAGCAAGGAAACTTTTCTGCAAATGAAGATGCTGAAGCTCCAGCGTTGGCAAAATCATCTTTAAATGCAGATGAAAAGTTCAGACATCGCTGGCTTGAAAAGAAGCCGATTCAATTTGCAATATTATCTTTAGTCGTAATTTCAATTGGCGGTATAGTTGAATTTATTCCGACATTTCTTGTTAAATCCAACATACCTACAATTGCAAGCGTTAGACCGTATACGCCTTTAGAACTTGAAGGCAGAGATCTTTACATAAGGGAAGCTTGCAATAGCTGTCACTCCCAATTAGTTCGTCCTTTCAGATCTGAAACCGAGAGATACGGTGAATACTCGAAGGCAGGTGAATATGTCTATGAACATCCTTTCCTCTGGGGATCAAAAAGAACAGGACCCGATTTATGGAGAGAGGGTAAGAAATATCCTAACTCATGGCATTATTATCATATGGAAAATCCACGTTCAATGTCTCCCAATTCTATAATGCCCAATTATTCCTGGTTAATTGAGAATAAGCTGGATTATTCAACTTTAGAGAGTAAGATAACCGTTTTAAGAAAACTTGGCGTTCCGTATCCAACTAATTATGAAAACGTTGCAAAGAATGAATTAGAAAATCAAGCAAAAGAGATTGCACTTGATTTACAGAAAAATGGTATTGCCGTTGATGGTACAGAAGAAATTATTGCTCTCATCGCTTACTTGCAAAGATTAGGAACAGATATAAAACTTAATGAATTAACAGAAACTAAATGAGAGTTGATCAACATGTATAAAGAAGTGCTTCAATCAATAAAAGGCGTTGATGTTTATGCGATTATATCTTTAATCATCTTCATCACTTCCTTTATAATTATTACTATTAAAATACTTAGAATGGATAAAAGTTATTTAAATAAAATGAAACAGTTACCGCTTGACCCGGAAAATAATTCACAAAATTTTAAGGGTGAATAAAATGATAATCAATAGCAAGAACCTAAGGGCAATCCCCGAACCATCTTCCTCTACAAGTAGAAGAAAATTATATTCCAACTTCCTGTCCGCCGAAGTGAAACACGAAGGCGGATTCAAAACTAAATTTTTATCATTATCAAAAAAAATATTTTTCATACTTCTTTTTTCTCTGATGCAAAGTGTTTCTGCGCAGCCAACTGGCGGAGAAATGACTAAATCCTACTACGACATTGTTGCAGTTGCACTATTAGCTATTGTATTGCTGATCATATTTGGATTTCTTTACTTCGGAATGGGTGAAGAAATTAAACGTGAGAAAAAGTATTTTTTCGGCTTTCAAAAAATTAGGGATTACATTGTAGGACTAAAGCCGATTGAACAAGAAAAAGATATAATGCTCGATCATGACTATGATAATATTCGTGAACTTGATAATAAAATTCCGCCATGGTTCAATTATCTTTTTTATGGTTCTGTAATTTTCGGCATTTTCTACATGATTAATTATCATGTTCTATCTTCGGGTGATGTTCAAGCAATTGAATACAAAGAGGAAGTGAAGTTTGCCGAAATGCAAAAGCTTGAGCTTATAAAATCCGGAACTTTATTAGACGAGAACACTTTGACATCTCTAAAAGATGTGGTAGCGCTTAACTCTGGGAAAGAGATTTTTATAAAAAACTGTACAGTCTGTCACACTGAAAAAGGCGGCGGGTTAGTCGGTCCAAATCTAACCGACGATTACTGGATTCACGGCGGAGGAATTAAAAATGTTTTTGCAGTAATAAAGGAGGGTGTTCCAGCTAAAGGAATGATAAGCTGGAAACAGCAGCTTAATCCAAGACAAATTCAAGAAGTTGCCAGCTATGTTCTTTCACTTAGAGGAACGAATCCTCCGAATTCTAAAGCTCCCGAAGGTGCTCTTTATGTTGAACAGGATACATTAAAAAACTAACGTTTTATCGAATAAAAATTCCTATTTCATTATTCGAAATTCGATATTCGTTATTATTAAGAATACTGAATATCGAACAAGGAATTATGAATGTTGAACGAGCTATAAACAGAATTGTTCATAGCTGCAATGATTAAAGTTATGGATTTACTATAGAGTCGAAAAAATGAATAATATTAAAACCGGAGAATCTTTTCGCGATCACCTCGCAACCATAACCGACGAAGGAAAACGTAAATGGATTTATCCCAAGAAACCTTCAGGAAGATTTTATAATGCAAGAACGATTGTCAGCATTTTCTTAATATTATTTTTGATGATCGCCCCATTTATTAAAGTTAATGGACACCCTCTTCTTCTCTTAGATATTTTGAATAGAAATTTTATTCTATTCACCATTCCATTCGGTCCCCATGATTTTCATTTGTTTGCGTTAGCAATAATCGCACTTGCTGTTTTCATCATTTTATTCACCGTAATATTTGGCAGAGTATTTTGCGGATGGGCTTGTCCTCAAACAATTTTTATGGAAATGGTTTTCAGAAAAATTGAATATTTGATCGATGGCGATTTTAAAGATCAAATAAAACTCAAGCAAGCACCATGGACTTCTATCAAAATTTTTAAGAAGACGCTAAAACACATAATCTTTTTTCTGATAGCATTTTTCATCTCAAATATTTTTCTCTCCTATATCATAGGAATGGATGCGCTAACAAAAATAGTTACAGCTCCGCCATCTAAGCATTTAGCCGGGTTCATTTCTATGCTGGTGTTTTCGGGAGTATTTTACTGGGTTTTTTCATACTTCCGTGAGCAGGTTTGCACTTTGGTCTGTCCCTACGGCAGACTTCAAGGTGTTCTGCTTGATCAGGA
>DAIMIJ010000068.1:0-3487 GCA_036722835.1 Ignavibacteriaceae bacterium | reverse complement strand
GGGTTATACAACCGTACTAGTTTTGATTCTTTCTATTCTAAGTTATCTGCTCATAACCAGAAGTGATTTTTCAATAAATGTTTTGCGAACACCTGGTTTGCTTTTTCAGGAACAGCCTGATAATAAATACAGTAACATTTATGATTTGAATATTATTAACAAAACGTTTAATCCCGCACCAATCGAGTTAAAACTTAAGAATGTTAAAGGTGAACTGAAACTTCTCGGCGATGAACTTAATCTCAAACCGCAGGAAAAACACGATTCAAAATTTCTTTTGATATTACCAAAATCGTCTATCACAAAAATGAATACTCCTATTACAATTTCTGTTTATTCCAATAATAAATTACTGAAGGAAGTTCAAACTTCATTTTTAGGACCAGTGGCTGAGAAAGGAAAAAGCTAATATGAAATTTAATTGGGGTACCGGAATAGTAATTTCGATTATTATTTTTCTCATAATTTCTTTTGTAATGATTTTTTACTTTATGAATCAGAAAGTGGATCTTGTAACCGATAATTATTACGAAAAAACACTCGTTTATCAAAATCAAATTGATGAAGCCGAGAGAACAAAAGAGATAAATAAAAATATTAAGCTTGAATATCTTGACAGCCAGTTAAAATTGACTTTCCCGGATTCAGTAGCTAAACTTATGAGCGACGGGGAGTTTTATTTTTATCGTCCATCTGATTCGAAAAAAGATTTTAAAGCTCAACTTCAAATTGATATGAACGGTGAGCAGTTGTTCGATGTATCTAAAATTGAAAAGGGTTACTGGAAGATTCAAATGAAATGGCTGATGAATAGTGAAAGCTACTCGGTTGAACGAGCAGTGATGATAAATTAGTTTAGCGATAGAACGCTGATCATCATAACCAGTCAGCGTTCCATTGTTTTTAATTCAGAGAAAAAATTATGGAAGTTTTATCAGGGCTTGCGCTTGGATTTTTAGGAAGCATGCACTGCATTGGTATGTGCGGACCAATTGCTTTAGCATTGCCTTCACAAAGTAAATCAAAGTTCAGCTTTTACTCGGGCAGAATATTATACAACTTCGGCAGAGTAATTACCTACTCGTTGATGGGCTTAATCTTAGGTTTGGTAGGACAAAAAATAAATCTTGCGGGTTATCAGCAATTATTCTCAATTTCTCTTGGTGCTGTAATTTTAATAATTGTTTTACTACCATCACGATACAAAAATATTTTTGGCTCATTAAGTGTCGTTAAGGCGCTGACAAAAACAGTACAATCATCTATCGGTGTACTTTTCAGGATAGGCAGTCAAACTTCCCTATTTGCAATTGGAATACTAAACGGATTCCTTCCATGCGGTTTTGTATATGTTGCCTTAGCTGGCGCAGTTTCACTCGGCAATGTTGAAAGCAGTATTATATTTATGGCATTATTTGGATTAGGTACAATTCCCGCAATGTTCTCTGCTTCAATAGTTACAAATCTTTTTGGTCAAAATTTCAGGAAAAAAGTTTACAAAGCTGTTCCTGTCTTTGCCGCTATACTTGCAGTTATCTTTATTTTACGAGGATTAAATCTCGGAATTCCATATCTAAGTCCAAAGCTGAAAACTGCAACCCAAGTTAATCCAGATCACGATTGCTGTGAATAAATTCATTTTGAAATTTCCCACAAATAGGAGATTAAACGAGTGATTTTTAAGAAGTCAAATTATTTTCATTAATTTTTTTATTCTAAGATCAATTATTTAATACTTATCGGCAAACTGTTATTCCACATCACATTATTTCTTTCCTTATTGAAATACTGGCTCGTATGATTAAGATTAAGGCACAAATATTTAAAATGAAAATAGCTATTTGATTGTCGTTACAGAGTCAGAAAGAAATAGAATAGCATTTCATTCACAAAAGTAAAGTGTAACTTATAAATTTTATTTGAGTCTAATCTATCGTCAATCGGACTTTATAATTATCAATTCAATGAGTAAATTTAATTTAGTAAGTGTAACTTTTATTTTGCTTCTATCACTAATCATAATTCCATGACAAAAATTCTAGAAAAAGAAATTGTAAATCGAGATTGTCCCCACTGCAAGACACATGTTTCCATTGCGTGGGTGTGCAAATTGGAGGCGGATGGAATTATTCGTTACATTTATTTCTGTCCGAACTGCCAAAAACCTCTTCACATTTCCAGCAAAAAAAATAATTTAATTCGGACCAGCTCAGATACTAAAACTTTCCAAGTATAGTTTCCTTTCAACCACTCCCCCTGTTTATTAATTCTTTATTTATTAAGTTTGAATTGCTCCTCAACAAAGGGTGATACATTTCCTTCTCAATTATTAGGAAATGAACTGTTTGAAATAACATCTTAAATTTTATAAGGGATTTATTATGAAACCGCAAATTAAACTTTTTGATGTCCATCATATTGATTCAATCCAGGATATGCTTATCAAATCGGCAGAGCTTTATAAAGATAAGCTTGCATTGGAAGATTTAACTACATACCCAATTTCAAAACTATCATATAAAGAATTGCTTGATTATGTTTTACGATTTGGAAAGGGTTTAGAAAATCTCGGCATAAAACCAAGAACTCACATTTCGCTTATTGGCGAGAATAGAGTTCAATGGGGACTTGCCTATTTAACTGCAATGGCATTTAATCATGTTATTGTCCCTATTGATAAAAACTTAAGCACTAATGAAATTTTAAATATTATACACGAGTCTGACTCCGAGGTTATAATCTTTTCAGAAACATTCGTATCAATGTTAAAAGAGAGCAAGAACGTGTTTAAAAACCTACATCATTTTATCTCGATGGATTCATTAAGTGAAAACGAATGGGTTTATTCAATGCCGCAGTTGATTAAAGAATCTTTGCCTGCACATATTTCCGAACTTCCTAAAATTGATGCGGATGAAGTGGGAGAAATAATTTTCACTTCGGGTTCTTTAGGAAGAGCAAAAGGAGTGATGTTATCTCAAAAAAATATTGTTTCCAATCTAATGAGCATGACTAAGATGATTCAAATCAAAAAGGAAGATAGATTTCTTTCTGTACTTCCAGCCCATCATACTTATGAATGTACATGCGGATTTTTATGTCCTTTATTTATGGGATCATCAGTCCATTATGCCCGCTCGTTGAAAACAGTGGCAGAGGACATGCAGAAAGCAAAACCCACCATATTTTTAGGAGTGCCTTTGCTTTATGACAAGCTATTTAAGCGCGTTATGAAAAATATCCAAGAAGATAAAATAAAATCTAAAGTTGTGCCGCCCCTTATCAAAATAAGCTCTTTTGCTGAAAAGTTTGGATGGAAAAGCTTACCCAAAAAAATATTTAAAGAGCTTCATGAAAAATTCGGCGGAGCGGTTAGATTATTCATCGTGGGTGGTGCAGCGCCCGATCCTAAAATTGCAAAAGGGTTAAGAGAATTTGGATTTAATTTTGTGCAGGGATATGGACTAACAGAAACTTCACCAATTCT
>DAIMIJ010000067.1:0-10379 GCA_036722835.1 Ignavibacteriaceae bacterium | reverse complement strand
AAGATTCCATTGCTGCTATTAGTCCGTTTAATTCTCTTTCTCTATTGGCTGCTGATAGAACATCTGTAACCTGAATTGCTTCTACAATCTTAGTTTTCTGTTTTATTAGGAAATCGCATTCTCTTTTATTTTTGTAATAGTACACCTCTTTGCCGCTTCTTTTAAGCTGCAAAAAGACAGTATTCTCTAATAACTTTCCGGAATCTTCACTAAATCGAAACGAAACTTGATTTCTTAAACCATTATCAATCGAATAGATTTTTTTATTGTAGACAATTTGTTTCTTTAACGAATAATCATATTTGTATAATTCATGCAGGAGATAACTTTCTTGCAAATGACCAATATAGTTTTTTACCGAGACAACGCTTCTAAAGTTCAAAGCTCTCTGTAATGAATTGTAACTTATTTCAGATGTAAAATTTGTGAAGAGATAGTTTGCCAATTCACGAAAAGATTTTATCTCACGAATTTTAAACCGAACTATTAAATCTTTGTAAAGAATGTCTTCAAAAATTCTTTTTAAGTAATCAACATCTCCGAAAATAACATACTCCGGAAATCCACCGTTTTCAACATACTCATCTGTAAGCTTTAATAATTTTGCAAGACGATCGGTAGTTTTCCATTTGTCAGAATCGAAATTCTTAAATCGAAGGTACTCGCTAAAAGAGAAAGGATATAACTCCAATTTAATATGACGACCTGTAAGGTGTGTTGATAGATCACCGCTGAGAAGCTTTGCGTTGGAGCCGGTTAAAATGATCTTATAATCTTCGTCATAAATACGTCGAATGAATCTCTCCCAATTTTTGACATTTTGTATTTCATCTAAAATTATTGTTTTGGATTTGTATAATTTCTTCCAAAGGATCAGGAGAGAGTCAAAATCTTCAACAGAAAATTTTAGAAGACGTTCGTCATCAAAATTGAGATAGTAAAATGAATCGAGTTTTTCTGAGAGCTGTTTGAGAAGAGTTGATTTTCCGCAGCGTCGTATTCCAGTTACTATTTGTATTTGTTTGGATTTTATTGCTTTGTCAAAGTCAACATCTCTTGGTACGCCTGGATCTTTCGCTTTGAAATTGGCCAGCTGGTCAAAAACGACTCTTTCAAGAATATTGTGCTGCATTTTTGTTTATTACTAATGTATGAATATCAAGATTTTATTCATTGCTAATATACAAAAATTTTTTGCGATAGAAGTAAATTTTTATTGTCTGCTTGATTTACCTTAGTAAGCCATACAAAACATCGCATAAAATGCACTTGCTTTAACTAAATGTTCAATTAGTACTTTCTCATCCGGTGCATGTGCTAAAACTTCATTGCCTGGACCAAAACCAATTACCGGTATTCCATAAATTCCGTTTATTGTAACTCCGTTTGTGGAGAATGTCCATTTGTCCACAATTGCATCGGTGTTAAAAAGTTCTTTGTAAGCTTTTTTTCCTGCCTCAATTACGTAATGATTTTCTTCAAGCTTCCATGTCGGATAATATTTTTCCATTCCGTATTGTTTTCCTGTGAAGGCTTTTTCATTGTAGTTAAGCACTTCGACTTTTGCATTCATGTCTTTAACAATTTCTTCGACTTGTTTAACTGCGAGTTCTTTGTTTTCTCCCCACGTCAATCTTCTGTCAAGATGGATTTTTGCAAAATCAGCAACTGCACATTGAGAGGGACTACCCGAAATAAATTCTGAGATAGTGACCGAACCTTTTCCCAGAAATTCATCATAAGCTAATCGTTCATTCAGTTTCTCAATTTCCAATGCTGCTTTTGAAGCCATATAAATAGCATTAATTCCTCTTTCTGGAGCGGAACCATGTGCTGATCTTCCGAAGAATGAAACTTCAATTTCCATTCTGCCGCGATGACCGCGATAGATATTCAAATTTGTCGGTTCAGTTACTATGACACAATCAGGTTTAATTTTATCTTCTTCGATGATGTACTTCCAGCAAAGACCGTCACAATCTTCCTCCATCACAGTTCCGGTTACATAAAAAGTAACGTCATTAGTCAATCCAATTTCCTTAAGAATTTTTCCAGCAGTAATTGCTGCTATTGGTCCGCCTTTTTGATCAACACTTCCTCTGCCGTGAACAAATCCATTTTTAATCTCACCACCGAGCGGATCAAATGTCCAGTTCTCAATGTTTCCAATGTCAACGGTGTCTATGTGTCCGTCTATCGCAATAACTTTTTTCCCGCTGCCAATTCTTCCGATAATATTTCCAAGTCCGTCAATCTTTATTTCATCAAAGCCGGCATCAGCCATCATCTCATTAAGTTTCTTAACAACGGCTCCTTCTTTGGTGCTCAGCGATTTTATTTTTACAAGTTCGGAGAGATTGTTTGCAGTGTAATCTTGATATTGTTTTGCTTTTTCGTTTATGAGTTGTGCTGCATTCATTTGAGATTATTCCTTAAAAATTGCTTTTCAAAATTAAGGATAAATTATGGTTTATGATATTCGATGTATTAATTTTTTCTTCATCGTTGATTTGTCCAATATGGATATTATTTATTTCGTTCCTAACGGAACTTTAATATTAGCCGCAAAAAATGTTTTATAAATATTACGTCCCGATGGGACGAAAACCGATTCTTATTTTATCTTTATGTTTTTGTCCCGTTAGGGACAATATCTTTATAGATAATCGTAATAAAAATTTACCTAGTCCCGTAGGGACGAAATGTTGATGTTTATAAATGAACTCAACTTGAGTAATTTTAACAAAGTTATTTCTCACAAATTACAAAATGTGTTTGCATGGCAGAAAGAATGAGCACAATCCGGTTTGAGAATTTATTAAACTGGATTTTTCGTGAATACGAAAAAGAAGATTCAATTTTTGGAATTCCATCTATTGATTTTCTTTCAATAAAGAATAACTCTTCATTTCAAATATTTGGTGAGCAGCTTGAAACACCAATTGGGCCTGCAGCAGGTCCTCACACTCAACTCTCACAAAATATAATTTCTTCTTACTTAGCAGGCGGACGATTCTTTGAGCTAAAAACCGTTCAAATAAAGGATGACTTAAAAATTGATAAGCCATGTATTGACGCACAGGATGAATGTTATAATGTTGAATGGTCTCAAGAATTGAAATTAGAAGAATCGTTCGACGAGTATTTAAAAGCGTGGGTGATTCTTCATTTACTTAAAACATTATTTTATTCTGCACACAGTTCTTCAAGAGGTTTTATTTTCAACATGAGCGTTGGCTACAATCTTGCAGGAATTAAAAGTGAGAGGATGCAGAAGTTTATTGATTCGCTAATTGATGCTTCAAAGAATCCATTATTTGATAAGTACAAAAATATTTTGATAAATCGACTTCAAGATGAGAAATTTTTATCAGAATTAAAGAAAAAATCTTCGGCTTCTCTTGATCTGAAAGACCGCTTAGTTAAAACAGTTGAAAATATCTCCCCTCGCATTTGTAGTTCGGTTACTCTCTCAACAATGCACGGATGTCCTTCTGATGAGATTGAAGCCATCTCAAAGTATTTACTTAAAGAAAAAAAACTTCACACATATATTAAGCTTAATCCAACTTTGCTTGGTCATGAAAGAGTAAATGAAGTTCTTCAGGCACTTGGGTTTAAGAACATAGAGCTGAATTCGGATTCATTTAAAAATGATTTGAAGTATGAAAATGCTGTTGCTATGATTTCACAATTACAAAAATATGCTGTTCAATTAAATCGTGAATTTGGTATTAAGTTGTCGAACACACTTCCCGTAAAGAATAAAAGACAAATTCTTTCTGGCGATGAAATGTACATGTCGGGGCGCTCGCTTTTTCCGCTCACAATTAATCTTGCATCAAAGTTAGTAGAAAGTTTTAATGGAGAAATAAATATTTCTTATTCTGGTGGTGCTTCAATTTATAACACTTCGGATATTATTAAATGCGGGATCTATCCGGTTACTTATGCAACTGACCTTTTGAAACCAGGCGGGTATCGGAGATTAACACAGATAGTAAAAAAAATATCTGCGGATTTTATAGGAAATTTTAAGCACGAGAAAATCAATCTTGAGATGCTGAATCAATTAGCCGAAGATTCACTTAAAGATTCTTATTATAAAAAAGAGTCTCGACTTGTTGAGTCAATAAAAATTCCCTCAAAACTTGAAAAGTTTGATTGCTTTGTTGCTCCCTGTGTTACCGCTTGCCCTATTCACCAGGATGTACCCGAATATGTTAAATTGGTTGAAGAAGGGAGATATGAGGAAGCATTTGATGTAATCGTATCAAAAAATGCTTTGCCGAATATCACCGCTCATATCTGTGATCACCAATGCCAGTTTCATTGCACGCGATGGGATTATGATGAACCGGTAAAAATCAGAGACTTGAAAAAAGTTGCTGTTGATGAAGGAAGGAAAAAATATTTAGTAAAAATCTTTGAACGTAAACATATCGACAACAATAAAATAAGATGTGCTGTTGTTGGTGCTGGTCCATCAGGGCTTGCAGCAAGTTATTTTTTGGCTCAAGCTGGATTTGATATAACTGTCTTTGAAAAACATGATAAAGCCGGCGGAGTTGTGCAAAATATTATTCCTGAATTTAGACTTCCACAATCGGCACTTGATAATGATGTTGAATTCATCAAACAGCTTGGAGTCAAGTTTGAGTTTAATGTCAATTCAAATTTTTCTGTTGAAGAGCTTAAGCAAAAAGGTTGCAAGTACATTTATATTGCAATAGGTGCAGGGAAATCGAGTAAGTTGCATCTTAAAGGAAACGAGAAGAATGTAATTGATGCAATAGACCTTTTGTGGAAGTATCATCATCACGATAAAATGAATTTGGGTAAAGCTGTTGCAGTAGTCGGCGGCGGCAATTCAGCAATGGATGCTGCAAGGGCTGCATCACGGATTGATGGTGTTGAAACAGTTTATATCGTTTACAGACGAACTAAGGAATTTATGCCTGCTGATAAAGAAGAATTTGATAACGCAATTGAGGATGGAGTGATCTTTAGAGAACTTTTAGCACCAATCGAGTTTAGCGATAGAATTTTGCGGTGTCAAAAAATGAAGTTGGGTGAGATTGAGAACGACGGAAGAAGAGGAGTCATACCGATAGAAGATAAATATGAAGATTTTGAAATTGACTTTATTATCTCAGCAATTGGAGAGAAAGTTGATCTTGATATTCTTGGTCAAAATAAAATCTCAATTAATAAATTTGGAAAAGTTGAAACGAACACGGAGACAAATGAAACTTTGCTTGAGAATGTTTTTATCGGTGGCGATGCTCTGCGAGGTCCTTCTACGGTTGTGGAATCAATTGCTGATGGAAAGAAAATCGCTGAAGCAATTATAAGGAAAGAAAATATTCAAGTTAAATTTGAACGGAATTTAAAAGATGTGTTTGATGTTCAGCAGCGTAAGGATCGAATATTAAAAAACAAGGGTAATGTATTAATTGGAAATCTTTCAGTTAATTTTGAAGCGGCTCGCTGTTTGGAGTGCAATTTTATTTGTAACAAGTGTGTTGATGTTTGTCCTAATCGGGCGAACATTCCTATCAGCTTAGATGGTGAAGTATTTAACGATATCAATCAGATTTTGCATATAGATTGGATGTGCAATGAGTGCGGAAACTGCGAAACATTTTGTCCCCATCAGGGTTCGCCGTATAAAGATAAAATTACCTTGTTTGCTGGAGAAAGAGATTTTAGTGCTTCAAAGAACAGCGGTTTTTATGTGATCAAAAGTGAAAATGGAGTTGAAGTTGTTTCGAGATTCAAAACTATTGTTGAAAAGCTGAGATTTTCTTACTCTGGAGAAATGATTGGAAGTGTTTCGCTAGATAAAGATGAGGATGAAGATTATGACAAATTCGTCAGAATGATCGGAAAAATTATTTCTGATTATTCTTATCTGTTCTGTAACACTTTAGCAAATTAGGTTGGTCAGAGACAATAGAATGCTGATTTCGCTGATCGAGCAGATATTCGCAGATAAAATCTGCGGCATCTACGTTCTATGGTTTTGAGGTAGAAACGATTGCTTGAATGATGGGTTTGTAACCGGTGCATCGACAGAGATTACCTTCTATAGCAGTTTCAATTTCTTCACGAGAGGGAGTTGGATTTTCTAAGAATAAAGCGTAAGCTGACATTAACATTCCCGGCGTACAAAACCCACATTGAATTGCGCCATACTTAAGAAAATTCTGCTGGAGCGAATTAAGCTTGTCACCTTCCGCCAGACCTTCAACAGTTAAGATTTCACATTCATCAACTTGCTGAGCTAGAACCAAGCATGAGTTAACAGCTTTACCGTTTATGATTACTGTACATGCACCGCATTCTCCAATGCTGCAGCCCTCTTTTGTGCCTGTGAGTTTTAAGTCATCACGAAGTAAGTCAATCAACCGTTTGTTTTTAGTGAGTTCGACCGAAGTGTTTTTACCGTTGAGTTTAAAATTGATGATCATCTCGGTATTCCTCCGGCATTTATCTCTAGCATTTGATACAACATCTGCTGAACTACAGGCAGCTTGTATACTGTTGACCATCTCAAGCCAGTAGTCTTAAGAACCCCCTCACCGACTTTCATAGAAATTTCTTTAAATGTTTCCGAGTTGATTTCTCTACCGATAAATAATCTTTCAATTTCAAAAAATCTTTTTCCAATTGGAGTAATTGCACCGCTTGCAATCCTAAATTCTTTAATAATTTTTTCTTCTTTATGCAATAAAAATGCAAGAGAGATTCTGCTGATTGAAACAGCGCTTCTTCTGCCGAGTTTATAAAAGTCGCCGATATAATCCTGTGTAAGAATTGGAATTCTTATTTCCGTGACACATTCGTTTTTCTTTAGCTGCGTTTCGTAAGGATCTAATAAGAACTCGCTGAGAGGAATTATATTCTCATTTTCCGGCGAAACAATTTTTATTAATGCATCATAAACTAATAACGGTGGAACGCTGTCAGCACATGGAGCATTATTAACAAAGTTGCCAACAACGGTTGCTCTATTTCTGATTTGCAAACTGCCAACAGTCTGTGCCGCTTTTGCGAGAAGAGGAAAATATTTATTGATGAGTTCATTCTTAGTGATTTCAGAAAATGTTACTGCTGAACCAATAGAAATAAATCCGTCGGCAAGACTTATTGTTTTTAGTTCGTCAATAAAATTTATATCAATCAAATGTTTTATTGAAGTGAAACGGCTGGATTCTTGAATAAATCCTGGAACAATATCAGTCCCCCCAGCCAGAATGCAAGAATTATTCTGAAATTCTCTCAAGTAATGTTTTAGTTCGGTTAAAGATTTAGGTTTATAATATTTGAATTGGGGAATCATCATGCACTTCCTCGTTTCAAATCTTTTGGAAATAATTTTCGGCGCAGCAAAACTTCCTCAAGATTTATTGGAAGGTTGTAAAACCTTTTTCCCGTTGCATTTCTAATTGCGTTGGCAATTGCTGCCGAAGTCAGTTCGAGAGTTGGTTCGCCTAAAGATTTACCTCCCCAAGCGCCATAAATATCTTTACCCTCGACAAAAATTGGTTTTATTTCTTTTAAATCCTTCGCAGTTGGAATAAGGTATTGATCAAAATTTAACTCACGGATGTTTCCATTGTCAGCTGTTATTTGTTCCCATAATCCATAACCAGCGCCTTGTGTTACACCGCCGTAAACTTGTCCTTCGGCTCCTAATAAGTTTATTACTTTTCCGGGATCGTGAACCGCAGTAATTTTATCAATATAAACTTGTCCTGTTGCCATATTTACTGTTACTTCTGCAACTTGACATCCATAAACATAAGTGAAGTAAGCCGAACCTTGTCCTGTATCTTCATCCCAATTTACTTCAGGACTTTTGAACCATCCGATAGCAGCTAAACAAATTCCATTGCGATAAACTAAAGAACATAAGTCAGGAAAAGATATTTTTTGCTGAGGGTTAGCTTTATTAGAAACAAAACCATCCCGAAAAATAAATTCTGATTGTGGTTTTAATTTCCATTCTTTTCTCAAAAAATCTTCCAGACGATTTCTAATTATATCGGATGCTGCTTTCACTGCACCGCCGCCCATTAAAGTTGATCGTGATGCAACAGTTGGTCCGCTATCTGGAATTAAGCCGGTATCTGTTTCCAAGTAATAAACATTTAGAGGTGAAATTCCCAACACTTCTGCGGTAATAATTGTATATGTAGTTTTCATTCCCTGTCCATTTTCAGCTAAACCACTAAGCAAGTATGCCGAGCCATCATTCTGAACAGATAGATATGCGGCTGCAGCATCAATACCTTCAGCACCAAGTGAACAGCCCCGATAGCTGACCGATAAGCCGATTCCTTTTCGCATTACCTCATTTGGAGGGATGAAATCTTTTTTCTTTAAGATAAGCTGCTCTTCATTTATTTCGGAAATTTTATCTGGTTGATAACCCGCTTCAATTATTTTATTACCATACTGTTTCCATTTAGAAGTGAAATCAGTTTCCTTAACAGCAGTTTCTAAAACTTTTAAAAGATTGACATCGTGATTTTCTAATTTCTGTCCGCTTGCTGTAAGAGAACCGGCTTTGAATCCATTGATTTTCCTTATTTCTTCAGGAGTGAAACCAAGCTTGATTGCAATTTCATCCATGATTGATTCTTGAGCAAAGATTGGCTGCGGTGAACCGAATCCTCTCATTGCACCGGTGTAGGGATTATTTGTGTACACGGCTCTAACATCAGTCCAAACATTTTCAACTTCATAAGGGCCGGTTGCTTGCACAACACTCCGCCATGTTACAAATGGACTCATGGAAGAATAAGCTCCGCCATCAGCAAGAATATCAATTTTCATAGCAACTATTTTTCCATTCTTCTTACATCCAACTTTATATTTTAGAATGTACGGGTGACGTTTGTATGATTCAAGAATTGATTCTTCTCGTGTGTAGTGAATCTTAATTGGTTTGCCAATTTTCAAAGCGGCAACAGCTGCACGTGCGCAAAGAATATTCATCGTATCATCTTTGCCGCCGAATGAACCGCCTAAATCTGCTTGTACAATTCTAACTTTTGTAAGCGGCAGATTCAAAACAGATGCAACAACTTTTCTTGCTGTAAAAGGATTTTGAACGCTGCCGATAATCCTTATTCCTTTTTCTCCTTCAAGAGGAATTGCAAGCACAGCTTCCGGCTCGAT
Organism: Ignavibacteriaceae bacterium; assembly: GCA_036722835.1. Lineage (GTDB taxonomy): Bacteria > Bacteroidota > Ignavibacteria > Ignavibacteriales > Ignavibacteriaceae > XYD12-FULL-36-8. Next base: position 1,190 of record DAIMIJ010000067.1, on the reverse strand, counting down.
GTAAGCATGTTCCACTAACCGTGTTGTGTAAGTTTCCCCATGAATGAAATCACTTTCTTTGAATCCTTTTTCAATATCGCCTTTGCGAAGGGGATAATGAACAATGAGATTATTTTCGTACTGCGGATGAATTTTAGGAGCATCGAGATCAAGAGCTTTCATCGGATCTGTGAGTGCGGGTAATTCCGTGTATTTTACTTTTACTTTTTTTGCTAATTCTCGAAGCTCTTCTTCGGATTCACCAACTAACATTGCAACTACATCACCAGGAGTGACAATTTTATCAAATGCAAATATCGGTTGATCTTGCCGTATTGGTCCTACTTTCTTTGAACCTTTAATATCATTTGAATCAACTATAACAACATTTGATGCACTCTGAAGAATTTCTGAGTAGTCAATTTTTTCTATAATTGCGTGGACAACAGGAACGCGGACCATAACTCCATACAACTGTCCGGGTTCATTGATATCATCAGCAAACTTTGCTTTGCCGGTTACTTTTTCAAGACCGTCTTGTCTAACAACTGGTTTACCGACTATGTTGAAAGAATTATCCATTGTATTTATCGAAAATTTCTTGTTATATGCTCAAGATTCCGAAACAATTTCAGAATGTCATTTCATTTGCCCTTCCCTTTGGCCTGCCACTTCACGAAGCATTTACCACAGGTGGGAAGGGTTGGGTTAGGCTTTCGAATAATCTTTTCCCTTGCGAGTAAACATAATTATTTATTTCGTTTTCATCTATTCCAATCAAACGGTAATCATTCATAAGCACCTTACCATTTTGTAGAACCGTAATAATAGGTCTTTCTAAAATTCCGTAAATGAAATGACCGAAAAAGTTATTGCTGTTCAACGGAGTCGGAGGAACATAGTTCCAAATAATTACATCTGCACGATCTCCAGTATGAAGCGAACCGAAATCTGGAAAATATTTTTTAATAAAATTAAGTTGATCGAAATACATTTTCCTAAAAATGTAAAATGCTTTATCAAAACTTAGCTTTTGGTTTCGCATCATAAGAAAAAATTGTTTTTGAGAACGAGGAATGTTTGCATACATTCCATCCGTTCCACAGAGCACAGAAATCTCTTCGGGAATATTTTCAAAGATGGGAGTTCCAACTGCGTTATTTAAATTCGAATCTAAATTAATTGCAAGAGCCGGCTTCTTATCTTTTAGC
>DAIMIJ010000066.1:0-10452 GCA_036722835.1 Ignavibacteriaceae bacterium | reverse complement strand
GAACCTCTAATCAGTGTTGGAATACTAGCCAACAATAAAGTTTCATTTGAACTTTATGGTGATTACCGCACAAACGTTACTACCCAAAAAATTAACGGAAGATTTACTGCCGAAATAATTGGCGGCGAAATAGTCTGCAAATCTGCTAGTGAGAAAATCGTCTCTAAAGACGAATTGACCCTCGAACCGAACGACATTACCACGGACACATTTCTAATACGTAACGTAACCATCGGAGTAAAATTCCACTGGGAAAGAAAAGAAAAACAACGCTTTGCAGGTTTACTTAAGCTAAAAAAAGACAATGAAAAGATTGTAATCATAAACATACTGCCAATCGAAAGATATCTGACAAGCGTTATATCTTCAGAGATGAGCGCAAAATCTTCTTTGCAATTATTAAAGGCGCATGCCATTGTATCGAGGAGCTGGCTTCTTGCTCAGATAGAAAAATCCAAATCGCTAAAAAAAGCTAAATCAAAATATACATCTTCATTCGAATCTGCAGATGAACATATTAAATGGTACGACCGTGAAGATCATGAATTGTTTGATGTATGTGCAGATGATCATTGTCAAAGGTATCAGGGAGTAACAAAAATATTTACTGAAATTGCGCGCAATGCTGTTACCCAAACGCGAGGCATTGTGCTTATGAGCGATAATAAAATTTGTGATGCTCGTTATTCAAAATCGTGCGGGGGAATCTCGGAATCGTTTGAGAATGTATGGGAACCAATAAAATATGATTATCTAACATCGATCAATGATTACAAATTTCCTCCAGAAAATTTCAATACAGATTTTTCAGACGAAAGAAATGCCATAAGATGGATTAAAGGAAATCCCGCTTCCTACTGCAACACGACCGATAAAAAAATATTATTTCAGGTTCTTTTAGATTTTGATCAGGAAACCACAGATTTTTTTCGATGGAAAATTATATACACGCAGGCAGAATTATCTGAAATAATTAAAGCAAAAAGTGAAATGGATTTCGGCAGCATAATTGATCTTGTTCCCATCGAGAGAGGAAAATCTTCTCGCTTAACCAAACTAAAGATTGTCGGCACAGATAAAACCATGATAGTTGGTAAGGAATTAGAAATCAGGAAATTTCTATCAAAATCTCATCTTTACAGTTCAGCAATTGTAATTGAGAAATCTGACATTCAAAGTGGAATACCACAAAAGTTTGAAATTTATGGTGCGGGGTGGGGACATGGAGTTGGGCTTTGCCAAATTGGTGCTGCAGTTATGGCTGAACGAGGTCACGAGTTCGATGAAATTCTTCTTCATTATTTCAGGCACGCCGAATTAAAGAAAATTTATTAGTGCAAAGGTCTCCAAATGATTTTACCTCTCCTTAACTTTTCAAAAACAAACTATTGAAGCCGTGAAAATTCTTTATTCATGTTTATCAAAAAGCTGGGGCGGCATGGAAATGTTTACCCTTACGGCAGTAAAGCAGCTTCTAAAAAAAAATATTTCTGTTGAACTTCTATGCGCCAAAGAATCACGAATTCATATTGAGGCAAATAATCTTGGATTAATAGTTCATCCCATTAAAATATCCTGGTTATCCAATCCTTTTGATATTTTAAGATTGACTTCACTAATTCGGCGCAACAAATACAATTTAATTCACACACAAGCATCGTTTGATCTTTGGTTATTAGTTCCCGCATTAAAAATTCTACAAAGTGGTATTCCATTACTGCTAACGAAACATGTCGGTTCATTCATTGTAAAAAAAGATTTTCTTCACAAATGGATTTATAATAGACTAACCTATGCTCTAGCCATAAGTACAATTATTCAAAAGAATTTAATTGACACATGCCCGCTGCCAGAAAGCAAAGTACTGCTGCTGCACGATGGAATAGACATTAATCGTTTCAATCCTGAAAAGGCAGATGCACAAAAAGTACGTAAGGAATTTAAGATTGATGAGAATGAAATATTAATTGGAATGGTTGGAAGATTCAGTCCCGGTAAAGGACATGAAGAATTTTTATTTGCAGCACATGCACTGAATAAAAAACATGATTTGCTAAAATTTATGATTGTCGGTGAACCAAGCCGTGGTGAAAACAAATACGCCGATACAATAAAAAAGCTGGCATTAGATTATCAATTAAAAAATTTAATTATTACAGGATACCGAAGCGATATTCCCGAAGTTTTGGCAGCAATGGATATTTTTGTTTTTCCTTCTCACGCTGAATCTTTTGGGTTAGCTTTAGCAGAAGCTATGGCAATGGGGAAACCATCTGTCTGTTCGAATGCAGAAGGAATTTTAGACATTGCCACCGACAATGAAACATCCCTGTTGTTTGAAAATAAAAATGCATATGACCTCCTAAAAAAAATAGCGATGTTAATTGAATCCGCTGAATTAAGAAAAAGATTTTCTAATGCTGCAAGAAAGAGAGCGGTCGGGCAATTTGATCTTGAAATATTGACTGATAGAGTCGTTGATATTTATCAAAAAGCCATTCAACAGTTGAAGTAACTTTTGATGTTCATATCCTAATACTTAATTTTACCAAAAGAATTTTTTATAAGGATTATGATGTCATCTACTATCACGGTTTTTCTCCCATTTTCAGGAAACCATTTCACAACCAAAACCATAAGTGATTTAAACAATTCAAAACTGATTAATAAAATATATCTGCTTTCACAAGAAAATTTAACCGCAAATATTCCAGGCGCTGAAGTACTTCGTGTTGATTCCCTGTTCAGCAGTTCAACCACAAAACTAATGGAATCTAAAGCTGGCTCAGACTATATTTTGTTTTTAACTCAAGATACTTTGATTCAGCTTGGGCAATTCAGCTTAGAAAGATTTATTTCTGTGGCCCAATCGACAGGTTCGGGCATCCTCTATTCAGATTACTACGACATAAAGAACAACGCTGCTTCAGCTCATCCGGTAATTGATTATCAATTTGGAAGTGTGCGTGATGACTTTTCTTTTGGACCAATTTTATTTTTTGATAAGACGGCTTTCACCAATGCTTCAAAAGGAATTGAGGAGAGCTTAAAGTATGCTGGATTATATGCACTCAGACTTGCCATTTCCCGTCATCATCCTATTACAAGAATTCCCGAATTTCTTTATTCATCTATTGAAACAGATGAACGAAAATCCGGCGAAAAGCTTTTTGATTATGTCAATCCAAAGAACCGAGATGTTCAAATTGAAATGGAAAAAGCAGTAACCGAACATCTAAAGAAAATTAATGTATATCTTGAACCAAAATTTAAATCCATAAACCCAGATGATGGTAAATTTGAAAATGAGGCTTCGGTTATTATTCCTGTAAAGAACAGAACCAAAACAATTGACGATGCTGTTCAATCAGTGCTCAAGCAAAAAACTAATTTTGATTTTAATCTGATAGTTATTGATAATCATTCAACCGATGGAACTTCAAGCATCCTACATGAATTTGCAGCTAAAGATAACCGGGTAATTCATATTGTACCTGAAAGAATTGATCTTGGTATTGGCGGATGTTGGAATGAAGGAGTGTATCACCAAAGCTGCGGAAGGTTTGCTGTTCAACTCGACAGCGATGACATTTACAAAGATGAGAACACGTTACAGAAAATCGTTGATGTTTTTAGAAAAGAAAAATGTGCAGTTGTAATTGGCTCTTATCAATTAACTGATTTTAATCTGAAGGAAATTCCTCCCGGTCTAATTGATCATAGAGAATGGACTCCTGATAATGGAAGAAATAACGCATTGAGAATAAACGGACTCGGCGCACCGCGCGCTTATTTTACTCCGCTTCTACGCGAAATTAAAATTCCCAATGTGAGTTACGGTGAAGATTATGCTGTTGTGCTTGCAATGTCGCGTGAATTTCAAATTGGTAGAATTTATGAATCGGTTTACATTTGCCGAAGATGGGAAGGAAACTCTGATGCAGCGTTGTCCATCGAAAAGCAGAATGCACATAACATATACAAAGACCGCATTCGTACTTTTGAAATGCTGGCACGACAAAGGAAGAATAGTCAATAGAACGCATATACAGCAGATTCAGCCAGGGGCTGATAGGTAAGCTGCTCTCCGCTGATTTTAATTTAATCCCAAAATCATATGTTTCAAGATATCCTAATAAAAAATTCGTTAATTGAAGAGTTGATTGCAGATGCTGATTATGCTAATGCGGCGAAACGACTGTTGGAAGATCAGAAGAAAACTTGGAAGCAGCTTGGCGACGGATATGAATCACTAAAAAACGTGAGGACAAAGAATTTTCAATTCGATGGTTTCAGAATGAAGATTCAGTTCAATCCGGGAAGATATATTTCTACAGCAGCAAAGGTTGATGAAAAATCTATTAACGAAAGAAAGTGCTTTTTGTGTCCAGCTAATTTACCTGAAGAACAAAAAGGAATTTTGTGCGAAGACGAGTATTTAATTCTCGGTAATCCATACCCAATTTTTCCCGAACATTTCACAATTCCGAACGTAAGACATATTCCTCAACAGATAAAAAATAATTTTCCATTCAAGCTTAAGCTGGCCAAAGATTTATCAAGGCACTATGTGATAGTTTATAATGGTCCAAAGTGCGGTGCCTCGGCACCCGATCATTTTCATTTTCAAGCCGGTACAAAAAACTTTATGCCAATTGTAGACGACTTTCATCAACTTAAAAATGAATACGGCGAATTTCTCTTTGAGAATGATGAAATAACAGTTAGCGCAATTGATGATGGATTAAGAAGAGTGATTGCATTTGAAAGCATGAACAACGAAATGCTTACAACTGCTTTTAGTAATTTCTATGAGATTTATTCTTCGTTCTCGGTAAACAACGAAGAACCGATGATGAATATTATTTCTTCTTATGAAGAAGAATTTGGATGGAGAGTTATTGTTTTTCTAAGAGAAAAGCATCGTTCATCACACTATTTTGCTGAAGGTGAAAACAAAATATTGCTAAGCGCTGCTTCAGTTGATTTGGGTGGAGTCTGCATTACTCCTTTGGAAAAAGATTTTGAAAGAATGACAAAAGAAAAACTAACAGAAATTCTTGCGGAAGTTTCCCTAAACAAAAGTACGTTCAGCTTTATCAAACAAAAAGTAGGAATAGCTTTTAAAGCCACTTAACAGTTATTGCGTGTCTCCGGACTGTGTCAGGAGATGAAGCAATCTATCATTTACATTTCAAGGGAAAGATTACTTCGCTTCACTCGTAATGACACATTGTATTGAAAAATTACCTGCTCGAGCTCATCAAATCGGAAATGAATTTTAGATTCTTTGATTCGGAATTTGAGATTACGATTTTAATAATTGCAGTAAGCGGAACAGACAGAAGCATTCCGACAATTCCCCAAATGTAACCCCAAATTAAAACCGAGAATAAAATAACTACGGGATTCAAATTTAATCTTTTACCGATTATCATTGGCTCAAGCAAATTGAAGAAGGCAGTTTGCAGCCCGGCAATTACCGCAGCGATAAGTAAAGCATAACCAATTGAATCAGATTGAATTAAAGCCATTAGAACCGGGGCAATCAAAGCAATGGCAGAACCGATTGTCGGAATAAAATTAAACAAGAACACAAACACACCCCAGATAATTGCAAAGTCTAATCCGAAGATCGAAAGTACGATGCCGATTGTTATTCCCGCACCTAAATTCATTCCTATTTTTGTGATAACATAACGCTGAATTTGATCTGTAATTGATTTAAATGTTTCTGAGATTTTAGTCTCTTCATTATTTTTAATCTCATTAATTCTATCATCAACTGGTGTGCTGCTCGCAGTATCCTTTTCATTAACTGACAGCTCTTCTCGCAGCATCTTAATCTTCATCTTACTCTTAATCTCAACATAGCGATTTTTTATGACTTCGTAGAGTGAATCATGTCCGGAAACAACAAATACAAAAAAGAAAAGAATGAAAAGAATATTTCCCATCACTGAAAAAGTTGAAGTGAAAACTCCACCTACCAAAGCTGAATAATTTATTTTAGAGAGAATATTCTGGAAAGAAAAATTAGTGAAGAACGGATCTGTAATTCCAATTGATGCCGAAGTGCTGCTGACAATAGCATTCAACTTACTTTCATAAACTGGTAAACTTTCACCGAAGCTCAGAAATGAATTGATGATGATTTTTGAAATTCCCCATGAGAATAAAAAGGTTATTATGATATCGAGGAAAATAATCGCGAATAATGGAACCTTGACCTTATTAAGAAACGAATTCAGCGGGGCAAATACAAAAAATAGAAAGTATGCGATAACAAATGGAATAAAAATATTTGAAAGTTCTTTGAGAACAATTCCAATCACTGTGAGACCCATTACAATGATAAAGAACCTTACACTGTTGCCGGAATCAACATCTAGTTTCATTTTCATTTCAGCCCTGAAGGTGTTTGCGGAGTTGAAATTATTTTTTCAAACAATGCCCATCTCATTTTTTCATTATCAGAAGTACCACCATTTGTCTCGATATGATTTTTAACAATGTCCTTACCCAAGTTATAGTTGATAATATAACTTCGATACTTCTCAAAGAATTTTAAATTTTGTTCGGCTTTTTCTTTAGAAGCAAGATTATATTTTTGCAGCCAATCAATTGTTTGATCTTTTAACCATTTGCTATCGAGATAATTTCGTGCGGCTTCATTTGAAGAGTAATCAAGCTGCTGTAATAATTTTGTAATTCTATAATAAGTATCTGCTTTAGATGGATCTAATCCTGCTAATGGAAACAAAATTTCCTTTTCAAATTCCATCTGCGAGTTACCCGGAAATGCAACTTCTACCCCATAGTTTGCAGTTCCTTCAGCAATTAAGGATTGCGGACTGAAAAGAGGATATATACAAAACTCAACCCTATTTCTCTCACGATATAATTTTTCTAAAAGAACATTAAGAACATGATGACCGGGATAACCTTCATGCGCGGCAAGATCAACTGCATGTTCAATGTAAATTGGCAAATTCGTGTTAACCTGAATTATACTGAAGTAATTTCCTTTATACCAATTGTAAGCTCCCCACGGCTGTCCTTTCACGTATTCAACTTTAAAGGATTCTTTTGCTGGAAGTTTAATGTGTTGTAATGTTCTTTTTCGGCATTCATCTATGGCGGCTTGGAATACTTCATCTAATTTTTCAGTTGGAATGATAAATTGCTTTTTGTAATCTTGCCAGCGATCAGCAACGCTGCCTTCGCCGGGAAGAAGTTTACTTATTTCATCAACAATGTTTTGAAAGTGTACAGATTCGTTTGTCGGAACCTCTACATCATAAAGTGCTTTAGCTTCCTCATCAAAACTTAGTTTTCCTCCGGCAAGCTGAAAAACTTTAATTCTTACGGCTAAGATTTGCTTGTAAAGAAATCTGTATCTCAATGTCTGAATTTCATCAGCTTGTGCTTTACTCAAACTTTCAAGAGTATCCAATAATTTTCCGGCTTCATCATACAGCTTCTGAATGAAAGCAGAATCGCTTACTGCAATCGGTTTAGTTTCTAGCTTCCATTCTGCAGGACCAAAGTAAGCATCAACATAATCATGATCATAAATTCCAATTTTAAGCACAAGCTTAACATATTGCTCTGCGACATTATTCATAGACAATTCGAGATTTTTATTGATTTCATTTTTTTGTTCTCCACATGAGATAAAAAGTATTGCCGCGGCAATAAACAGATATTTGAAGTTCAATATCCCAATGAGCTGATTTGAATTAAATCTTTTAATTGGATGACTAAACAGTAATTTCCGAAATAAACTGTCAGATTGAACTTGTCGAAATCTGCCATTCCTTAGATAGCCGTCACTCTTCGGCAGGCTCAGAGTGACATGGGAGAACATGTAGATGAAATTCATTTTTTACCATTTCTTCTTACATCAATAAAAGACTTAACTGCAAAAACTAAAAAAACTATGCACATCAACGCCATTATTGCTTGAACAATTACAGCAGCAGGCCTTTCGGGTTGAACACCACCAAGCATTTTGAAGAATTTAATAAGTCCGCCGATGGTTCCCAAAAATCCAAGAAGCATTAAGACTGCGGCTACATGCATTGTATGCTTGAGATACTTTTCATTTAATCCTAGCCAGCCGAGAATAAGCATTGGGATTCCAAAGAAAGCCGGAATAAGTGCAGTTATACTTTCACTGCTGATTCCAAAGTAACTTATCAGTCCCATTAAAATAAAAATCACTCCGTAAGCAATAGATAGTTTAGCCATTATTTCTTCTACTCCTTAATATATTGTTCCTAATAAATTCCAATAAACAAAATACAAATAACAAATAAATATCAATCTTCAATCATCCAATAAACAAAATGAATTAAGTTTTGTTTGTTTTTTGATATTTGAAATTTATTTGGGATTTGTCTTTTGTTATTTGTGATTTTACCTTTTATTTCATCCTTGCGCCAAGTATTTTCTCAAACTCTTCATCATTCGGTTCCCACAACTCAATTTTATTTCCTTCGATATCAAGTATGTGGACGAACTTACCATAATCATAAACTTCAATTTCATCAACAACAGTAACGTCTTCATTTTTAAGCTCTTCCACAAGCTGTTCAATATTTTCTACTCGATAGTTGATCATAAATTCTTTTGGTGACGGCTCAAAATATTTTGTGGATTCATTAAATGGGCTCCAAACAGTAAATCCTTTTTTATTATGATCATCGGATTGCCGCCACTCAAATGTGGTTCCATATTGATCTGTATTGAATCCGAGATGTTTCGAATACCATTCTTTCACCTTATCCGGATCTTTACACTTAAAAAATATCCCGCCGAGAGATGTTACTCTTTTCATTCTGTAATGTTTAGTTGGATATTCAATTCATAGTCAAATCAAGAGAGCAATACCTGGATTGATTTTTTTTAAAGCAATGCTTTCACTTGTTTTGGTAGTAGGTCATAAAGATGCTGATGAGTTTCAACAAGACGCATAATATCGGCAAGGTCTTTTTGACGTTTACTTTTACGCCTTTCTTCATCCTGGTACGCCCACAATTTACCTTGAAGTACATCCTCAAGCTTTGCAACTTTCAAATCATAACCCAAAACTTGCTTCTCGACAGCATTGGCAATAAAGTATTGATACCGTGGATCAGTTTGAATTTGAATTCGCAAATCAGATTGAGGATGCGTCAAATTAATACTATGAGAAAATTTTTCTACTGTGAATTTGCTTTTAGCTTCTTCAATTAATTTTTCTGTGTCCGCCAGTGTTAAAACCAAATCCAAATCCATGCTAACCACCGGTTCGGCATACGCGTTTACCGCAAGTCCACCAATCACACAATAATCAATTCGCAATTTGTCAAGTAAATCAAGAAATTCTTTGATTACATCAATCTTACCATTTGCTAATGCATTTAGAAATTTTTTACTCGTCATATTTTAGTCCCAAATAAATTTATCACTGCTAATCTATATAAAACTATGCAATCTAGCTTAATACTTAAATTAATGACCTACTCAAGCTTTAAAATCAAATATCCAATCCCACCAACATCAACTTTTAACCGATCATTTATTGCATAAAACTCTTTTCCGCTAACAAGATCTTTCGCTCGATTTATTTTATACGCTCCAGGAAGAATATATTCCAAATTCTGCGCGTTATTACTTTTATTAACAATAGTAAGAATTCTTTCATTCATATCTGATCGCAGATAAGCATAAACGTTTTCATCTGCTTGAAGAGTTAGGAAATCACCATAGCGAAGCGCCGGATGATCTTTCCTGATGTGAATAAGCTTGCTCACATCGGTCAAAGTTTGCTTTTCATATTGGTTAAGCTGATCACCAAATCTCATCATCCTTCTGTTATCGGGATCAGAGGCACCGGTCATTCCTATTTCATCACCATAATAAATTATCGGAACGCCGGGAATTGTCAGCAAGTAGGCGAGATGAAGTTTCAGTTTATCGTAGCTTGCAGGGTTATCAACCTTCGGCGGATTATTCCATGCAAAATCACTTGCTCTCCCGTCATTCATTTCCAGGTCACCATCAGCATAAGCCATATAACGTATCTTATCATGACTATCCATTATGTTCCCCATCAAGTTATTATTACCGAAAACCTGGAAACTTTTCTGCATTTGGTAATTAAGCAGCTTGAACGATGCTTTTTCATCAAGAAATGTTGGGATGGCAACATCGTACAAATTAAAATTGAACTGTGCATTTAACTGTCCGTTACTTACATACGAAGCTATCAAATCAATTCCGCCAAACGTTTCTCCGATTTGAAAAGTTTTTTTCTGATTAGGAATTTCAACTTCGCTCTTTATTTTTTTTGTGAGAAGCCGCCAGTATTCATTCGGAACATGCTTAACTGCATCGTGCCTGAAGCCATCTGCACCGGTAACCTTCAGCCACCAGACTGCATTGTCGGTCATGAACTCAAGCGCT
>DAIMIJ010000065.1:8977-10537 GCA_036722835.1 Ignavibacteriaceae bacterium | reverse complement strand
GGTCCGGCAATTTTACCGGAACCCGTATTAAAAGAAGCACAAGAACAATTATGGGCACTCCCAGGGATTGGAATGTCAATCCTGGAAATAAGTCACCGCTCAAAAGTGTTCGATAAAATTATTGCTGAAGCAAAGGAGGGATTAAAATCGCTGCTTGGCATTAACGATAATTATGAACTGCTGTTTTTGCAGGGAGGAGCAAGTCTTCAGTTTTCTATGATACCATTGAACTTAATGGTTAAAAATAAAAAGGCAGATTACATTGTAACAGGAAGCTGGTCGAAGAAAGCTGTTAAGGAAGCAAAGCGGGTCGGAACTGTTAACATTGCTGCGTCAACTGAAGAAGGAAATTTCAAGCGAATTCCTAAACAGGAAGAGTTAAAGCTTGATCCGCAAGCTGATTACGTTCACTTCACTTCCAACAATACAATCTTCGGAACCGAATGGCATAAAGAACCTGAAGTGGGAAATGTTCCGTTGGTCTGCGACGCTTCTTCGGATATGCTTCACAAAAAAATTGATGTTAATAAATACGCTTTGATCTATGCGGGCGCACAAAAGAATATGGGACCATCCGGTGTTACTTTTATCATTCTCAGAAAAGATATGCTTGAACGAAGTTCCGACTCCCTTCACACGATGTTAAATTACAAAACTCATATTGAAAACAATTCGCTGTACAATACTCCGAACGTATTTGGCATTTACATTATAAATCTTGTTTGCAAATGGTTAAAAGGTTTGGGCGGCTTGGATGGAATGTATAAGATCAATAAAGAAAAAGCAGATATTCTTTACAAATGTATTGATGAAAGCGGTGGATTCTACAAAGGTCATGCAGATAAAGACAGCCGTTCGCTAATGAATATTACTTTCAATCTTGCAACAGAAGATTTAGAAAAGAAATTGGTTGGTGAAGCAACCGCTGCCGGATTTGATGGATTGAAGGGGCATCGTTCTGTCGGTGGTTTACGTGCATCAATCTACAATGCATTTCCTAAAAAAGGAGTCGAAGATTTAGTAAGTTTCATGAAGGATTTTCAAAAGAAGAACGGATAAAATTTATTAAGCTTTCACAACTAAAGAGGGCACTATGAAATATTTCTTATTGGCATTCTTAATTTATATTTTCATTCTTGCAGGATGCGGCGGCGGAGATAAATCAAAATTAGAGGCATACAATGCGGAAGCATTTGCTTACGACCTCGGCGATAGCTGGGAAGTAAATGCAACTACAAGAGTTAAAGGATTTTTCCAAAAGGAAGAAAACAAGACGTTCACTGCTTTACTTTCGTATGATATTGATCTTGTTACTCCTGCGGGTGATACGCTTAAATCCTTGATAAGCAGAACCGAAGACAAAATGAAAAATGAAAAGATGAGCGATGTTGATTTAGAAACTCAATTCGATCTCGATTCAACATATGCCGAGGGGAATTATAGGGTGATTTTTAACGTGAAAGATATGAACACTCAGCAAACTGCAATATCATCAGCCGAGTTTGTTCTTGAGAATGAATGAGAATAAAATAAATATCTAAAATCAAAAAACCACTGCTC
>DAIMIJ010000065.1:5588-8877 GCA_036722835.1 Ignavibacteriaceae bacterium | reverse complement strand
AAGAGAAATTAATTTCAACTTTATTATTACCATGAACAAATCACTATTAGAAAAAATAAACTCAATCGGATTAACCTACCGACAGTATCTCGATTTGACTTTAACGGAAATAGAAAAATCTGACCCAATGCAATTAAGGGAAGATGAAAATAAGTGGCTGAAAAATAAAAAGCTTAATTTTCATCGAATGAATCGAATAGGAAAACATCATCATGTTTCAGATGAATTGATAAGTTTAATTAATCAAATTGATAAGCCGCAAACATGGATGATTATTTCCGAAACCTGGTGCGGGGATTCTGCTCAAAATATTCCTTACATTTCAAAAATAGCAGATTTAAATCCGAATATTAATCTTAAAATAATTCTAAGAGATACCAATCCTGATATTATGGATTTGTACCTTACAAATGGTACAAGAAGCATTCCAATCTTCATTGCATTTGACGCAACAGGTAACGAACTTTTCAGATGGGGACCCAGACCACAAGAGGCAAAAAATTTATTTGCGGAACTTAAAACCCAAGGACTTGAGAAATCTGGTATCCTAAAAAAACTTCATCTTTGGTACGGAAGAAATCGGGGGAAGAATTTTGAGACTGAGCTGAAGGAAGCCATTCAATTTTCGCTATCAATTAGCAAATAAAGAGAGTTTTACTACTAACTAAAAACAATTTTTTCCTTAACTTTGCCTAAAGTTTTGGTAAAAATTATTGTCACCATTAGAATCATCAATACTTCTATTCGTAATTGGTTCGGCTGCCGGGTTTCTAAATGTATTAGCCGGCGGTGGTTCTTCGTTAACTTTGCCTGCACTAATTTTCCTCGGACTTGATGCCTCGGTCGCAAACGGCACAAACAGAGTTGCCATCCTGGTTCAGAACTTGTCTGCCGTTCATTCATTCAAGCGGGAAAATTATCATGATTCAAAATTAAGCTTGAAGCTGGCATTTTTAACTTTACCAGGTGCAATTGCAGGCGCTGTTGCCGCTGTTAAAATCAGTAACGAAACATTTGAGACGATTCTTGGAATCGTGATGATTGGCGTTATCATTTCATTGTTGATTCCAATGCCAAAACAAGATGACGCGAGCAGCAGTGTCAAACTAAAAACTATTCCTATGTATCTATCAATGTTTGCGATTGGTTTTTATGGTGCGTTCATTCAGGTTGGCGTTGGATTCCTTCTAATGGCTGCACTTCACTATTTAATGAAGCTTGATTTAGTTCGAGTAAATATGCACAAGGTTTTTATAGTGTTGATCTTTACAATTCCGGCATTGATACTTTTCATTCTAACAGACAATGTAAACTGGCCAATGGCAATAAGTCTCTCATTGGGAAATGCATTTGGTGCTTGGTGGTCTGCAAAAGTATCGGTACGCAAGGGTGAGAAATTTATTAAGATGATTTTGATTGTTGCAGTACTTGTTATGGCGCTAAAACTTTTGCAAATTTTTTAATCTAGAATATTGACCACTCAATCTTAAATAATCCGAGGGAAAAATGGCTGACTTGAATACGACCAACTCTTCAAATGATGAAGGTGTTATCCAAAAAACTATTCGTGAAGTTACTCAACCTTTTAAAGACTTATTTAAAGCATCACGTGCATTGTGGGGAATAAATCTTTCTTACTTGCTTGAAGGAATAACCTACTTCGGAATTGTTGGCTACCTGGTTATCTATTTCAATAATTATATAAAACTCGATGACATCAGCGCGGGACAGATGGTTGGTGTTCAGACTGCAGGCATTACTCTTGCCATGCTTTTCCTTGGCGCAACTGTAGATTGGATAGGAGTACGAAAATCTCTTCTTTACGCTTTAGGTTTCATGTTAATTGGCAGATTGTTCTTAACAATTGCTCCAAACATTACTTCAAATGTCGGATTGTGGTCGTCAGCTCACCTTGTTGCTATGCTGGGAATTTTAGGAATTATTTTAGGATATGGGATTTACCAGCCGGCATGTTATGCGGCAGTAAAACAATTTACAACCGAGAAAACTTCTGCAATGGGTTATGCAATGCTTTATGCTTTGATGAATCTTGGCGGATTCCTGCCGGGAATTATCGGTCCTCCTGTTAGAAAAGCATTTGATTCAAACGGTCAAGGAATTCTTGCTGTCTTTTGGGTTTATGTTGCTTTAACGGTTGCGGGAATAATTGTAGTTGCAGTTATTCTTACTAAAAAGACGGTCGAGACAGCAATTCATGAATCAAGCAATGAAACCAAAGAAAAAATTGAGGCGGATAAAAAAGCTGAGGAAGAAAAATCTGCAAAAGAAAAAATTAAATTCTATCTAAAGAACTTTCCAGTAAAAGATTACAGGTTCATGTTTTTCATTTTTATTTTGATTCCAGTACAAACTTTATTTGCTCACAATTGGTTAACGCTTCCAATTTACTTTAGCAGAGCATTTACCGGTGTGGTACAAAATAATTTTGAGTTCTTCGTAAACTTCAACCCAATTTTGATTTTTATACTCACACCAATGGTTGCGGCTTTAACCGCTCAAAAAAATGCTTACAAAATGATGATCATCGGAACATTTGTAATGGCCTCTCCGACTTTTATACTTGCAACTGGACCTTCACTTCCTGCAGTTTTTGGTTACTTGATAATTATGACAATTGGTGAAGCTATGTGGCAGCCAAGGTTTTTACAGTGGGTTGCTGAGATAGCTCCCAAAGGAATGACCGGCATTTACATGGGCATTGGTCAGTTTCCCTGGTTCTTAACAAAAGTAGTTACAAGTCTTTACTCGGGCTGGTTCTTGATGCACTACGCGCCGGAAGGAGTTGCTCCATCACAAATGAATACTGAATTTATGTGGCTGATTTATGGATTCATCGCAATAATAAGTCCTATCGGTTTAGTTCTCGCAAAAAATTGGATGATTAAAGGATTTAAGCATAAAGCAGAATGAACAACAAATTAATTTGGATACTTAGATTTATAATTGGTTCTCTATTCATTCTATCAGCAATATCAAAATTATTTCCGATTGAAGCATTTGATTTAACCATAGTCAATCAGGGAATTACAAATTGGAATCTTGCGCCTTACCTTTCAAGATTCATTATCAGTGTTGAATTATTTCTTGGAATAAGTTTCTTTGTAACGCCGTTTGTTAAAAAGATAGCCATTCCATATTCATTTTTATTACTTATGGTTTTTTGTATTCACCTGGTTTATTTAATTTCAACCGGAAGCGGAAGTAAAAGCTGCGGCTGTTTTGGTGAGCTTATTCCAATGTCATCACTTGAAGCACTGATAAAAAATTT
>DAIMIJ010000065.1:4323-5488 GCA_036722835.1 Ignavibacteriaceae bacterium | reverse complement strand
GTTAATCTTGATGAGGGTATTAAGCTGGTTTGCCTTTTCAGCTTGGATTGCGAGGACTGCATGGAAACTGCTCGTAAGCTTGGGCAAGCAAGAAAAGATTGGAATAACTTTCCCCCGCTTTATATTTTATTTCTTGGAGAAGAAGAACAAGTCAAAGGATTTTTTGAAACCGCTGAAACTACATTCCTATACAAAATTATTTCTCCTCAGACATTCTTCCCGCTAATTAAAGATTATCCGCCAAGAATCGTTTTACTCAACAATGGAAATGTTGCTGGTGATTGGGGTTATGAGAGTTTTAGCGTGGCTGATCTTAAAAAAATTATTACCGAGTAGGAACTTCATTAATGAAGTTCCTACTTTTATTGGAAGAAGCCCCTCGAGATTTTAAACAAGCTCGTAATTACCTTAATAATTGCAAGCGCAAAAAAAAAATTGCTAATTGCCTTTTAATCTGGTATACTCTTCGAGTGCCATTTTTTCCAGTTTCTCCTTCAATTCTTTTGGCAGAATTACTTTATCGTAGAACTTGCCGTCTTTCCCTTTTTCATCCGGGGCTGCCATAAACAACCCGTTTGATCCGTTTACAATCCTAAATCCCTTGATGATTATCTCTTCTTCTGTTTGAACATCAAAGAAAGCGGCAGTTTTCGTTTCGCCTTTGAGAGGATTCATTCTGGAAATTTTCATTGTACACCTTTCGCTAATAAGTAAGAAAATTTTATGATGGTGTAATTTAATATTTGTGGGGAAATTATCAATTAAAAAACGAATAAAATTTGGTTATTTTCGTTCAGATTTAACCGTTTGAGCATTTACCCTTTATAAATTCTTCTGGAAATTACAGTTTAGCCGTAAAAATTCTGTTAATAAATTTTATATTTGATTTTGAAAACAATCTTTTATTTTCTTCAAAGAATTGAAAAATGAAACAGATTATTATTTTTTCCTCAGTTTTATTGCCATTCTTTTTAATCAGTAAAACTCAATTTCTGTATGGACAGTCGTTAATGGATAGTTACAAGCAGTACGGTGAAGTGTTAATTTCAGAATTATCTTCTGCGCCTTTCCCTCATCAAAAAAGAATGAACGGGCATACTTATGGCAATAAAAGCTATTCATTCCAAGAACACTACAACGACAGCACTGTATTAATATTCATCCC
>DAIMIJ010000065.1:0-4223 GCA_036722835.1 Ignavibacteriaceae bacterium | reverse complement strand
AAAGCTATTCATTCCAAGAACACTACAACGACAGCACTGTATTAATATTCATCCCCAAAGGATATAAACCCCAAGCGAAAAATGATTTTGTGATTCACTTTCACGGATGGTATAACAATATTGACAGCGTACTTAGTCAATTTAAATTGATTGAGCAATTCAGTGAAAGCAGGAAAAATGCAATTCTCGTTGTCACTCAAGGACCAAAAAACTCTCCCGATTCATTCGGCGGAAAGCTCGAAGATGAAAATGGCTTTCGTAATTTTATAAATGAGATAGTTGAAGTCCTTTATGAAAAGGAAATGATAAGCAGCAAATCTATTGGAGATATCATTCTTTCAGGTCATAGCGGCGGTTACAGAGTAATATCTTACATTTTATTGAGAGGCGAATTAACAGAAAACATTAAAGAAGTGTTTTTGTTCGATGGACTTTATGGACAAATAGAAAAATATACCCATTGGCTTGATCATTACAATGGAAGATTCATTAATATTTATACTAAAGATGGCGGGACAAAAGATCAATCGCAAAATTTAATGGAATGTTTCAACTCGTGGAAAATACTTTACATCTTTAAAAATGAAATTGATCTTTCAGATGATGATCTGAGAAACAACCGCATCATTTTTATTTACACAGATCTTGGGCATTATGATGTTATCCATGTTCGCCGACAGTTCATGAATTATTTGAAAGCAAGTTGTTTAGAAAACATTAAATAGATGAGATTGACTAACCCAGTTCCTTAGAGATTCTTATTTCACTGGTGAGGAACTGGGTTAGTTTCTGCTTATTTGTAATTCGATTTTGGGAATTTCTATCCCTCGTTTGTCAATCCACAAAATTTTTTTGTAATTTTCGCAATCTTTTAACAGGAAATCTATGAAGAAAAACAGTATTGTAATGGTTAAGCAAGTTCCCGATACAGCAAACATATCGGGACAAGTAATGAAGGAAGACGGAACCGTTAACCGCGCTAAGCTTCCCGCAATTTTTAATCACGAAGATAGAGTTGCGCTTGAGTTCGCGCTTCAAGTAAAAGATAAATTCGGCGGAAAGGTAACTGCGCTTACTATGGGTCCACCACGTGCATCGGACGTTCTTAGAGAATGTTTGTACATGGGCGCAGATGAAGCCATTCTTATCAGCGACAGAAAATTTGCCGGCGCAGATACTCTTGCAACTTCCTATGTTTTGGCTGAAGCAATAAAACAAATCGGCAATTATGATTTCATTTTTGCAGGAAGACAAGCCATTGACGGCGATACTGCTCAGGTTGGACCTCAAACTGCCGAGAAGCTGAACATTCCACAGATTACTTACGCTGATGAAATTCTGGAAGTCGGTGATTCATCGGTAAAAATTAAAAAGAAGATTGAGGGCGGATACGAAATTCTTGAATCATCACTTCCGGTTTTAGTTACGGTAATCAAAGATGCTGCTTTTCCAAGACCATTTCAAGCAAAGCGAATTATGGCTTACAAAAATGCTAAAACACTTTCCGAACTTGAAAAACTTACTGAGGGAAATTCTCTCCTTTATATTGATCAGCTTCAGGATGAATATCAAACGCGCGGTTTATACATTAAAACTTTAACAATGGATGATCTTAAGCTTGATGAAAGCAGATGTGGAATTCATGGTTCACCGACTAAAGTATATAAAGTTGAATCAGTTGTTTTAGCAGGCAGCAGTCATCAAATAGTTCCCCCTACAAAAGAAGGAATTGGAAACTTAATTGATAACTTACTTGCAGATCATATTCTGGGTTAAATTATGGAATTAAAAAATAGAGACGTTTGGATTTTTGTTGAGCAGCGAAATGGTAAACCGGCAGATGTCAGCTTTGAGCTTCTTTCTAAAGGAAGAAAATTAGCTGATGGTTTAAAGAGTTCGCTTAAAGCAATTGTACTTGGACATAACATAAAACCAATTGCCGAAGAGACATTTAGATACGGCGCAGATGAAGCAATTATAGTTGATGATGAGCAGCTTGCTCATTACCGTACAATGCCATACGGCAGAATCTTAAATGAATTGGTTGAAAAATATAAACCGAGGGTAATGCTTTACGGTGCAACAGTTATCGGAAGAGATTTAGCTCCGCGGGTTGCTTCGCATACTAAAAGCGGACTTACGGCGGACTGCACCGATCTTCAAATCTCCAATGTGAAATATATTAAGGAGGAATTTAAAGATCTTCTTTTGCAAATTCGCCCTGCCTTCGGAGGAAATATCATCGCAACTATTATTTCTCCCGATGTTCATACACAAATGGCGACCGTTCGCGAAGGTGTGATGAGAATGGAAGTGGTAAGTAAACCAATCAAAGGAAAGATAACAGAAATTCCTTACGTGCATGAAAAGCTTGATGACATCGTAAAAATTATCGAGCAGCACCGCAAAGAGAACAAAGTAAATCTTAAAGCTGCACCAATTATTGTTTCCGGTGGTTATGGGTTAGGATCAAAAGAAAATTTTGAGCTTGTAAAAGAATTCGCTCATATAATCGGCGGGGAAGTTGCAGGAACACGTGCCGCTGTTGATGCAGGATTCATTTCGCCTGATCGTCAAGTCGGACAAACCGGAGTTACTGTTCGTCCTAAACTTTACATCGCTTGCGGAATTTCCGGGGCTATTCAGCATCGTGCCGGTATGCAGGAA
This sequence comes from Ignavibacteriaceae bacterium, assembly GCA_036722835.1. Lineage (GTDB taxonomy): Bacteria > Bacteroidota > Ignavibacteria > Ignavibacteriales > Ignavibacteriaceae > XYD12-FULL-36-8. The sequence goes on along the minus strand of DAIMIJ010000065.1, from coordinate 1,556 downwards.
TCGAACAAGATAATTGCAATTAACACTGATCCCGATGCACCAATCTTCGGAGTTGCTCACTACGGAATAGTTGGTGATGCAATCCAAATAATTCCAATGTTCATTAACGTTTTCAAACAAAAGTTGAGATAACCAATGGCAAATTTTTTCACCGATAATAAAGATCTGCTTTTTCATTTTGATAGATTGGACTTAAAAGAAGTGGTGGATTTTTATGAGGATAATTATAAGCAAGCCGAAAAATTTAATTACGCACCCATAAATTATGAAGATGCAAAGGAAAATTTTAGAAAAATTTTAGAAATTACTGGAGATATTGCAGCAAATTATATTGCTCCAAGATCTCAAGCTATTGATGAAGAAGGTGCAGTATTTAAAGATGGAAAAGTGTTTTATGCAAAAGGAACTCAGGAATCACTCAATCTTCTTTCCAAAGCTGAGCTGATGGGAATGATATTGCCACGGGAATATGGCGGAATAAATTTCCCAACCACTATTTATATGATTGCGGTTGAAATAATTTCCCGTGCGGATGCTTCCCTGATGAATATATTTGGATTGCAGGATATTGGAAAAACCCTTGCTGAATTTGGAAGTGCCCAGCAAAAACAAGAATTCCTTCCCGGATTTTCATCAGGTAAATATACCGGTGCAATGGCACTTACAGAACCAGATGCAGGTTCAGATCTTCAGGCGGTTAAGCTTACGGCTTATCAAGATGACAAGGGAAATTGGTTTTTGCGCGGAGTAAAAAGATTTATTACCAACGGAAACGGCGAGGTGCTTTTGGTGCTTGCAAGAACTGAAGCGGGAACAAAAGATGCACGGGGTTTAAGCATGTTTGTTTGTTATGGCGATGAAACTGTTAAAGTCAGAAGAATTGAACATAAGCTTGGTATCCATGGTTCACCAACATGCGAACTTCGATTTAATGATACTCTGGCTCAGCTTGTTGGAGCGAGAAGATTCGGACTTCTAAAATATGTTATGTACTTGATGAACAGAGCACGTGTTGGAATTGGCGCTCAATCACTCGGGATATCTCAGGAAGCTTATGAGCAAGCATTAAAGTATGCAAAAGCACGCGAGCAATTTGGTAAACCAATTTACAATTTGCCTGTAATTTCTAATATGCTTATAGATATGCGTGTATCACTTGAAGCAAATAGATCTTTGTTTTATAATACTTGTGTTTGGCTTGATAAAAAAGAGATGCTTGAAACTCTTGTCGAAAGATTGAAGGCAGATAAAAAGCCAGTGGCCGAACTAAATGAAAGATTAAAAGAAGCAACAAGGGTTCTGAATCTTTTAACACCGCTGACAAAATATTTGTTATCAGAATCCTCCAATAAAATTTGCTACGATTCAATGCAGATTCATGGCGGAACAGGTTATATGCATGAGTTTGGAATTGAACGCCTCAGCAGAGATGCAAGAATTACAAATATCTATGAGGGAACTTCTCAAATGCAGATTGTTGCCGCTTCTGGAGGAGTTATAAATGACGTCTTGACAGAATATTTTAACGATTGGGAAAAGAAAGAATATAAAGGAAG
>DAIMIJ010000064.1:0-10585 GCA_036722835.1 Ignavibacteriaceae bacterium | reverse complement strand
GAGATTGATTTCCATTAGCCTGCAGTAGTGCATCAAAAATTAATTTTTTCTCAAGGGCTTCAACTTGTTCAATCATATTCCCCTTTTCCTTTTCTGGAATTTCATTTTCACCTTTGTATCCTTTAACAACATTTGGGAGATCATTCACAGTTATGACTTCGCTTCGTGAAAGGACAACAGCACGTTCAATTATATTTTCAAGTTCTCTGACATTGCCGGGAAAACTGTATTTCATTAATAAATCAATTGCTTCTTTGGAGAAATCTAATTTTTGTCTGGCATTTTCCTTGGAATATTTTTCTATAAAGTATTCTGTTAACGGAACTACATCTTCTTTTCTTTCTCTCAATGGTGGAATGTAAATCGAAACAATATTCAGTCTGTAATAAAGATCTTCTCTAAAAGAACCGTCTTTAATTTTATTTTCAAGATTCTGATGAGTTGCTGCAATTATTCGCACATCAATATTAATATTTTCAGTTGAACCTAATCTTTCAATCTGATGCTCTTGTAATACACGGAGTAGTTTCACCTGCAGATTAATTGGAATGTCGCCAATTTCATCAAGAAAAATTGTCCCTTTGTCAGCCAATTCAAATCTGCCTTTTTTAGCTTTTTCAGCACCGGTAAATGCACCTTTTTCATGTCCAAATAACTCACTTTCAAGCAAAGTTTCCGGCAACGCCGGGATATTAACCGCAATAAAAGGTTTATCTTTTCTAGGACTAATGTAATGAATTGATTTAGCAAGAACTTCCTTTCCAGTTCCGCTTTCACCCGTAATTAGGATTGTTGCTTTGCTATCAGCTGCACGAGAAGCCAAACTTAGTACTTCTTCCATGATTGGTGAATGCGAAATAAACGAATCAAATTTAAATTTTTCTTGTAATTGATTTTTAAGAAGACGGATTTCTGATCTTAAATTTTTATTCTCGATAATTCTTTCTAATGTCAAATCAAGCTCATCAAGATCAACAGGTTTTGAGATGTAATCAAACGCTCCAAATCGCATCGCTTTAACTGCATTTTCAATCGTACCGTATGCAGTTAATATCACAAAACTTATTTCGGGGTTTATCTTTTTAACTTCTTCTAAAACTTCGAGTCCAGTTTTATCAGCCATTTTATAATCGGATAACACAATATCAATTAAGTTATTGTGAATGAAATTTATTCCCTCATTCCCGGATGATGCAGAATATATTTTGTAACCTTTTTTTTCAAGATAACCTTTCAGGACATTCCTTTGGGAATCTTCATCATCTATTATTAATATTGAATAGTCTTTCATTGTATTGGCAGAATAATTTTAAATGTTGTTCCTTTTTTTAATTTGCTTATAAAACTGATAGATCCTTTGTGCTGCAATATAATTTTTTGCGAAATTGTTAGCCCCAAACCGTTACCATCTTTTTTTGTTGTAAAATAAAGATCAAATACTTTCTTTTGCTGTTCATCAGGAATTCCAGCACCGTTGTCTGATATTTCAATTATTGCATCATTTCTCACTTTCAGGTATTTCAAATTAACTTCACCATTATATCTGACTGCGTCAATAGCATTTTGTAATATATTCATTAAAGATTGTTTTATAAGATCACGATCAATGTTAATAATTATCGAATCGCTGTATGTTTTGATGATTCTAATTCCTTTTTGTTTCGCCTGATCTTCAAACAATTGATAAACCTCATCAAAGAGAGATTTAATATTCACCGGCTTTGAATTTAATTCAATTGGTTTTGCGTAACTTAAAAATTGCGTGATGATTTTGTTAATTCTGTTTACTTCCGTTCGTAAAAGCTGTGTTATATCAGAATACTCATTTTGATTGGAAGTTGTAGTAAATTCTTTGTTCAGCCGTTGCGCTATCATCCCAATAGCATTAATGGGATTTCTTATTTCGTGTGCCACTCCTGATGCAAGTTCTCCCATAGCAGATAGTTTTTCATTTCTTTTAGCTTCTTCCTCAAGGCGTTTTGTTTCAGTCATATCTTTGATCACTATAGTGTAGCTTATTTGGTTCACTTCCGGATCATCCAATAGAGAAGTGCTGAAAGAAAGTGATTTTTCTTCGCCATTTAATAAAATTTTCTTTTCAAAATTTGGATTTAGCTCGTTAGGATTATTAATCCTTGATTCCAGAAAGCTCAGTACGCCATCATTAATTGCATTAATTTTATTCCCTATAACTTCAGTAGAGTTAATCCTAAAAAGATTTTCTGCTGATTTATTAAATAATGTGATCCTGCTTTCTTGATCAAACACAATAACAGATTCACTCATATTTTCAAGTACAGAAGAAGTCAGTGTTTTAAATTTTGCATATTCGTTTGAAATTGTTTTTAAGTTTTGAGCCGTAAAGATTATGCTTAGGACGATAATTGAAATAGCCGCAAGGATTAAGGAAATAATAATTAATCGCCTCAGCATTCTGTTTTCAACATTTTTTATATCTTCTAGTGATACACCTAATCTATATAATCCGATCAAATCATTATCTAGCATAAATCTTTTGACAACTTCATAGACTTCTGTTCCACCTTGGATAGTAACTCTTGCAGAAACAGAATTACTTTTTAAAGCTGATTTTAAAAACTCTGATTCGGTTATTGATTCAACAGTATCAATCTTTTCACTCGCAGCAAGAATTCCTATAGTGTCCTGAAGTAGAATATATTCAATTCCATGCTGCTGAGACATTCCTTGTAAAATGACACCTATTCCTATTTCTTTCCTGAACTCAAGAAAATCTTCTGCATTCATATTTACAACAATTGCACCTTTATAATTTGCGCGTGCAATTGCGACTGCAAATCTTTCTCCATCAGAAAACTCTGCTGATTTTAATCCAATAATTAATTCCCTTACTTCATTATTTAGAATCGGAGCAAGTTCATCATAACGATTAATATTTTCTTCTCCGTGAATGTGATTCGGTTCCGGAACACGATTGGATAGGATTCTGTCACCTTTGCTATTAAAAATATTTATCCTGTAAAGATTATTCTCTTTCCCGATTTTAATCAGCTCATCTTTACTCAACGAATTAAGACTATCTAATTTCTTTACCAGCCTTGCATTATCGAATAGTCTTTGTGCAATCAAATCTTCTATTTCAAAGCTAGAATTAAGAGTATTTGTACTGCTTTGAATTATTGATTCGAGCAATGAAGCTGAGTGTTCATAAAGCAGCTGATATATTTCCTTCTTACTTTGGTTTAATTCAATGAAGGATGAGGTTAGCATTACCACCGCAATTAAAGCGGTTATTGATACTACTGCTTTAGGTGATAATTTAAATTTGAATTTCATACACTAAATTACTTTATAATTATTTATATGAAAAGAATATTATACTAGAAGAACAAATATTAATTTTGATTTCGCCCATTCAGTCGCCGTCATTCGTCGTGATAGTCGAACAAATAAAAATAGTTCACATATTCGAATAAAAAGACTCTTTTTTTTCGGCACAACCTTTGGACTATCACTCTTGAATTAAATAAATCACAATAAAAAAAGGAGTACTAAAATGAAAATCCAAAGTCTCGTAAGCATATTATCCGTAATAGTGCTTTACGTATTGTTTTTCGTTTCAAACCTGCTTGCCCAGGATGAACCAAAGCAAGAAAAAAATCAAATTAAAAACCAGGTGAAGAACGAACTAAACACTCAGCTTCAAACCAAAGAGCACAGTAACAGGTTTGTTGATGTTAATGGCGACGGCTATAATGATAACGCACCTGATGCAGACGGTGACGGAATTCCAAACGGAAGAGATGAAGATTATTCCGGTTCAAAATTCAAAAAAGGGAATAATGGAACGAAAGGATTTGTTGATCTTAACGGAGATGGAATAAATGATAATGCGGTTGATTCTGATGGCGACGGGATTCCAAACGGAAAAGATGCTGATTTTGTTAGACCGCAAGACGGAACCGGACAAAAGAATATGAAGGGTAAAAACAATCAGACAAAGTTTGGTGGTAATAAATATGGTCCTGGAAATGGAAATGGAAACAATGGTATAGGTCCAAAAGACGGTACTGGTAATGGCTCGGGCAACGGCACAGGTAACGGTACTGGAACTTGCGATGGTACAGGCCCAAAAGGTAACAGAGGCGGAAGAAATAAGTAAAAAAATGTTATGAGCGATGTTCTAACAGGACATCGCTTTTTTTATCCAATCAAAAATTCAGGGGATTAAATGAAACCTTTAGTAGTAAAAATTCTTAGTTTGGTTCCTATTACTTTTCTGATAATTGGCTGTAAGTCAGAAGCAAATGTTGTTTACCCAAAATATTGTTCTTAAAGTAATCAGGAAGGCAATTATAGGACGCCCCGCAGGCTTTCTCAGATTACGGAGCTGCTGGATTTGTTTATGCAGCGGCATTTTTATTTTCTTATTATCCTTTTGTACTTAATTATTTAGTCCTAAATTAATTGCCCTATTCATTCACTGCACTTCATAGACCTAAATTGTTTATTTTTATTATAGATAGTTTTTGAGTCTAATAAGGTAAAAAATGAAGAACAAAAAACGATTAATTATTTGGATAAGTGTGGTTGCAGTGTTAGCCATTCTCTTTATCCCAAAATTAAATTTAACAAGTGAAGATGCGGACAATAATTCTAAAGTAAATCCAATATCAAGACAGGTCTCAGTTGATGTTTGGATAGTAAATCCAAAACCTCTGCAGAACAAAATATTTTCCAACGGCACTTTGATCAGTAATGAAGAGGTTGAACTGCGCAGCGAAATATCCGGTAAAGTAACTAACATAATGTTCAATGAAGGTAAACGAGTGAGAAAAGGTGAAGTATTAGTTAAGATTAACGATTCAGAGCTTCAAGCAACATTAAAAAAGAACAAGTCAAGAGAGTTACTTGCGCGCGATAGAGAATACAGATACAAACAACTCCTCGAAAAAAATCTTACCAGCCAGCAAGAGTATGATCTTCAATTAAGTGAATTAAATTCAGTGCTAGCAGATGTTGAACTTACAGAAGCGCAAATCGCAAAAACTGAAATCATTGCACCGTTTCATGGAGTAGTTGGATTAAGATCAGTTAGTGTTGGAAGTTATATTTCTCCGCTGACTCCAATTGCAAGCATACAAAGTATCAATCCGATGAAAGTAGATTTTTCCGTACCACAAAAATATTTTGGTATGGTTAAAGAAGGAAAAACAATCTATGTTAAACTTAGTGCTACTGGAAAGACATACAATGGTAGAATCTATGCGGTCGAACCAAAAATAGATCAGAATACAAGAACCGTTCAGGCACGCGCTCTTATACCAAATGATAAAAGTGAACTAACTCCAGGAGCTTATGTTGAAATTGACATCGTACTTGAAAACCTTGATCAATCAATTCTGATACCAACTGAAGCGCTAGTACCCGACTTTGAAGGAGAAAAAGTATTTATCTATAAGAATGGAAAAGCTGTTCCCCAGCTCGTTTCTCCAGGAATCAGAACAGAAAAAGAAATTCAAATCACTTCGGGATTGGGTATTGGTGATTCACTGATTGTTTCCGGAATAATTCAGCTAAAACCAAATGGAACCGTGAGAATAAATAAAGTTTATTAAATAATTTGAAATGACATTTAGATTAAATTAATATGAGTTTATCATCAGTAAGTATTCGCAGACCGGTGCTCGCCATAGTAATGTCGATTGTTATCGTATTATTTGGAATAATCGGTTATACATTCTTAGGTGTAAGAGAATACCCAAGCATTGATCCACCAATCATTACAGTTTCTACAAATTACGTAGGTGCTAATGCAGATGTTATCGAATCTCAGATAACAGAACCATTAGAAGAGCAAATAAACGGAATTGCGGGAATACGTTCATTAACATCTGTAAGCAGAGATGGCCGAAGCTCGATAACAGTTGAGTTCGATGTTTCCATTGATCTTGAAGCAGCAGCGAATGATGTTAGAGATAGAGTTTCCATCGCTAGATCAAGATTGCCTCAGGATATTGATCCTCCAACAGTATCAAAAGCCGATGCTGATGCTATACCAATCATATTCTTGAATGTTAAAAGTGATAAAAGAAATCTACTTGCACTTACAGATATAGCACAAAATATTTTCAAGGAAAGATTGCAAACAATACCTGGAGTAAGCCAGATTAATATTTGGGGAGAACGCAGATACTCGATGCGTTTGTGGATGGATCCTGCAAAACTTGCCGCATTTAATATTACTCCGCTGGATATTCGCAATGCACTGAATAAAGAAAATATTGAGCTGCCTTCCGGCAGAATTGAAGGTAATAATACTGAATTGACTGTTAGAACACTCGGCAGGTTGGAAAGTCTTGATGATTTTAATAACCTAATAATAAAAGAATCGAAGAGCGGCATTGTAAGATTCAAAGATTTAGGCAACGCAGAATTATATCCTGAAAATGATCGATCAATTCTTCGACGGGATGGTGTTCCAATGGTCGGTGTTGTTGCAATACCGCAGCCAGGAGCTAATTTTATTCAGATTGCTGATGAATTTTATAAGCGTGTTGATCAAATAAAAAAAGATTTACCTGCAGATATTGAGCTTGGAATCGGATTTGATGTAACAAAATATATCCGCAATTCAATTTCAGAGGTTAAAGAAACTATTCTGCTTGCATTTGCACTTGTTATATTGATAATCTTTTTTTTCTTCCGCGATTGGCGCACAACATTAATTCCCATTATCGCAATTCCCGTTTCATTGATCGGTACGTTTTTCATAATGTACGCGGCAAACTTTTCAATAAATGTTCTAACCTTGCTTGGAATTGTGCTTGCTATCGGTATTGTAGTGGATGATGCAATAGTTGTGTTAGAAAATATCTATCGTAAGATTGAAGACGGAATGAATCCGATTGAAGCCGGAATGAAAGGCACATCAGAAATTTTCTTTGCAATAGTTTCTACGACGATTACACTTGCAGCCGTATTTCTTCCAATAATGTTTTTACAGGGAATTACCGGAAGATTATTTGTAGAATTTGGAGTTGTAATCGCCGGGGCAGTTATTATATCGGCATTTGTTGCTTTAACACTAACGCCAATGCTCAGCTCTCGATTGCTAAAGACAAAAGAAAAGCATAGTTGGTTTTATTACAAAACCGAGCCGTTTTTTACATGGTTGGAAATATCGTATACGAATGCCTTGAATTCTTTTATGGAAAAACGGTGGTTGGCACCTGCAATAATGATTGTTTCAGTTTTTCTGATCTACTTGATTGGTTCCTCATTGCAATCGGAGCTTGCACCAATTGAAGATCGAGGCGAGATTCGTATTCAATCAACAATGCCAGAGGGAACTTCATTTGAGGCGATGGATAGATATATTACTGAACTGACCAATATTGTAAAAAAAACAGTTCCGGAAACAGAGGCAATCATTTCTGTTACTGCTGGTGGTGGGGGTTCCAATGCAGCTAACAGCGGGTTTGTGAGATTAACTTTAAGTGACGCGAAGAAGAGAAAGAGATCCCAACAGGATATTGCCGAACAGCTTACCGGATTGACGAGAAAATTGAACGATGCACGTTCTTTTGTTGTTCAAAGTCAATCTATTTCTACAAGACGCGGAGGATTACCCGTTCAATATGTAATTCAAGCTGCCAGTTTTGAAAAGCTAAGAAATGTTATTCCAAAGTTCTTAGAAATAGCACAAGAAGATCCGACATTTGCAAATGTGGATGTAAATTTGAAGTTTAATAAACCGGAGATTACTGTTGAGATCAATAGAACAAAAGCCCGTGAACTTGGTGTTTCAGCTTTGGATATCGCCCAAACGCTCCAATTGGCTTATAGCGGACAGCGTTTTGGATTTTATGTAATGAATGGAAAACAATATCAAGTGATTGGTCAAGTCTTCAAAGAAAACAGGAATAAACCTGTTGATCTTACTTCAATTTATGTAAGAAATAAGCAAGATCAATTAATTCAGCTTGATAATTTAGTCACATTAAATGAGCGAAGCAGTCCACCGCAGCTTTATAGATTTAACAGATACGTCAGTGCAACATTTTCAGCGAGTCTTGTACCCGGAAAAACAATTGGCGATGGTATTGACGCTATGGACAAAATAGGCAAGAAAGTTTTGGATGAGAGTTTCTCAACTGCATTGCAAGGTGCTTCCAAGGATTTCGTCGAAAGTTCTTCGAGTCTTCTTTTTACGTTTTTATTAGCACTGGTTCTAATTTATTTAACTCTTGCGGCACAGTTCGAAAGTTTCCGCGATCCACTTATAATAATGTTTACAGTTCCACTGGCTATCGCAGGAGCAGTAATCTCGCTTTGGTATTTTAATCAAACCTTAAACATATTTAGTCAAATTGGACAGATAATGTTAATCGGTCTCGTTACAAAGAATGGAATTTTGATTGTAGAATTTGCAAACCAAAAGAAAGCTCAAGGATTGAATGTCGTTGAGGCAGTTAAAGAGGCAGCACGCTTGCGACTACGCCCAATTCTTATGACAAGCTTATCAACAGTACTTGGAACACTCCCAATTGCATTAGCAATTGGTGCAGGTGCTGAAAGCAGGTCTTCAATGGGTATAGCAGTAATTGGCGGATTAATATTCTCAACAGTATTAACACTTTTTGTTATTCCTGTTATTTACACTTACTTGTCAGAAAAAACTAAATCCGTCAGTAACGTTACCGTTGATGCGGCATCTGAAGTTCTGGTTAATTAAATTTAATTATCACTCAGCATTTTAAAAGCTCAATCAGAATCATTGCTATTTAATTTATTCATCGTATCGCGCAGCACACCGAGCGAACGCTGACTCAACAAATCAATTTTCACTAATCCTAAATCTTCAATTCCATGCATATCAGGTTGAGTGATAATCAGACCTAATCCTTTATTTTTTGCATACTCAAGTCCTGTGTATTTTGTGATCGGCTTTGGAGCAATTACAATTCCACCGGGATGGATGCTAAGATGTCGGGGATAATTAGCAATCTTAGCTGCGATATTCACGATGGTTTTCCACGGCTCATTATTAAGATTTAGATTTTTAGCTTCGGGAAAAACTTGAGCAAGATTAGGTAGGTTCTCTGCGCTCGTCCATGGGATATACTTGCTGTGCTTAGAAATTTCTTCATTTGATATGCCAAAAGCTTTCGCAACTTCACGAAAAGCAGAACGCGCTCTAAAAGTAACATGAGTGGAAATCATTGCAACATTTTCATAACCATATTTTTCGAAAACATATCGAACAATTTCATCCCGTTCCTTCCATGAAAAATCAATATCAACATCCGGCGGAGAGCTTCTGCCTTTATTAAGAAATCTTTCAAAGTAAAGATCATATTTCACAGGATCTACTTCTGTTAAACCTAAACAATAAGAAACCAAACTATTTGCTGCTGACCCTCTCCCAATTGTCATCATGCCTCTGCGTTTTGCTTCTTTAACAATGTCCCATACAACCAAAAAATAATTTGTAAAACTTAATTCGTCTATTACACTTAATTCGTATTCCAATCTTTTAGCTGCTTTGTCGGACATTGGATCGTACCGTCGAGCTAAACCATCATAAGATATTTTTTGAAGATAGGAAAACGAGGTTTCGCCAGAGGGTAAATTAAAAGATGGAAATTTGAATTCACCTAATTTTAAATCCACATTGCAATTCGCAGATATGTAATCAATATTCTGAAAAAGCTCAGGCAGTTGCCTCCATGAATTTTCGATGTCAGCGGGGTTTTTGAAAAAGAATTCTTCATCAGCAACTTCATCTGTAGAAAGATTATCAATATTCTTATTCAGTTTAATCGCAGTAAGAATTTTATGTGTTAGATAATCTTCCTTATTCAGAAAGTAAATAGGATTTGTAACGATTGATTTTAAATTATTTAACTTAGAAAACTCATAAAGATTTCTGTTTTTACTTTTTTGTGATTTTACAGAATTTAATTCAGCATAAACATCTTTCCTTTTAACCGATTTGAGTAAATCAATTGACCTTGAAATAATAAATAAGTTTTTAAAAGTAACATTTAGAAGATTTACAAGAGAAAAATCGTCGTTAAGTTTCCTTAATGTTATAAGTTTGCAGAGTTCCGAAAAACCTTCGATATTCTTAGCAAGTACTAAACAATTAATTTTTGAGCTTTTGGGATCATCAATATAAGCTCCTAAGATCGGTTTTATTCCGCTCTCAAGTGACTTCTTTGCAAATGGAATTAACCCATACATACCGTTCGTATCAGTCAAAGCTAACGATGGAAGATTATATTCCTTTGCTTTGGTAATTAAGTTATCAATTGTACCCGTACCTTGAAGCAAAGAATAATTTGAGTGAGTGTGAAGAGGAATCATACTAAAATTATAATTTAATTAGTCTTGCAATAATTAGTTACTGCAATGTAAAAACTATGAAATGAATTAAAAAGATGGGTATAAAATATTATTCAGATTTTATTGCCTTTGCCGCGATGTCTCTTCTAAAATAAATATCCGTGAACTGAATTTTTTCAATTGCTAAATAAGCTTTCTTTCGAGCTTCCAAAATATTATTTTCGTTTATGATTGAAGTAACTCCGAGAACTCGACC
>DAIMIJ010000063.1:0-10855 GCA_036722835.1 Ignavibacteriaceae bacterium | reverse complement strand
GTTTCCACATCACTTTTTTGAGTAAAGACCTGAACATATCCGGAATTAGGATTTACTTTGTTCAAATGCATATCTGTAAAAAAGTATGCTATTAAGAAAAGCAGCAAATGGAAAAGAGAAGACGCAGCAAATGTTAAAAATGAGTTCATTTCCTTGATTAACTTCTTTGCCATTTTTAATTAAAATCTTCCATAAAATAAATTATGAATTTTTCTTTTCTTCAAATATCTGCCTATACATTGATCAACGTGTATTCTTTGAAGCCGAACCTAAAATTAGTAATTTTTATATAACAATAATTAAAAAATAAGGAACTTTTTAATCTATGAAATTTTTGATCACCGGTGGTTCCGGCTTTTTAGGCATTAACTTAATTCGTTATTTGCACTCAAAGGGACATGAAATTGTTTCACTTGACTTGATAGATTTTAATTACCCTGACATACAAAATAAAATTAAGCATGTTGTTGGTGATATTCGGGATAAACGTAAAGTTAATGAACTAACTCAAGGAATTGATATAATTGTCCACACTGCGGCAGCGCTTCCGCTTTATAAACCCGAAGAAATCTTTTCTACAGATGTTGATGGTACCAGAATTTTACTAGAGGCATCAAAGGAACATAAAGTAAAACGATTTATTCACATTTCATCTACTGCTGTTTATGGAATTCCTGATCATCATCCATTGTATGAAGACGATAAGCTTGATGGTGTTGGTCCGTACGGTAAAGCAAAAATCTTAGCAGAAGAAGAATGTTTGAAATTCAGAAAAGATGGAATGTGTGTTCCAATTCTGCGCCCAAAATCATTTATTGGTCCGGAAAGATTAGGCGTGTTCGATCTTTTATTCGACTGGGCAAGAGATGGCAAAGGATTTCCAATGATTGGAAATGGAAAAAATCGCTATCAGCTTTTAGATGTTGAAGACCTTTGTGAATCTATTTATTTGTGTGCTACACTCGATTCAAAAATTGTGAATGACACTTTTAACATTGGTGCAAAAGAATTCAAAACAATGCGAGAAGATTATCAAGCTGTGTTAGACCACGCGGGCTATGGTAAGAAAATTGTTGGCCTGCCCGAGAAGCCGATCATTTATACTTTAAGATTCTTAGAAGCACTAAAGCTTTCACCTCTTTACAAATGGGTTTATGAGACTGCTTCGAAAGATTCGTTTGTTTCTATAGAGAAAGCAGAAAAGATTTTAGGTTATAAGCCAAAATTTTCAAATCAAGATGCTTTGCTGCGTAATTATAAATGGTATCTTAAACATATTGATGAGTTTAAAAACAAAACAGGAATCTCTCATCGTGTTCCGTGGAAACAAGGAATTCTTAAATTTGCAAAAATATTTTTTTAACCCACAATTTCAATTGTGGGAAACCACATAACTTAATAAAGGAGAAACATGATGGCGACAAAAAAAGATTTTTTAAAAGATGTAATCGAACATATAGATATAAAACAGCACAATGTTGTTCCTCTAGTTGATGCAATGGAAAACATGGCTTTTTCTGCAAGAGATTTGAACCGCGCTGCTAAAATTTATGAGATGATGCTCAAAGAGAAAGAATGCGGAATAATTTTAACCTTGGCAGGCAGTTTATTCAGTGCCGGATTAAAAAAAGTAGTCCATGATATGGTGATGAATAACATGGTTGATGCAATTGTATCTACCGGTGCAATTATCGTTGATCAGGATTTCTTTGAGGCGCTGGGATTCAAGCATTACAAAGGAACCCCATTCAGTGATGATAATGAACTACGAGAGCTTCACATCGATAGGATTTACGATACGTACATTGACGAAGATGAATTAAGAATTTGCGATGAAACAACTGCAAAAATTTTTAACAGTATTGAACCGCATCCATACTCATCAAGAGAATTACTATGGGAATTTGGCAGATATTTGGAAAAGAATGGCGGACCAAAAGTTGATGACTCAGTAATTTATGCTTGCTACAAAAAGAATGTTCCAATATTTGTTCCTGCATTTTCTGATTGTTCTGCCGGATTTGGATTTATAGTCCATCAAACAGAAAATCCCGCGAAACATGTTTCAATTGATTCTGCAAAAGATTTTCTTGAACTGACAAAAATAAAACTCGAATGTAAGGAAACAGGAATCTTCATGATTGGCGGCGGAGTGCCCAAAAACTTTACTCAGGATATCGTAGTTGCCGCAGATATTCTAACTGAAAATGCCCCAATGCATAAATATGCAATTCAGATTACGGTTGCCGATGAGCGGGATGGAGCTCTATCTGGTTCTACACTAAAAGAAGCAAGTTCGTGGGGAAAGGTTTCAATGACTTATGAACAAATGGTTTACTCCGAAGCAACTATTGCAATGCCGCTGGTTGTGGGGTACGCCTATCATAAAGGAGCTTGGAAAGAAAGAAAAGCAAAAGAGTTTCAAAAAATTTATAAGCCTATTACCACAGAGGTTTAATTCTTAATGGCTCATTTTTGTAATAAAGAGATTGAAAATTCATTAAATAAATTTTATTTCTTATGCTAATAGTAATTGCAGGAATGGGTAGCGTTGGTTTCCATCTTGCGAAACAGCTATCTAAAGAATCTCATGACATAGTTGCCATTGATGCGGATTCAGAAAAACTTACATATGCTGGTTCTTTAACTGATATCCTTGCTATTCATGGTTCATCAACGAGCATTCAAACTTTAAAGGATGCAAAGATCGAAAAAGCTGACCTTTTAGTCGCTGTTACATCCTCAGAGGAAGTTAATATTACAACCGCTATTCTTGGTAAAAAGCTCGGAGCAAAAAAATGTATTGCACGAGTCGGTAACGCAGAGTATCTCTCTTCCAACTCAGGAATTAATTTCAGTCAACTCGGAATAGATTATTTGATTTATCCTGAGGAGATGGCTGCTCAAGAAATTGTAAGCTTAATCTTCAGAACTGCCGCCACAGATGTCCTCGAATTTGAAAAGGGTAAACTCTCAATACTCGGCTTAAAGCTCGATAAAAATGCACCGGTGATTCAACGAAAAATCAGTGAGGTTGCACACGAATATACGAGCGTTGATTTTAGAATAGTAGCCATTCATAGGAACTTGAAGACAATTATTCCAACCGGTAATGATAAATTTCTATTCAATGATCAGGTATTTGTAATCACAAATCCAGAAGGAATAGAAATGTCGCTAAAGCTTGCCGGTAAAGAAAATCTTAAGTTTGAAAACATTATGATTTTAGGTGGAGGAAGAATTGGAAAAAGAGTTGCCGAACTTCTTGAAGGCACGATGAATGTTAAATTGATCGAGTCAGATGAACAGAAAAGTATTGATCTGGCTGATGAATTAAAAAATACTTTAGTACTTCGCGGCGATGGAAGAGATATTGACTTACTTGCTCAAGAAGGTATAATTGATATGGATGCCTTCATTGCAGTTACCGAAGATGCGGAGACAAATATTATTTCAAGCTTAATGGCTAAACATCTTGGGGTGACTAAAACAATAACATTAGTAGACAGAGTAGATTACATCCCGTTAACACAAACTATCGGATTAGATTCATTAATAAACAAAAAGCTGATTGCGGCAAATAACATTTCACGTTTTATTCATAAAGGTGAGGTGATTGCGGTTGCTACTCTGGAGGGTATTGATGCCGATGTATATGAATATACTGCCCATCCCGGTTCACCAATTACCAAGCAAAAGATAAAAGATATTCATTTCCCAAAGGAAGCTATTATCGGAGGCATGATACGGAACAACGAAGGTCACATTGCTATTGGTGACACACAAATTCACGGTGGCGATAAAGTTGTAGTGTTTGCCCTTCCCGGTGTAATTAAGAAAATCGAGAAATACTTTCACTAATGAATTTTAAGGCTATACTTTATATCATCGGTTTTCTGTTAATGCTTACCGGTTTATTTATGTTAAGCTCAATCATTTTTTCAATTCTCTACAATGGCAACGATATTCCAGCCTTTTTAATTTCAGGGATTGGTACAAGCATTTTCGGGTTTATCCTGTGGCTTATATACAGGAAAGAAAAAGGAAGTGAAATAAAAAAGAAAGAGGGTTACCTCATTGTAACTCTTGGCTGGTTGGTAATGTCAATATTTGGAGCTTTGCCATTTGTCATTCACGGAGCAATTCCAAATTATACAGATGCGTTTTTCGAAACTATGTCGGGCTTTACAACAACCGGTGCGACGATTCTTGTAGACATAGAAAAACTCCCCGCAGGATTAATATTTTGGCGGAGCTTAACTCAATGGTTAGGTGGAATGGGAATAATAGTTTTATCTATCGCCATTCTACCATTGCTGGGTATTGGAGGAATGCAGCTATTTATTGCTGAAGTTCCGGGACCTACAAAAGATAAATTCCATCCCAGAGTAAGAGAAACGGCAAAACGTTTATGGGGAATTTATGTTCTGTTGACTATAGTGGAAATGCTGCTACTATATGTTGGCGGAATGACCCTGTTCGATTCTATCAATCATTCGCTGACAACAATGGCTACGGGGGGATTCTCTCCTAATAATGCCTCTACTGCAGCATACCCTTCTCCTTTCATTCAGTACGTACTGATCCTATTTATGTTTCTTGCAGGAACAAACTTCACATTACATTATTTTGCTTTGCACGGAAAATTTGATTTCCTCAAGACGAATAACGAGTTTAGGTTTTACGGTTTATTCATTTTAGTGTTTGCAGTAGTAATTGCAATTGTTCATTTGCCTCATGTTTCCTTCAACATTGAAGAATCATTTCGACAATCATTGTTTCATGTTGTTTCTTTAGTAACCACTACTGGTTATGTTTCTTCCGATTATGAGAATTGGGCACCTTTCTCAAAAATTGTTTTTTTTGTGCTGCTATTTATTGGAGGATGTTCGGGCTCGACCGGTGGAAGCATTAAAGTAATTCGTCACTATGTTCTTTATAAAAATAGTCTACTCGAGTTAAAAAGATTAATTCATCCACGCGCCGTAATTCCAATTAGAGTAAACAATAAAGCCCTGTCTTCAGAAATTGTAATCAATGTTCAAGCATTTTTTCTTTTTTATATTATGATTTTCATTTTCGGTTCGATGGCACTATCACTTTTAGGACTTAACTTCGATTCAGCATTAGGCGCTGTCGCAACTTGTTTAGGTAATGTTGGTCCGGGACTTGGTACCGTTGGACCTCTTTCCAATTTTTCTCAAGTTCCGGAAATTGGTAAATGGATTCTGAGCTTTTTGATGCTTTTAGGAAGGTTAGAACTTTTTACTGTTCTGATGTTATTCACAGTTTCTTTTTGGAAAGAATAAAAGAAGCCCCTAAATCACCCAAAGGGGGACTTTAAGAAATTTATAAAGCCTAATAAACCCCTCCCTCTCCGCCATAGGCGGACTCCCCTTTACCAAAGGGGAGGGACGGTCCACCTTCGGCGGATAAAGTGGGGTTCATTTATTTTGCACCACCGTTTTAATTGCTTTTTCAATTTTCTCAAATACTTTATTAGGATTACCAAGCAATTCTTCATTTGTTATCCTCACAAAAGTGATACCGAATTGCTCCAACTTTTCCTGTCTCTTTTCATCATGTTCTTTTTGTTCGGGAATATTGTGAACATCACCGTCAATTTCTACGGCGAGTTTTAATTTTGGACCATAGAAATCAATTACATATTTATCTACGGAGTATTGCCTTCTAAACTTATAGCCAAGCATTTGCCGACCTCGCAAAAACATCCAAACAAGTTTTTCACAATAAGTTTGTTCTTTACGAAGGATTCTTCGTTTATCTATTTCTGATTTTCTATTATAATGCTTTGTCATAATCCCAAGGCAACCTCACCCTTTGTCCCTCTCCTTAACAAGGAGAGGGAAATTTTAAAAGTCCTTCTCCTTTATAAGGAGAAGGGTTGGGATGAGGTATTTTATTTAGCGCTTTCCTCCACAATTTTTATTTCTTCTTCCGTCAATCCGTACAATTGGTAAACAAGTTCGTCAGTTGCTTATTGAGTATGACACATTTTCTTTTCAATTAATTTTCGACGATTTCTGTTTTACTATTTAGGAGTTGACTTTCTAGATCGGAATCATTCGAATAAAAATTATGTTTTCTTTTCATAAGGCGGTGCTTATATTAAGAACACTCAAATAATAAAAACTTAAAATATTGAAATCCGTATTCAACATTCTTATTTATCTGATAATAATTATCACGCTTATTCCTTGCGCTGTTTATACTGAATGCTGCGATGAGCAAATTGATTTTGTTTTAACAAAAACTTTCGATAATGCAGAAGAAAACTGTCAAGGTGAATGTCCACCTTTAAATCAATGCAAAAATTGTTTCGTTTTTTCTGAAATTGTCTTAGCTAATTATATAACAGCCATCCCCCATATAGAAAATTATTTAATTGCATCAATTAACAAACCAACATTTCACTATGCTAATTTAATCTGGCAACCACCCAAAGTCTCATAGCTCTGTTTATTTTAATTCATTCAAAAATAAAACAAGGAATAACTATGAGAAGAATAATTCCGCTAATATTTTTTACTATTTTAATATCATCATCAGCATTTGCACAGAATACTTTTAAAGCTCAGATAAAAGACGCAAAAACTGGTGAACCATTGATCGGTGTTAATGCAATTGTTGAAGGAACAAGTTTAGGTTCTTCTTCGAATGAAGAAGGAATTGTAGATTTGAAAAATATTCCCGATGGGAATTTCACATTAAAATTTTCATACATTGGATATGAAGATTCTATAATCACAATTGTCTTCCCAGATAAAGAAAGTGAGATGATGGTAATTGTTATGAAAGAACAGGCGGAAGAGCTTGAAGAAATCTCCGTTACTTCAACTCGTTCATCACGCTTAATTGATGATGAACCAACAAGAGTTGAGGTTATTACCGAAGAAGAAATTGATGAAAAAGTAAGTATGGATCCTTCAAACATTTCGATGTTATTAAGTGAAAGTACTGGAATACAGGTACAGCAAATTTCAGCGGCTAGCGTAAACTCAACTTTCAAAATTCAAGGTTTAGATGGAAGATATACGCAATTACTTAAAGACGGATTTCCTTTATATGCGGGTTTTTCCGGTAGTCTAAGTATAAACCAGATTCCTCCTTTAGATCTGAGTCAAGTCGAGATTATTAAAGGCAGTTCATCGACACTATACGGTGAAGGAGCAATTGCCGGTCTTATCAATTTAATTTCAAAACAGCCGAAAAGAGAGAGAGATTTATCGTTCCTCGCAAACGGAACTTCTGCCTTCGGGCTGGATGTTAGCGGATTCTATTCGCAGTGGTTTGATAATTATGCTATTAAATTTTTTACGTCTTATAATAACCAAAAGGCTTATGACAACAATAACGATAATTTCTCGGACATTCCTGAGATAAAAAGGTTTAGCATTAATCCCATGTTTTATTTTTTCCTTGATGAAAATAGTGCTTTGGAGATAGGCGGCTCTATTACAACCGAGAACAGACTTGGTGGCAGCATGCCGGTAATTAAAAAGAACGTAGATAGTCTATTTACTTATTCCGAAGAAAATTCAAGTGATAGATACTCTACAAAGGTTAAATATGAATTCAAAATTTCAAACAATAAGAAAATAATTTTTAAGAATAGCTTAGGATTATTTAAAAGAGAAATTAAATTGCCAGGATATGTATTTAAGGGAGATGAGTTTTCAAGTTTCAGTGAACTATCTTATTCAGTAAAAGAAGAAAATGTTGATTGGATATTCGGAGTTAACATTGTTACGGATGATTTCACGGATAAAAGCAGTTTTCAATTAAATAGAAATTATTCAGATTTGACTTTGGGTGGCTTCATTCAAAACACTTTTGACATAAGTAATGATATAATTCTTGAAAGCGGCTTTAGAAGCGATTATAGTCCTGATTACGGTTTCTTTACACTTCCACGCATTTCACTTCAAACAAAACTGAGTAAGTCTTTAACATCACGAATAGGGGGTGGTTTTGGATACAAACTTCCTTCATTGTTTTCGGAGGATGCCGAACAAATTAATTATAAAAATATTGTTCCTCTCAACAGCAACATTGAAGCTGAAAAATCCATCGGTTTTACGGCGGATATTAATTTCAGAACAATTCTTTTTGATGAAATCACATTTACTGTTAACCAGCTTTTCTTTTATACCAGGATTAATGATCCGATTACGCTTGCTGATATAGAACCGGTAGGTTACTTAAAATACGAAAACCTCGATGGACATTACGATACACGTGGAACAGAAATCAATCTAAAAATAACTTATGAGCACTTCAAGCTTTTTATCGGTTATACTTATATTGATGCTCGGACACATCTTATGCAAGCAGAACAGCCATTAGCTCTTACGCCAAAAAATAAAATTGGAATAGTTTTGATGTATGAAGAGCATGATAAAATTAGAATTGGTCTCGAAGGATATTATACCGGTAAACAAAAACTTAGTGACGGAACTATTGTAACCGATTTCTGGATAACCGGACTGATGATTGAAAAAATGTTTGAAAACATTAGTTTGTTTGTAAATTTTGAAAATATCTTAGATACACGACAATCTAAATACAGTCCAATGTACACAGGCACACCGTCTAATCCGGTCTTTGCTGAAATTTATGCTCCAACAGACGGTCGGATAATTAATGGAGGAATAAAAATAAGATTGTAATTCTATTAAACTTTTTTGATGTGTTGAATTTTAAAGAGTGGGAATAAGAAATAACTTATCCCGCTAACTTCTACTCAACCAATCATACACATTGACCTCAAATAGCTTTTACTTTCAAAAAATTAAAAAGTAAAAACCTTTTCAGCTTCAACAGACCATTGAGCTAATTCGCTCATATTGCTTTTTAAGCTGCCCTCGATAAATTGAAGTGAGGCAATTCCACGGGCATCAATACATCCGCCGCACAGTTTTACCTTCCCCCCTTTGCTTAAAATACTTTTTAACATTCTTTCAATGTTATAGTATCCCTGAGGTGTGTTTTGATTTACAAGTGCACCGGTTACAGCATCTGCCATCAAAAACACAAGAACTTCAATTTCTGAATGTTCTTTTTGGATTGTCATTGCAAGTCTGCAAGCGTTGTAAAATTTTTCCGTTCCGTATGGTGCATCGTTTATTAAGATTAATATTTTCATTAAATAGCTCCTTGAATTTTATTCTGTTAAAATTGAATTAAACATTAAATCCAAGGAAAGCGCTCGCCACCAGCACTATGATTGCGAATATCAGACATATCTCACAAAGTGATTTTCGCTTTGCCCTTAGTGTGAAGAATTCCTTCTCAGTTGATTCATCTGGTTTTGTACTCGGTGAAAATTTACCAAAAAGCTCTCTTAACCGTGGATTGATCCTGTAAAAAATCCTTAACATAATTACTACCATCCCAGCTACAGCCATAAGTTTTACAGTAAGTGCAGCTACAGAAACTATGTGTGTTTGCTTAATTGTTCCCTGAAATAAATAGTAATTAAATGGCATCGCAATGCCGGTAATTATAAGAGTAATAATAAATGTAATGCAATATGGAGCATTTCCCTGCAAAGTATCTTCAACAACTTTATCCAGTTCATAATGAAGTTTTGGTCCGTATTGTCCTCTTTTTAAAACAAGTGCACGGTTATAGAATGGTGCAGCCGCACATCCAACAAGAGCAATATTATGCAGTGCAAGCAATATTGAGTGAATAATTTGTTCAGTCATTTTTATCTCCTTTACTTATTTAAATATTAATTCTTCTCAGTTAGTTATTAATTCCTTCAACAACCTTAATTTCCTCTTCCGTCAATCCGTAAAGTTGGTACACAAACTCATCTATCTGCTTGTCGAGTGAAGTGCATTTTCTTTCTAAGTAGGTTTGGTCGCCCGTTTTTGACGAGGCTCGACAAAGTCGGCTTTATGTTTTGGCCATTTTATTTATTTAATGGATCAACCGAGATATATTTATTCCTGATGGCATATTTCCAAGTAAACCAGATAGCTGATACAATATTATTCACAAGAGTTAGATATGCTTCTCTATCTATATGATATATCTTTGAATGTTCATGTGCAGATAAATTACGTGCAAAACCGCTGACCAAAAACATTTTAATAATTTTATTCCATTCTTCTCTATTATGAAATTGGCCATTTGTAATTTCATTTAATATTCTCTCACTTATATCAGAACCAAATACCACTTCAGTCAGTTTCCAGTTAGAAGAAAGTTCATGACGCCAGCCCTCTTGGTCAAAATATTTATCAATCGTTTGTTTCATTTCTAAACGGTCACTAAAAGAAATCACTAATTCCTTTTTGTTACTTGATCTTGCTATAATTTTAATGATGTTTTCAAAAAATAGTGATAAATAGAAAACGTGTAAATAGATAGTTTGCTCTCTTAGTTGAGTTAAATTTATTTGACCAAGCGAATAATAAAAGAGCTGCAGATTTTTCGAATCAATAAAATCTAAGAATTCTTTTATTTCCTCTCTTGATACATTTACATATCTACAAAAACTTAATTCACTAGATAAAAATAATCCTAAAGTATATAAAATATTTTCTCTTTCTTTTGCAAATATTGGTGGAAAAATTACATCCAAAGTATTACCATAGTCAGAAACTACTCTACCCAATTGCTTATTTATATAATCAAATTCAAGATCAAAACCATACTGCATCAGTAGAATTAAATGATAGATGTCTTTCTTAATGAATTCAACTTCGTAACGGAACGTATAGTATCCCGCGTTTGCATCCTCAGGAAGATGAGTGTCGATCAGCATCACGCGCTCCTCGCGGCCCGCGGTCGTCGTCCTGACCAATCACGTGCTGGAGGAGTA
>DAIMIJ010000062.1:0-10896 GCA_036722835.1 Ignavibacteriaceae bacterium | reverse complement strand
GGCTTTGGCTACTTCTTAGTTAATCCACCAGTAACTAAAAGTACTTAGAGGTAAATTAAAAAACTACAATCAGATTCTTTTACCGAAACTTGGAGTGTGATTTTTCTTCATGTTCAGTCAAACCTTCGAGGTTTCTGTCAGTAATAGTTGCTCAAACCTCGAAGGTTTTGTACCTTAATATCAACTTAACTGTTTTAGATATGCCATCCGCCTAAGGCGGATGACATATCTTGCGACTATGGAATATAGACTTGATTTGACAACTTCGTAAATTTAGATTGGAAATACACAAATACTATTCTTAATTGAAATTCAATCTAAAGTTAATTTTCAGTCTTTTTATTCTTTTGTCATATCAAGAATATATCTCGGCTCAGCCGAAGTATTATTCGAAGATAGTTCAGGATACAATTCTGATTAACTTTTCGAACAGGTATGAAATCAGTCAAATCAACATTATTCCTTTTAGCGAAACCATTCAGCTTCGAAACAGAATCCTAACTAAGAGCGATTATAACTTTGTTTATGATCGAGCAGCTTTCTCTTTGTCAGATACGCTGCAGTATTCAATTTTTGATACCCTGATAGTTACTTATCAGGCAATCAAAATTCCGATCTTAAAAGAATATAGAAACCGAAGCTTGATTACGCGTTATGATGAGCAGCGAGGTGATACGATAAGAGTGCCTCAATCGGTCTTAAGCAGTTTCAGTCCCGAATCAATTTTTGGTTCTAACATTGAAAAAAGCGGTACCTTAGTTCGCGGTTTTACTGTAGGAACGACTAAAGATTTCACACTCAACAGCGGATTGCGTTTGCAGCTTGCAGGAAGATTATCCCAAGATATTGAAATTGTTGCCGCACTTACAGATGAAAATACTCCAATTCAGCCTTCAGGAAATACGGAACGTCTTGAGGAGCTTGATAAAGTTTTTATCCAGATAAAACATCCAAACGCCGTTGGTACTTTTGGCGATTACCAAATTGAAAAACGTCAAGGCGAGTTTGGGTACATCAACCGCAAATTGCAAGGACTGATTGGTGAATTTAATTATGAAGATAATTCTGCATATTTCTCGGTTGCAAGTTCACGAGGAAAATTTGTTTCCAACTCCTTCATTGGTGTTGATGGTGTGCAAGGTCCTTATCGCTTAACAGGAATAAATGGTGAACGTGAGATTATTGCAATTGCCGGAACAGAAAAAG
Organism: Ignavibacteriaceae bacterium; assembly: GCA_036722835.1. Taxonomy (GTDB): domain Bacteria; phylum Bacteroidota; class Ignavibacteria; order Ignavibacteriales; family Ignavibacteriaceae; genus XYD12-FULL-36-8. The sequence continues at coordinate 9,690 of DAIMIJ010000062.1, read as the reverse complement.
TTTTTTTAGACGGCATCGAGTTGAAAAGAGGAGAGAACAATGATTATGTGATTGAATATTCTAATGCTCAATTGACTTTCACTCCCAAGCGGTTGATAACATCTGCCAGCAGGATCATTGTGGAATTTGAATACACTGACAGAAGATATTCACGTAATTTTTTTGGTACGGGTGTAACATCAGAATTATTTAATGGAAAGGTCGGATTTAAAGTTCAATACCTAAGAGAAGGTGACAATGAAGATTCACCCATTGATATTTCGCTGTCAGACGACGACAGAAAAATTCTTTCTTTTGCCGGTGATGACAGATTAAAAGCGTTTAAATCCGGTGTATCGCTTGCACCGCTTGATTCCTTTGGAGTTTTGAAGGGAATATATTTGAGAGTAGATACACTGATCAACAACAATCAATATTTTTATTACCGCCATGCTCCAGGCGATTCACTATCAATCTTTAATGTTACTTTCAGTTACATCGGAGAATTTCAAGGAGATTATGTCAGAGAGAGTTTAGGCAATTTTAGGTTCGTCGGAATCGGAAAAGGAAATTATTCACCGGTCATTCTTCTGCCATTGCCTGAACTGAAGCAATTAGGAAATGTTGCATTAGAACTGAAACCATTTGAAGATTTCATTTTTAATTTTGAATATGCAGGAAGCTTGTGGGATAGAAATAAATTATCGAGTATTGATGATAGTGATAATTATGGTTACGCCACAAATATTTTCCTTCAAATGAATCCGAAGGAAATTCAATTAGGTGATTTGAATTTAGGAAAAGTTGGATTGTCGTATAAAGACAGATTTGTTCAGTCAAAGTTTACATCGCCGGATAGATTTAATGAAGTCGAGTACAATAGAAATTACAACATTTCGTCAATCACGGAACAAGTTGATGAAAAGCTGAGAGAGCTGACAGTTAAACTTTATCCAATTGATGAATTAAAAATACTCAGTTCATTTGCTTTCTTACGACGCGGCGATAATTTCAAAACTGATCGTTACAACAACACAATCCAATTTTCAGATCAGAAATCTTTTAACGCTATTTACAATTTGGATTTTGTATCAAATAAAAACGTCAGCTTGAAAAGCAACTGGCTAAGACAAAAAGGTTCAGCTTATTATTTAATTTGGAATCTGAAACCTGGGATAGAATTTTTAGCTGAAGATAGAAAAGACTACAGGCAAAATCTGGATTCGCTGATTTCAACCAGCTTAAGATATTATGAATTAACCCCATTCGTTGAGTTGAAAGAGTTTGAAGGATTTAATGCTTCGGCAAAATTTTCTTTACGGAATGATTATTTCCCGATCACAGGAATTATGTTTCGTGAATCCCGATCAACAGCGCAATTTTATGATTTGGCGTATACAGGTATTCGAGAAATTAATTCTTATTTAAATCTTACCTTTCGACAGAAAAAATACACAAGTGATTTTAAGCAGAAGGGATTTTTAGATAATGAAACGATACTTATCCGTTCTCAATCAAAATTTAGTTTATGGTCACCATTGTCTGGAGATTTATACTATGAAGTTTCAACTCAAAAATCTGCACGATTGGAAAAAGTTTTTATCAAAGTCGAAAAGGGAACAGGCAATTACATTTACGTTGGTGATTTAAATAATAATGGTATTGCTGATGAAAACGAGTTTGAACCAACACTTTTTGATGGTGAATTTATCCAAATAACTTTACCGACCGAAGAATTATTCCCTGTAATTGACTTGAAAACAAGCACCCGCTGGAAAGTTGAATTTGGAAAATTCTTTTCAAGTGGAAATGGATTTCAAAAAATACTTAATGCACTTTCCAGCGAAACTTACTGGCGGGTTGAAGAGAACAGTAAGGAAACAGATTTTAAGAAAATTTATCTACTCAATTTTTCTGCATTTCAAAATGAAGCTACAACTATCCGCGGATTCAATTTAATTCAGCAGGATTTTTTTGTCAATGAAAATGATCAAGATTTATCATTTAGGTTTCGTTATTCACAGAGAAAAAGTTTTAATCAGTTTTCGGGTGGAGTTGAAAGAGCTTATAATCGTGAACGAAGTCTGCGAATCCGTTTTAGATTGATTAAAGAATTCAGCAATCAAACTGATATTATAAATGAGCAGGATAATGTTTATGCCCCTGTCACATCAAACAGAAAGCGATTAATTAACTCAAATAAAGTAATATCTGATTTTTCATACCGACCGGAAAGAAACATTGAGGTTGGATTTAAGATTCAAGTTAGCCGAAGCGAAGATGATTACCCGAATGTGCCGACAATTATCGATAATAATTCACAAGCTTTACGTCTCAATTTCTCATTTGCCGGAAGCGGAAGATTAAGAATGGAAGTTGAAAGATCGGAACTGATTGGTAAAGCAAACCAGAATTTTCTTCCTTTCGAATTAACACGTGGGAATGCAATCGGGAAAAATTATTTTTGGCGGCTGAATTTCGATTATCGGCTTACAGCCAACATACAATCAACAGTAAATTATGACGGCAGACTTCTTAGCGGAAGCAAAGTAGTTCACACAGCTCGTGCTGAAGTACGAGCATATTTTTAAATCACCTTACACAGAGGACTTCAGTGCATAGAGATGACGGCTTTAACTTTTGAATCGAATTTACATCAAAATAAGGTTTGCATTCAGACTTTGATGATTGAAATTGATTGCTAAAAGATCTCATCTCTTAGTCGCGCGTAACATGAGTTAATAATAAAATTTGAACAAGAAAATCTTATAAACTAAAAATATTGAGAAGTAAAATGTTACCAATAATTTCCAATATGATTGAAGCACATATCTTCAGAATTAAAAAAAATAAAATTGAATTTTTGTTGCTCAAGCGATCTGAGAATGAAATCTATCCCGGTTTGTGGCAAATGGTTTCCGGATCAATTCATGCGGGTGAAATGGCGTATCAAACCGCGTTGAGAGAAATTTCGGAAGAGACGAATCTAAAACCAAAAATATTGTGGGTTGTGCCTAATGTCAATTCCTTCTATTCACCTGAAAAAAATTATATATCAATGCTTCCTGTGTTTACTGCCCAAGTTGATTATAATGCCAAAGTAACGATATCAAATGAACACACTGAATTTGTCTGGGTTACAAAGGAAAAAGCTAAAAAAATGTTAGCGTGGGTTGGTCAAAGAAAATCTGTGGATATTATTTGTGAATATTTTCTTAAAGAAAAAAGCTACCTTAATTTTGTAGAGATAAAGATCTGAGGTTTCAATATTTACATTTATTCAGCTATTTGCCTATTTTTAATTCATTAAAATTAATCATTGGAGAAATTTTGAGCTTATTAGTAGTTGGTTCAGTTGGTCTTGATACAGTTTATACACCGTTTGATAAAATTGAAGACGCTCTTGGAGGTTCAGCAACTTATATTTCATTGGCATCAAGCTATTTTACCGGACCGATTCATTTTGTAGGTGTCGTTGGTGAAGATTTCCCAAACGCTTACATAAAACTTCTTGAAAATCATAACATTGATTTGGAAGGTTTGCAAGTCATTAAAGGTGGAAAAACTTTTCGCTGGGCAGGAAAATATCATTATGATCTAAATATTCGTGATACACTTTTAACTGAGCTGAATGTTTTTAAATCTTTTAATCCTGTAATTCCTGAGAAATTTAAGAGAGCACAATTTGTTTGTCTTGGTAACATTGATCCGATGCTTCAGCTAAGAGTTTTAGAGCAGCTTGATAATCCAAAATTTGTCGTGTGCGATACAATGAATTATTGGATTGAGGGCAAGAAAAAAGAACTGCTGGAGCTGTTAAAAAAAGTTAATGTTTTAATTATCAATGATTCAGAAGCAAGGCTGCTGGCGCATGAACCTAATCTCATTAAATCTGCAAGAATGATCAGAGAATTAGGTCCGGAAATTTTAATTATTAAAAAAGGAGAACATGGGGCACTTCTTTTTGTAGAAGATCAAATTTTTTCTGCACCGGCTTACCCGCTTGAAATGATTTATGATCCAACTGGTGCGGGCGATACTTTTGCTGGAGGGTTCACAGGGTATCTTCATAAAACCCAAGATCTCAGTCCTAACAATTTGAAGTGTGCCGTAATCTATGGAAGCGCAATGGCTTCTTTCTGCGTTGAAAAATTCAGCACAAAAGGATTAGAAGATTTAGAATACTATAGAGTTCAAGATAGGTTTAGAGAATTTCGTAATCTTTCAAGATTTGATGAAAAAGAGTAATTACTTTTCCTTCCAGTTCAAAGATGATAAGCTAATTTTTCTTGACCAAACAAAACTTCCATTCGAGCAATCATACGTTGAAACTGATGATTATGAACGCATTGCCGAAGCAATTGAAAAATTAGAAATACGAGGTGCACCCGCAATAGGTGTTACTGTAGCTTATGCTTTAGCATTATCAACTAAAAAAATTACTAAAGAATATGTTGAGTCCGCTTTCAATCAGGCGTATCAAAGACTATCAATTACACGTCCAACTGCTGTTAATCTTTTTTCATCATTGGAAGAAATGAGAAAAACTTTTATTGAGAATAAAGATGCTGAAAATCTTTACGAGATTTTAAAGAGTAAAGCATTCGAATTACATAACGATGATGTTGATAAATGCGAACGAATTGGTAAAAATGGGTTATTGGTTTTCAAAAAGAAATCAAATGTACTGACACATTGCAATACTGGTAAGTTAGCAACCGCTGGAGATGGCACAGCATTTAATATCATCAAGAAGGCATTTGAAAAAGGATTAGTTTCTTTTGTTTATGTAGATGAAACACGACCATTGTATCAGGGATTAAGACTTACCACATTTGAACTTGAGCAGAATGAAATACCATTTAGTGTTCAAACAGATTCGATGGCTGCAGTTTTGATGAAAGAAAAAAAAGTGGATCTGGTGATTGTCGGTGCCGATAGAATTGTGTTAAATGGTGATACTGCAAACAAAATCGGAACTTATAATCTTGCAGTTCTTTGCAATTATCATGACATTCGTTTTTACGTTGCTGCTCCTACAACCACAATTGATCGAACTATACTTACTGGAGAAGACATAGTAATTGAATATAGAAACAAGAATGAAGTGCTGAGTTATAAATCATCAGTTATTGCTCCGGATTCTATTGAAGTATTTAATCCTGCCTTTGATGTCACCCCTTCTCATCTTATTTCCGGTATTATCACGGAAGATCAAGTTTATTTTTTTCCTTATAATTTTATTAGATGAGCGAAATAATAAAAACTGAAGCAGTTGTGCTCCACAAGATCAAATATGGAGATACAAGCATAATCGTTACTTTATTCACGAAAGATTATGGAAAACTTACTGCAATAGTTAAAGGGGGAAGAAATCCTAAATCCAAGTTAGGGCTGATTGTAGATACGTTTAATCACCTGCAAATTGTTTTTTACAAAAAAGATTCGAGGGATGTTCAGTTGATTTCTAGTGCGGATATAATTTCTCATTTTCCAAATATTAAAACTGATTTAGATTCTCAAAAATATGCACAAGCCGTTTTGGAGTTAGTAAAAAATTTGAATGTTGAGCATGAAGCGAACCTTAAATTATTTAACGGGTTGGTAAGAATATTTTCGCTAATGGATGAATCTAAAGAATCGGCTGCAATTATTTTCGCACGTTTTTTTATGTTCTTTCTTTCAGAGCTTGGTTATCAATTGCAACTGGAGCAATGTTCCGGCTGCGGTAAAAAAGAGTTATCAAAAAGTGAATTGTCCTATAATTATGAATTAGGTATTTTTTGCATTGATTGTCAATCAAATGTGATTGAATCTTTTCATATAAGTGCGGAACTTTATGCAGTATTAATCTGTCTAAAATACAATAAAAAAATACCGGAATTTGGTGTAAACTTTATTGGAAAAGCAATTAATTTTATGGAAAGACATCTTAAACATCATGTACCGGACTTTAAGGGAATTCAATCCATTAATATGTTCAATAACTCAAATAGCAAATAATTAAATAATTAAAAATAAAAGGATCAGAAAATGAATTACAAAGGAATATTGGGAGCCGCTGTGTTAATCTTCGTCGGAATTATTTTCGGTGCTATACTGGTTTCGGGTTTCGGAGTTGTGCGGCCAAGTTTAGCCGATATTAATCTAGGAGCTGCGAATCCCCCCGTTAATCTGGATGCAGATGCTACAAGTTTTAGTAAAGCGTTCATAGAAGTTGCAGAAAAAGTCACCCCGACAATTGTTCAAGTTACTGTAGTATCGGAAAGAGGAAATCCGCATGATGATTTCTTTTTCTTTCCATTCAAGGATATGCCTAAAGAGCAAAGAGGATCCGGAAGCGGGATAATTATTTCTGATGATGGATACATAGCCACCAATAATCACGTTGTAGAGAACGCAACAAAAGTAACAGTTGGAATGTCTGATAAAAGAACTTTTGATGCTAAAGTCGTCGGTACCGATCCTTTGACAGATTTAGCTGTTATTAAAATCGATGGAAAGAATCTTCCAACAGCATATTTGGGTAATTCAGATGATTTGAAAGTTGGACAATGGGTCATGGCAATCGGAAATCCATTAGCTCTATCATCAACGGTCACCGCAGGAATTGTCAGCGCAATTGGGCGTGGACAGTTAGGATTGATTAAGGATAGTTACGGTGTTGAGAATTTTATTCAAACTGATGCAGCGATAAATCCGGGTAACAGCGGCGGCGCTCTTGTAGATTTATCAGGTGCGGTAGTCGGGGTTAATTCAGCGATTGCTGCAGGCAATACCGGAACTTACATCGGTTATGGATTTGCTATTCCAATAAACTTAGTTAAATCTGTTGCTAAAGATTTGATTGCACATGGCAAAATTAGTCGAGGTTATATCGGTGTAAATATCGGTGAAGTTGACGATGCAATGGCAAAGTCATTAGGACTTGATAAACCTAAGGGAATTATTGTTCAAGGTCTTGTCGAAGGTGGAGCTGCCTCAAAAGCCGACATCAAAGAAGGTGACGTTATTCTTAAAGTTGACGGTAGAGAAGTTAATCAACCAAATCAATTACAAGGATATATCGCATCCAAATCAGCGGGAACAACAGTTAAGATGACTTTATTCAGAGATGGTAAAGAAATAGACCGCGAAGTAACCTTGAAGGCAAGAGATGAAGATTCGAAGAGTGAGCTTGTTGTAAATAAAGATAAGGATAACGAAGCAAACAGTGAATCAAAATCATCGACAGCACAGTTCGATGATGTTGGTTTCTCAGTCCAAAATCTTTCCTCAAAAGAAAAATCTGATTTGAAAGTTGACCACGGTGTGATTATCACGGAAGTAAAACCTTTCAGCAAAGCTGAAGATAGACAATTAGCAAAAGGATTTATTATACTTGAAGCAGATAAGAAGAAAATTAATTCTGTTAGCGAGCTTCGCAATATCATGAAGGATAAAAAAGGTTCTGCATTGTTGCTAAAGCTCCAGGATGGCCGTGGCAACAATTTCTTCAGAGGAATTGAAGTTCCGGAATAATGGAATAATCAAATAAGCATATTTTAGGTTCATAGACTTTAAAGATTTATTGAGAACTTGCGAGCATAAGAAAGTCAAATAAGTATAGATTTTGAATTTATAAGTGCTATATTATTGCATTAAAAAAATGGAATTGTCCAATGAATAACGGAAAATCAAAAACTCTTAAATTTAGTTATAGTAAAACCTCCAATTATCGTGCATATAATGTGGATGGAGTATTTGGTGGATTAGCTCCCAAAAACAAAATTTTTATTGAATTTTTTAGTGAAAAATTCCCGATTCCTGATTCGGTTGTTCACGAAATTTCAGAAGATAAAACTTTAGGAAAAGAGATTGAAAAAAAAGGTATTGAGGGAATTGTAAGAGAAATAGAGTGTGGAATCTATTTAGATATAGCGACTGCTGTAGCTATTGCTGATTGGTTACATGCAAGGGTTGATGAATATAAAAAATTAAAGACCGAGAAAGGTAATTAACTATGGAGGTTGCTAGTAATTCTAATTATTACGGGGCATTATTCCATGTGTTTACAAAGGCGGGTTCAGCTGGAGTAATCGGAATTCCAAATACATCATCTGGAACCATCCAAGAATATTTTGTTCATAATGAGAGTAAGGATTTATACTCTCCAGAGTTAATTGATTTATACGACTTAATTGATCATAGATTTAAATTAAAAAAGCCAATTCAAGTGAAGATCACAAGAGATGAGCTCGATACTATTGGCGAAATAAATGAATTGGGAATATATGCTTTTGGGAACTCCCAATTTGAAGTGTTGAGAGAAATTAATAAAGATGTTACTGAGTTATTCGAGGAATTATTCAATATAAATGAAAATCAGTTAGGCACGTTACCAAGGAAATGGAAAGAAACATTATTGGAATATGTTGAAAAAGAGGATGAATGATAAGAGATTTTACAGAAAAGGAAATTAGAAAGGCGATTCTAAATAAAGTAAATCCTAAAATAACTCATAAGGGGAAGCATTGGAAAGGTTCAATTTATTTGGACAATATTTTCATTTCAAAAGTTAAAATTCCAAATGAACACATAAGAGTTATGAAAGAAAAAAAATCAAGTTTCATTGCCAAAAGTTTAAGATTAAAACATGATAAGTTTAATGAGTTAATAGAATGTTCATTAAAGGGGCCACAGTATTATGAATTACAGAAAGCATTAGGCTCTTGACATCCCATTGATTTTCGCTTTAAAAATTAAGAACATGACAAATATTTTCGAGCGCCCGATTAATCATCGGGCGTTTTTTTTTATTTTTGCTTAAACAATAGAAAAATATTATGATTAAATTTCTAACAGCAGGCGAGTCTCACGGTAAATCTCTTGCAGCAATCGTTGAAGGATTTCCATCCAACATAAAACTCCGAAAAGTTTATATCGATTTTCATTTGAAGAGAAGACAAGCTGGGTACGGACGAGGTCAAAGAATGAAAATTGAATCGGATTCTGCAGAAATAATTTCCGGAATTCGCTTTGGAAAAACTCTCGGTTCACCAATTTGTTTGCTCATCAAGAATAGTGATTGGGAAAATTGGACAGAAATTATGTCCAGCGAAATTCCGTCCTCCGATTTTGTTTATGAGAAAATTAGTATTCCTCGTCCTGGTCATGCCGATTTGGTAGGTATTTCAAAATATAATTTTGATGACATCCGTAATTCAATTGAAAGATCGAGTGCAAGAGAAACGGCTGCTCGAGTTGCCGCAGGAACTGTTGCGCGAAAGTTTTTGGGGGATTTTGGAATTACAATTGGAAGCTATGTCGAAAGTATTGGAGGCATTTATTCTAAAAGAAATTATACTCAAGATATTCTAATGAATAAAGCTCTGAGGAATTTTTCTGCTTGGCAAATTGCTGAGAAGGCAGACAAAAGCCTTGTTCGAGTTTTAGATATTGGTCAGGAGGGACGTATAATTAAAAAAATTAAGTCTGCAAAAAAAATGGGTGATACTCTTGGAGGGACATTTGTAACTATTGCTACGGGAGTTCCTGTTGGATTAGGAAGTTTTATGCACTATGATCGAAGACTTGATGCAGCAATAGGTCATTCAATCATGTCAATTAATGCAGTTAAAGGTTTTGAAATTGGATTCGGTTTTGATTCAGCAGAAAGATTTGGTTCTGAAGTTCATGATGAGATATTCCTGAAGGATGATATTTTTACCC
>DAIMIJ010000061.1:0-10969 GCA_036722835.1 Ignavibacteriaceae bacterium | reverse complement strand
CAAAAGATTCAATCTGGCGCCAAAGCTCTTTTGCCTGGTCATCGGTTAATCCTTTATCCTTAGAGGAAAGAAAAAATTTATTCGTGATTTGCTCCATGGCCTTGTGAGAACGCATCTTGCCGCTCATTGCACGCCTCAGCAAATCGGCTTCTTCCAGAGTTAACCCGGCGATATGATGAGCCACTTTAATAACATCTTCCTGATAGATCATTACACCGTAAGTTTCGCTGAGATGTTCTTCCATTTCAGGAACCAAATACTTACGCTTTGACGGGTCTTTGTGACGGGCAATAAACTCCTGCATCATTCCGCTTTCGGCAACACCGGGACGAATAATTGAACTTGCTGCAGTGAGCATTTCAAAAGTCTGCACATCAAGCCGCCTTAGCAGCGAGCGCATTCCCGGCGATTCAATATAAAAACATCCTATGGTCTTTCCGCTTTTGATTAATTCTATTGTTGCCTGATCGTTAAACAACATTTCAAAATCATATATATCAAAATCAACATTACGCGTATGACGCGGAATCGGAGGATAGAGATTACAAATACGTGTACCGTCTCTCCACTCCTTTGGAGTTTTATAAAGTGTGTATTCAGGCAAATTTTGCGTAAATAGTTTCATAAAATAGTGAACATTCGAGCACTATATAATATTTTTTTATTTTAAAAGCAAGATGGGAAATTTTGGCGCAATGAAAATAATATGACAATCACTAATAGATATTCTATATTTGCTCAAGAAGTAAATGAAATTTCAGGAGAATATTTGTGAATACTGATAATGATTTTATTTGGACTTGCCAGTACTGTGGAATTCACAATGTTGTGTGGGTAGATTTAACTGCAGGAAATAAGCAGGACTTTATTGAAGATTGCAGAATCTGTTGCAGACCTAATCGCATTATTGTTACGGTTGATAATGAAGAGATGACTTTTATTGAGGCTAGACCAAGTGATGAATGAGTCTAATCCAAAAAGTTATTTATTGAATTTATAAAAGTTTCGAGTTTACATTATTACCCGAATTGAAAAATGTGGAATAAATTTTTCTGCTACTATGAGATTGGAGAGGTAGGGAGGTTAGATTCGCCTCATAAATAAAAAAATCCGGATTAAGCCGGATTAAAAGTTTAATGTGAAGTATTTTTATCTAAGATTACTTACTAGAACTGTAAGAAACCGTAAACTCTTCTTCATCACCTGCGGTTTTGACTGCCCACACCCCGACAACGACGTTAATAATTACCATTGCTAAAAAAACTAACCCAAATAATTCTAATAAATTCATTTTTCTCTCCGGACTAAGATTTTATTAAATATTTTATTTATTTATTCGTTAATAAATTCTTAACTCTTTTGTTTGGAACATCAACTATTAAACCAATCGAAAATTGGTCATTTTTCAACGTTTTTTCACATTATCAGGTCATTCTGCAGCCATCATTAGAAACTATTGCAAGTAAAAAGGTAATGAATTCTCTTCTTAGTCCATGATCATTCGCAAAAATGATGAGCTATCTTCTTCATCATTGGCTTTCTGCTGCTCCATATCTTTCTGCGGCTTTTCTTTCGACCAATTTACCTTATTCGAGTTAAAAATAAATCCACCATCCACATTGTCCATTTCCTTATCAAAGTCGAGTTGCGAGATTGGTTTTTTGACTCTATAGATTGTAGGAACATCAAGATCAGAAGAATCAATCTCAGTAGGAATTTCGCCAAAATTTAATTTGCCTGCAAAAACATCCGGTTCTTTATGCTTTTGCCTAATACTTTTTGAACTTCGTGAGATGAAGCTCTTAGTTGAACCATCAAATCCTGTTGCAATAACTGTATAAGAAACATAATCGTTCATTTCTTCTTTTTGTACACAGCCAAAGATCACGTTTGCTTCTTCGCCAGCAGCTTCAAAAATCACATTGTTACCTTCATTCACTTCCTGAATAGTTAAGCTGCTTGATCCTGTAACATTAAGAAGAACACTTTTCGCACCTTTAATATTTACACCTTCAAGAAGCGGACTTGAGATTGCTTTTTGTGCTGCTTCGATCGCACGATTTTCTCCACTTGCAATACCGCATCCCATTAATGCCTCACCACTCTGATTCATTACTGCTCTCACATCTGCAAAATCTACGTTTATTAATCCTTCAACCGTAATTATATCCGCAATACCTCTTGTTGCTTCATAAAGAACTTCGTTTGGTTTATCAAATGCGGCAAAAGCATTTGTAGATTTATCGAGTATACTTAATAGCCGTTCGTTAGGAATGACAATTAAACTATCTACATATTGCTTAAGTTCTTGAATACCTTGCTCTGCATTCAACATTCTTTTTTTGCCTTCCCATTTGAATGGTTTGGTAACAATTCCCACAACAAGTGAACCAATGCTCTTTGCAATTGATGCAATGATTGGAGCACCTCCAGTACCTGTGCCTCCTCCCATTCCTGCGGTCACAAAAACCATGTCGCTTCCGGCAAGTACTTCCGCAATTTTCTCCCTATCTTCTTCAATTGATTTTTTACCAACGTTCGGGTCAGCGCCGGCTCCAAGTCCGCGAGTGATATTTGCTCCGACCTGAATTTTATGGACAGCATTACTGCTTCTTAATACTTGAGCATCAGTATTTATCGAGACGTATTCTACGCCTTGTAATCCCCTTTTGATCATGCTTTCGATGGCATTACAACCTCCGCCACCAACACCCACTACTTTTAATACTGCAGACATGGACTTGCCTTTGTCTATAGTTGCGAAATGCGACATAGTAACCTCCTTATTAGATAATTTATATTTCATCAAAAAACTGTTGTACCTTTTTAAAGAACACTGAAACTTTATTTTTTCTCTTATCACTTTTTTGCTTAATAAAATTCTGATGATCCTTCGTTTTGCTGCCAGGAACTCCGCGCAGTAAACCCATCACGGTAGCAAACTCGGGGCTTTCAATTTCGGTGGGTATTTTACCTCCCATTTCTTGGGGAACACCAATTCTTGTCGGCAAACCAAAAACATCTTCAGCCAATTCTGTACATCCTCTTAATAATGATCCTCCGCCTGTTAAAACAATTCCTGCTTTAATTTTATTTTTGAATCCTGCACTTCTAATTTCGTTATCAACAAGGATAAACAGTTCTCTCATTCTTAAGCTGATAATTTGTGTGAGAAGACTTATCGGAATTTTAGTATTTCCTCGCGCACCAACTCCGCGAATTAAAATATCCTCATCCTTAATAATTGCAGTCTCTATTGCATATCCATATTCTTTCTTTAGCTTTTCGGCTTCTTCAGTGACTATGCCCAAGGATTCGCGAATATCATTTGTTACCTGGTTACCGGCAACCCCAATTACCTTTGTATGCTTAATGCTCTTGTTCTGAAATACTGCTAAATCCGTTGTTCCTCCACCGATATCAATCAAGGCAACGCCTAAATCTTTTTCGCTGTCATCAAGCACCGACGTACTTGATGCAATTGGTTGAAGTACATATTCATCTATTTTCAAACCGGCACGCTCAACCGATTTTTTAATATTTTGAATTGCCGGAATTGAAGCAAGCACAATATGATTTGCTGCTTCTAATCTTGATCCTGACATACCAATTGGGTTTTCGATTCCTCCTTGATAATCAATTGAAAATTCTTCGAAGATTATGTGAAGAATTTGTCTATCGGAAGGAATACGAATTGTACGAACATCTGCTTCCAGTCTATTCAAATCTTCTTTAGTAATTTCTTTATCTTCTCTGCTTATCGTCACATAATTGCGATGACGCATGCTTGTAATATGTTCACCGGCAACACCAACATTAACCGAACTGATACTTATACCTGCTTTATTTGATGCCTTAGAAACCGCTTCTTTAATCGCGTCGGCAGTTTTGGATATGTTGGCTACCAAACCTTTGTGCAGGCCTTCGGACGGTGATGAATCACTTCCAAGTATTTCAAAATGTTCATCATCTATCTGTTCAGCAATCACAACACAAACTTTAGTTGTACCTAAATCAAGTCCGGTAACAATATTTCTTTTCATATTTCTGTTTCTTCAGCTTTTCCTAAATAGATTTGATTTGTGAATCTTAAATCAACATAATCGCTCTGACTTAAATCATTATCAGCATTCTTTATTTCATCCCAAATTGAATTGAGACTCCAAATTTTTTGTGGAATATTATTTCTTCCAAATTTCACAATCGGGTGCACTCCTGAAAATGTTAACGTAATATCATCACCTTTGTTTAGATTTATCTCCGATAAATTCTTAAACATTTCCTCATTTGAAGATTTTATTGCATAAATAATATTATTAGCTTCAATTATCTCTTCGCTCTGCAAATATTCCAATGCTTTGTAGCGTCTGCTATACTTTGGATTATTAATAATCGGCAGATCAATAAATTTTGTGCTTGAAAAAAGCGGCAACAATTGCAATTCATCAGAAAGTAGGAATGTTTGGTTTGCACAGATTACGATTGCAACAAGATTTTTTTCGTGAACAAAAACTTTGGCATTATTAAGTTCAGAAATCTCAACTTCAGCCGAAGAGATAAATGGATGTTTTTCTAACCTGGCTTTTAATATTGGTAATGTGATCTCGACTGAATTCTGCGCATTGTTTAACTTAGCAAATTTCAAATAGCTAACTTGCGGGAGAAGATGATTTCCTGAAATGTTAATTGACTTAACATGCTTTCCTACTTGTTGTTTTACAGGCATTAGCGCCGCAAAAAATAAAGCTGACACGATTATTAAAAAAAATATTAATCCGACTATTTTACTATTTGTTTGGCTCATGGTTTACTTCTTGCTAAGTCCTTCAACAAATTTTTCTCCTATCTTCCAGATATCTCCTGCACCCATAGTTACCATAATATCACCATCTCTTTTAATATCATTAAGGACTTTAATTACATCATTTTTATTTTCGACGTATATAACATTTTTATGACCAAAGCTGCGCGCAGCATCCGCTATCAATTCTCCCGTAACACCTTCAATTGGTTCTTCTCTTGCTGGATAAATATCTGTGCAAATGAAAACATCTGAGTTTAGAAATGATCTGCCAAATTCCTGGTAGAAATCTCTCGTGCGAGAAAATAAATGCGGTTGAAATACCGCTACGAGGCGACGACTCCAACCAGAACGTATTCCCGCAAGCGTTGCAGACGTTTCGGTAGGATGGTGAGCATAGTCATCAACAACCATAATTTTCTCGTTGTACTTAACTTCAAATCTTCTGTAAACTCCTGTGAATGATTCAAGGGCTTTTTTAATTGTACTGAATGGAACTCCTAATTCTTTTGCTATACTGACTGCAACAAGCGAATTCTTGACATTATAAATTCCTGGAATTTTGAGGGTCAATCTTCCAAGTTCTTCATCATAATATTTAACGTTGAATGAAGAAGTAAAATTTTTAAATTCAATATCAGTTGCACGAAGATCGGCTTGAACAGTTAAGCCGTAAGTAATGATTTTTTTATTTATTTGTGGAATGATGTCTTGTAAAGCGGGTTCATCCAAACATAAAACCACAAATCCATAAAAAGGAACTTTATTAGCAAATTCAATGAATGCTGATTTGATATCTTCCAAATCTTTATAAGTATCAAGATGCTCGCTTTCCAAAGTAGTAATTGCAGCAATAGTTGGAGTAAGCTTAAGAAAAGTTCTATCAAACTCGTCTGCTTCAACAACAATAAACTCACCATTACCTAACCTTGCATTTGTTCCGCCTAAGCCGCTTAACTTTCCACCAACTATTATTGTCGGATCAAGTTTTCCTTCCGTCAAAGTTAGACCAACCATTGATGTCGTAGTTGTTTTTCCGTGAGTTCCTGCAATACCAATCCCGTATTGCATTCGCATACATTCAGCAAGCATTTCAGCGCGTTTGATTATTGGAATTTTTCTCTTCACGGCTGCTTGGACTTCAGGATTATCAATCGTTACCGCTGAAGAATAAACAAGTACATCAGCATCCATTAAATTTTCCGGTGAATGTCCTTCATAAATTTTCATTCCGAGATCACTTAGCCGTCTTGTAATTTCAGATAGACTCTTATCCGACCCGGAGACTTCAAAACCTCGATTCAGAAGTATCTCAGCAATCCCGCTCATCCCAATTCCGCCGATTCCTACGAAGTGAACTTTTTTAATATTCTTAAACATTAGCGGTTTTCAATTCTCTGTTTAATTTCCTGAAATCTAGTTAATAATTCATTTTGTTTTTCATAATCATAAGGTCTGATTATCACGGGTCTTCGCCTGTTATTCAATTTTATTCTGATTAATCTAAATGCTTTATTGCTTGATCTTGATTTCTTAAACTTCGAGATCTTTATGCTCTCCATTTCGTTAAAGAGGAAAGTTCTTTTTTTGAAACGATCGATAAAATGGATACCATCGTCGGCAATTTGTACATGCTTGTTTTTGTACAGATTAAATAAGAGACTTAACAGCGATACCAGAACAATTAATCCAAAAAAATAAATGATTGGATCCTTGGTAATCAGCGTGTAAGAATCTTCAATAAATTGTCCGCGAATCACAAGGTAAATGACAAATACGACAAAATAAATTATCGTTGATTGATAATAGAATGACATGTTATACTTAAAATTATTTTTGTCATCCATGTTAATTAATCATCTCCTGTTTTGCATAAGCAATTGCTCTTTTTGCTATTACGGATGTTGCTTCGGGTTTACTAAGCTGCTTAGCAATTCGACCCATCTCCAATAATCTCGAGTCATTTAACATACATGATTTAATTTCACTTAAGAATTTTTCATTTAAATATTTATCCTCAAGCAATACAGATGCACCTTTATCTGCGAGTGATTTTGCATTATGGTACTGATGATTTTCAGCAACATTGGGTGAAGGAACTAAAATAGCCGGAACTCCCAGAAATAATATTTCTGCAATTGATGTTGCCCCTGCCCGTGCTAAAACTAAATCGCAAGCTGAGTAGGCATCATTCATATTTTCTATAAAAGCTGAAATCCAAACCCTTTCCGATGATAAATCTTTATACTTTTCATAGTATGCTATACCGGTTTGCCAAATCACCTGAATATCCAAATTGATTATACTTTTTAAGTTTGATGCTACGACAGAATTAATTGATGAAGCCCCTAAACTTCCACCTAAAATTAAAAGTGTTTTCTTCTGCGGATTTAATCCGAATTTTTGCAATGCATCAGATTTATTTATTCTCACCAAATTTTCTCTTACAGGATTTCCCGTCATGTAAAGCTTGCGTTTATTTCTGAAATACTTTTTTGAATCCTCATAGCTCAGATGAATTTCATCTGCATAGTTTTGCAAAAGTTTTGTAGTTACTCCGGGATAACTGTTTTGTTCAATCAAAATTATTTTTGCACCAACTAATGAAGAACCCCATATTGCCGGACCAGCAACATAGCCACCTGTTCCAACAGCAACACACGGGCGAAATTTTAAATTGATAATAACTGATTGAATTAAGGAAACTAAAAGTTTTAAAGGAAACAATAAATTATCAATTGATATTCTTCGTGAAAATCCTTTTATCCAAATTGATTTGAACTGAAATCCCAATTTCGGAACAACCTTTCCTTCAATTTTTGTTTTTGTACCAACGAACAAAATATCGGCATCCGGTAAAATCATTCTAATCCTTTCCGCAACTGCAACAGCAGGAAATAAATGTCCTCCGGTTCCACCACCGGCAAATAAAAATTTAAACCGGTTCTTCTGCATGACCATAATTAATTTTTTGAACAGGTAAAATATATTTGGCATTTAAAATTGCTATGTTCACAAGAATTCCCACCGATACACAAGTGATTATAATCGAGGTTCCACCATAACTGATAAACGGCAAAGGCACTCCTGTCGTAGGAAATATTCCTGTTGTAACTGCAATGTTTATAAATGCATTCAGAATTATTGAGAAAGAGATTCCAAATGCTAAAAGCTGACCGAAAGTATCTCTTGCTTTTTTAGCCACCAATATTCCGGCAAAGAAAATTGTAAAATACCCGACGATAACTAATACAGAACCAATGAAACCAAGTTCTTCACCAATTATTGCAAATATGAAATCGCCATAAGATTCCGGAAGGAAAAGGTTGCTCTGCTTGCTATTGCCTATTCCCTGCCCAAATAAACCACCGCTTCCAAGAGCTAATAATGCTTGGTTAACTTGATCGTTAATTCCACCGCCATAAAGAATGCTTTTCACAAAAGTTAGCATCCTGCTTCTTGAATGTTCAAAAATCATGGCAATGGAAATAGCTCCAAGTACACTTCCAAGTAAAGTTGCAAAAATATGTTTTAGCTTTGCTCCACCGACAAAAAAAATTGAGAGCGAAATGAAAATTATTATCAGTCCATTGCTGATGTTCGGTTGAAAGAATATCAATCCTGAAATTATGATTACCCAAAAGAACAAATGGAGAAATAATACTTTAAAATTTTGTATCGAGTCACCTTTTCGTTCAATCAAAACAGCTAAATGAATAATTAAAAATAATCTCCCTACGTCAGCAGGTTGAAAACTCATTAAGCCAAGATTTATCCATCTGCCTGAACCTTTTATCGGAGGAGCAAAAAACAGCGTATAAATTAAGACGAGAGTGATGAAGAATATCAACCCCTTGCTGATGTGCTTATAAGTATCATAAGGAATAACAGCAAAGACAATTAAAAGGAACAAACCTAATGCAACACGAAAGATGTGCGAATTAAATAGGTGGAATAAGCTTTCAAACTTTACATTACTGTACGTGCTGCTTGCGCTCATTACAAATGCTAACCCAAGTACACAAAGTGATACGCTTACAAGAATTATTATGAAAGCTGATTTTTTCATTTATAAATTATTCACTGCTTCTTTAAAAACTTTTCCACGATGTTCGTAGTCATTGAACATATCAAAGCTCGCACAGGCTGGAGATAAAAGAACAATTTCGTTTTCTCTCGCTTCGCTGTTCACAGCCGCAATAACGTCTTCAAGAGATTGCTTGATTTCCACTTTGACATCATGGTGAAAAAAATTAAATACTTTTTCTGCAGAAGAACCAATTGCATAAATCTTTTTTACTTTGCCGAGGACAAGATCTCTAATTTGATTATAATCATTTCCTTTATCCTGCCCGCCAAGAATTAGGTAAATTGATTGATCGAAACTTCGTAATGCATACCAAACGGAATCTACATTTGTTGCTTTAGAATCGTTGATATATTTAACTCCATTAATTTCTCTGACGAATTCGAGGCGATGTTCAACACCTTTAAAAGTTCGCAGCCCTTCGATTATTTTTTCATTATCCAACCCAAATATTTTGGCAGCAATTATAACTGCCATTGCATTGGCATAATTATGTTCTCCTCGAAGATTGATATCCGATAGTGAGCAACGAAACTCCTCCTTATCATTTTTTAGGAAGATTATTTCCGCACCTGAAAGAAAACAACCGTTCTTACTCTCTGTATTTAATGAAAAATAATAATCTGTGCTACTATGCTTTGTTAATGAATTCATTATGACATCATTATCTCGATTAATTATCAGATAATCTTTTCCGTCCTGGTTTTCAAAAATTTTCATTTTTGAATTAATATAATTCTGATAATTATTTTCGTAACGATTCAAATGATCAGGAGTAATATTTAGTATTACTGCAACTTTCGGTTTGAATTTATCAATTAAATCAAGCTGAAAGCTGGAAACTTCCACCGCAGCAAACTCATTTTCTTTTACATCAAGAGCTATTTCCGAAAAAGCCAAACCGATATTTCCCGCAGTGTAAGTTTTACCTCCGCATCCATTAAAAACATGACCGCACAAACTTGTGGTTGTGGTTTTCCCGTTAGTGCCTGTTATTGCTATAATATTTCCTTTGCAAACTGAAGAAGCCAGTTCAAGTTCACTGATTAGTTTAATTTTTTTATCTCGGGCAGTTTTAATTATTTCCGAATTCTGTGGAACTCCTGGACTAACGACCATTGCTTCGCTCTCATAAACTCGAGATGTATGACCGCCAACTTCATAATTAATATCTAAAGCATTTAGAACATCAACTGACTTTCTTATTTTCTCATTGTCTGAAGAATCGCTTACAAAAGGAATTCCTTTGAGCTTCTTAATCAGCTTAGCCGCCCCGATTCCGCTTCTAACTGCTCCTACTATCGCTATTTTTTTTCCAGAATAATTCATTACCGTATCTTGAATGATGTTAAGCTAATTATTGCAAGTATAACTGCGATGATATAAAAACGCATTACGATTTTTGGTTCAGGCCAACCAAGCATTTCAAAATGATGATGTATCGGAGCCATCTTAAAAATTCTTCTTCCTTCTCCATATTTTTTCTTTGTGTACTTGAAATACAATCTCTGCATAATCACCGAGATGGTTTCGAGAAAAAATATTCCTCCAAGTATCGGAATCAAAAGTTCTTTTTTAATAAGCACAGCTAAAATTCCAAATGCACCGCCCAGAGCAAGCGAACCTGTGTCACCCATAAAAACTTGTGCGGGATAAGAATTGTACCAGAGAAATCCTAATGATGCACCAACTAAAGCTGCAACATAAACTGTTAGCTCTCCTGCACCCGGCAAGTAAATTATATTCAGATAATCAGAATAAATTGCATTTCCGCTTACGTAACTTATAATTGCAAGAGCAATCATTACAATTGCTATTACACCGATTGCCAATCCATCTAATCCATCGGTCAAGTTAACGGCATTTGATGTTGCCGTAATAATAAAAACGACTACGGGTATATAGAAGTAAGAAAAATCAAAATTGATATCTTTTAAAAACGGTACTGTCGTTATTGAATTTATTCCCTCAAACTGAGGTGAAAAATAAATTACAGTACCGATTGCCAAACCAACTAACACCTGTCCTAACAGCTTGTACCGTGCAATCAATCCGTTCGGATATTTTTTAATAACTTTCAA
>DAIMIJ010000060.1:9176-11001 GCA_036722835.1 Ignavibacteriaceae bacterium | reverse complement strand
CTGCCAACGCATTATTCTCGGCTTCCATTTTGTTGATAAGCTCTTCAGAATTATCTATTTCTTTTGTAAGAGCATCGTACTCTTTGTTATTTCTGACTTGATAAAGCTGTGCTTTAAATTTCTTTTGATTAGCTCTTAACTTTTCGATTTTCTCTTCGTTTTCCTCACGCTTATCTAAAGATTCTTTTCTCTTTAATTCTTTCTCTTCGTTTTCTTCTTTCAAAGATTTTATTTTGCTATCAAGGTCTCCAACTGTGTGCGGAAGATCGCCCCGAAGCTCTTCAAGCTCGTCAAGTTGATCATCTAATATTTGTAATTCATAAAGTGTTTTTAATCTGTTAATCAATTTATGTGACTCCTCATTTTATTATAAATATTGATCGGGTTTGTCTTCCCGTTAAACTTTAAAACTTTAATATCGTTTTTTTCTTTTACGAGCTTAATTAATCTTTTGTACAATTCATCAATAACCGGCATTTCAGTTTCGTAATGACCGGCATCAATAAGCAAAATCCTATCTTTAGCAGAATGAAATGAATGATACTTAATATCCGCTGTTACGAAAGCATCAGCACCGCTGCTAATTGCCTCGTTTATAAGATCGCTGCCAGAGCCGCCGCAAACGGCAACTTTTTTTATTCTGTTAGTTGAACCATGAACGTACCGTAGATTTTTAGCACCAAGTTTTTTTGAAACAATTGCCAATGTTTCGGAAAGCGATAAACTTTTTTCAAAATTGCCGAGTGCTCCCGCACCAAAGTTCACATTGTAATTTTCAAGAGGATAAATATCGTAAGCAGGTTCCTCGTATGGATGAACAGCGAGCATAGCATTTAAGACATTATTCAGTTTCCAAGAATCAACTAACACCTCAAGCTTAATTTCTTTTACTTTTTCGTATTTGCCCTTTATTCCAACTCCTGGATTGGAAATACTTGATCCTTTAAATGTCCCTTCGCCCTCAGATCTGAAACTGCAGCTTGAATATTCGCCAATCATCCCTCCACCCGCATTAAATATTGCAGATGCAACTTTCTCTGTCTGTGCTGCTGGAACAAATACCGATAGCTTGTATTGATTTGATTTTTGGTTTTTCAGAAATGTGATGTTTTTAAGTCCTAATTTTTTTGCAAGCTGAAAACTAACACCGTGTTTTGTAAAATCTAAATTTGTATGTGCGGAGTAAAGAGTAATTTCTTTCTTAATGAGCTTTTCTATCAACCGAGCATTTGAGTCTTTGTTAAGGTCAAGGTTTTTTATCGGGTGGAAGATTAGAGGATGATGCGTAATTATCAAATTGCAATTTTTTTTGATTGCCTGATTTGCAACATCGGAAGTTAATTCTAAACTAAGTAGAATGTTTGAAACTTTTCTATTAGTATTTCCAACTTGAACTCCTACATTATCATTCTGCCAGGCTATTTCCTTAGGTGCCCAGTCTTCCAAATATTTAATTACTTCTTTGCAAGTCATACAAAAAAAATGCACTTCTAAACTTGAAGTGCACTTTTGAAAATCCTTTTTATTTGTGATGCTACATTTTCTGCAGGCAAAAATCTAAGAAACTTTTTTTTGTGGGCTATTGTCATCGTATTTAATTTACACAAATATAAGCTTTAATCATTTAATTTTCAATTTATTTTTATAGTGAAAAAATAAGTTTTTACATGGTTTCTATCCAATTATTATCCTCCTTAATAATTTCGATTAAAGAATCAACTGCAAACTCTGCAGAAATATTTCTTCGAACAATATCCTTTCCACGGTAAAGAGTAATTTTATCAATTCCTGAGCCGACGTAACCATAATCAGCATCTGCCATTTC
>DAIMIJ010000060.1:1600-9076 GCA_036722835.1 Ignavibacteriaceae bacterium | reverse complement strand
TCGGGAATAATTTAGCGAATCAAATGGAATCTCGTGAACCTCTTCAATTTTTTTATGAGGGCTTCGATTTTTATAACGATTAGCTAAAGATATTGCAACGGGAGCTTCGTACTCAGGATCTTCAGTTAAAGAAACTCTTATTGTATCACCAATTCCATCTTCGAGTAAACTTCCAATTCCGAGCGCGGATTTTATTCTGCCGTCTTCACCGCCGCCGGCTTCTGTAACTCCAAGATGCAAAGGATAATTCATCCCCTCCTCTTGCATTTTGATTATCAGCAAGCGATATGCTTGAATCATAACTTGCGGATTGCTTGCCTTCATCGAGAGAACGATGCTGTGATAATTCAGCTCTTCACAAATTCTCACGAACTCCAAAGCAGATTCAACCATTCCAAGCGGTGTATCGCCATATCGGCTCATTATTCTATCTGAAAGAGAACCGTGATTTGTTCCGATTCGCATAGCAGTTCCGTATTCTTTGCAAATCTTTACAAGAGGGGAAAATCTTTCTCGAATTCTTTCTAATTCGATGTTGTAGGATTCATCCGAGTAATCAATTGACTCAAACTTTTTCTTATCAATATAATTACCTGGATTAACCCGGACCTTCTCAACAATTCGTGCGGCTATTTCTGCTGCGTTAGGTGTAAAATGAATATCAGCGATGAGGGGAACGTTAAAACCTCTGGCTCTCAATTCTTTTTTAATGTTCGCAAGATTTTCAGCTTCAGATTTACTGGGAGCAGTAATTCTTACATATTCACATCCCGAGTTTACCATTCTTATTGTTTGTTCAACAGTCGCTAATGTATCCATTGTGTTTGTTGTGGTCATGGATTGAATGCGAATCGGATTATCACCGCCAAGAGGAATATCTCCAACAAAAACCTCGCGGGTTTTATACCGGCTGTATTTGGTTAAGCTGTTGCAGTACTTTTTAAATTGAGTAATCTTTTCAGTCATCTTTATCTTTTAAACTTCACAATATAATCACAAAATGAACATAATTAGTTCGAAATGATTTGATGTAGAAAAATCATGGCAAAGAATTGATGTGATTATTTAATTTCAATTGGTAGAGCGAATCTTGTAAATCACTCGGATCTAATTTTCGTTTACCTAATTCATAACCAATATCTTCCCAATAAGATTTAAGCCAGGAATCGAATGGTTGTTTGTTCATAAATTCTACTCTTGGAATATCATATTCTTTTATTACAGCTTTACATAATTCACACGGTTCAGTTGTAGTCATAACAATCAATGCTTTTTTATCCAAGCCATTGAATTGACTCCAACCCATACTTTTAACTGCATCATTAATTGCGTTGATGACGGCATGCCCAACTGCATTCGTATCAGCCTGCATAGTATTGTGTCCGCGTCCAATTATAGAATAATCGTAAAGGACTATTGCCGAAATAGGATCATCACCATTTTTCATCGCTTCAATTCCACCAATTCTCAGTTCACGCTTAGATAGAGCAACAAGATCAGTGCTGGGAAAAATTCTATAATATTCTGTTTGGAAAAGATAGATTACTAAGATTATAGTAATTGCTAAAAGTGCTGTTGAGTAGATAGATTTATTCATTATAAAAACTCTCTAATTTTAACATGATAAATATAAAATAAACTTATGGATAATTATTATCCATTCACGGTTAGTTAAAAAAATGATTATTTTTAACAACAAGAACAGCATGTTCATAATATAAATTCATCGTAAAACAGTATGCGAATTCCCGAAAATAAAATAGAAGAAATAAGATCTGCAGCAGATATTGTTGATATTATTTCCGAGTTTGTTCAACTTAGAAAACGAGGCAAGAACTTTATTGGTCTTTGTCCTTTTCACAGTGAAAAAACTCCATCTTTTACGGTAAGTGAAGACAAACAAATATTCCATTGCTTTGGATGTCATGCGGGAGGAAATATTTATAAGTTTTTGATGGAGTATGAAAAAATATCTTTTATTGAAGCCGTTCAAGAAGTCGCAGCAAGAGTCGGGATAAATCTTGAATATGAAGAAGATACCACCGGCAAAGACAGCGAGCAGGAAATTTTGTATGAGCTAAACATTCAAGCAGCAAGATATTTTTCTGATAATTTACTTAACTCCCCGGCAGGCGAAATTGCTAGAAAATATTTTCAAGAAAGAAAAATAAAACCTCAAATAATGCGTGCATTTGGACTTGGTCATGCGCTTAACGGCTGGGAGAATTTTGTTGAGTATGCAAAATCACAAAAAATTGATCTTGAGCGAGCAATTCAATTAGGTTTGATAGGACAGCAGAATGATGGCCGCTTGTTCGATAAATTTTCAGACCGAATAATCTTTCCAATCTTTTCTGCAAATGGAAGAGTGATTGCTTTTGCTGGTCGAATTCTTGAGAATAAAGAGGGTGCAGCCAAATATTTAAATTCACCCGAATCCATGATTTATGTTAAAGGGCGAGTGCTATATGGTTTATCTTTTTCTAAAGATGAAATAAGAAAACTTGATAAGGCAATTCTTGTTGAAGGATACATGGATTTAATATCTCTGTACCAAAACGGAATAAAAAATGTTGTTGCAGTTTCCGGAACGGCTTTAACGGAAGATCAAGTTCAACTTTTATCTCGATACACTAAAAATGTTGTGCTGTTGTTTGATGCCGATACTGCGGGGATAAAAGCATCAATGAGAAGTATTGAACTGCTGCTCAAACGCGATATAGAAGTTAAAATTGCAACTCTTCCTTCAGGCGAAGATCCTGATTCTTACATCAATAAGTTTGGCAAAGATGAATTTGATGAACTCATTCGGAAAGCACAAAATTTTTTGGAGTATCAAACTGCTTACTACGAATCGCAGCATTATTTTGAAGATCACAATAAAACAGCAGAAGCAATTCGCGAGCTGGTTAAGCTGCTCGCTTTGATTGAAGATGAATTAAAAAGAAATTTATTGTTGAAGTCCATTGCGAAAAAATTCAATCTTCGTGAAAAACTTTTGGAAACTGAACTTGATAAAATTATTAAGAACCAAGCGAGACAGGAATCTGTAAGACAAGTTGTTAAGGATGGCAGACCGAATAAAGAAAAAGCGGGAATGCACTTTGCAACATTGGAAACCAAATCCGGAATTAACTATACACTTGAAAAGGAATTAGTTAAACTTCTCTATGAAGGAAATAGAGAAATTATTGAACTCATCTTTAAACATTTTTCCCCGGATGATTTTAATTATCAATTTCATCAAGAGCTTGTAAATTTAGTTTATGAAGCTAATCAAAATGCAGAAGATTTAATCGTAAGTTCTCTGATTGCAAAAGTGAAAGATGAAGAACAGCAAGCTTATCTTTTAGAAATTACTTTCGACAAATATTCAATCAGCAAAACGTGGGATGAATTAAATCCCGTTTTCGAGGATGAAAAACTGCTTTACAAGTTTGCTCTTGATACAATTAAGAATTTTAAGATTGCTAAGATTGAAGAAAAGATAGAGGAAAATCAAGAAAGGATAGAGCAAGCTGAAAATGAAAATGAAAAACTGGTGATAATGAAAGAGAATATGGAGCTGGAAAAGGAGAAGAAGAAGATTAAAGAGGAGTGGGTTTGACTCAGCAACTAACCCAGTTCCTTCGCAGACAGCAATCGTTCGAGAGGAACTGGGTTAGTAATAATTTAAGTGAGTTTGTAAACTTTGATAGATTTTATAATGAAAGATTTGTAATTTTACAAAAAACGAGATTGTTATGGTAACAATAATTAGAGCAAAAACTCACAGAGAAAAAATTAAACAGCTTTTCTTATTAGCTGACCGAAAAACTAATTTACTAGATGCGACAAAATACTCCGGTAAAATAAAGCTTAATGGAAAACCACTTTCGATCCAAAAGTAGTTAAGAGATGAGTGGAATTAATCTTCTTGCCGACACAAAAGTAAATTATTTAAAAAATGCAATAAGCAAATCAGTAGTGTCCAAAATATTTTCGCGAACGAAAATTTTATAGTAATATTTACAAACATTCAGCATTTGGCACATAGTCTTGAACTCAACCCAGCCATTTTCTTACAAAGAGAAGGGCTTATTATAATGTTATGGCTTTTGATTTATATTTTGTAAGGATAATTTCATTTTACGTTTTATTGTTAGTAAGTCTCTCTCTTTTTAAGAGAGAGATTAGAGTGAGTTCCTTTTTATTTTCGACAGGTATGAAGCAAATATTTGAATTACTTATCTAAGTAGAGTAGGGGAAAACTTAGTGAACACCCTCTCCATTGAAAAAGCACGAACCGAACTATTAAATGTTCTTGAGTACTCAAGCTCAAGAAGATTAAAGCTGAAAAGTATCAGCGAGTTCTTCTCGCTTAATCAAGAATCTTCCAATCTCATTGAATCATATTTACCCGAATTCATTCCTAAATACATAGATTATCTAAAAAGCTATTCTTCATTTGGCATTAAGCCGGAATTCTCTCAAGCGATTATCTCGACAAATGAAAGGCTAATAAACCTTAATGAGTTAAATGAATTTAGAGATAAGTTAAGTTTGCTTAATGACCAACTGAAAAATAAATTGCAAGAACTGCAAAATATTTTGATTGGTAAGGAAATACTGCAGGCAGCCGAACAGAAAATCTTATTCCCGGTAATTAATGAATGGGAATCCATCCCTTTGGAAGATGAACAGATTGATGGTAGATGGGTTTTAGGATCGCTTGATTCTTTAACAATCAAAATCAGCATAACTAAAGACCAAGATAAATTTATTGTGGTTCCAAGTGAAATTGAAAAAGACAAAAAGCTTGAAGAGCAGATAAATATTTCCTGGTTAAAGGCAAAGGAATATTGCAAAAGTCATGTCAAGAGAATAGCTGCACACCATGAGGTAATAATTAGCTTTGATGAGCATCTTGGAATTTACAAAGGTGAGTCAGTTGGGACAGCACTGGCAATTGGTTTTATCGAAGAGATTCTAAGATTTTATAATTCTCAGACAATATTAAAACCAATTGGTAATGCTGCATTCACTGGAGGAGTTAAAGAAGATGGGGATATCAATCCAGTTTCTAAAGAAATAGCGGGGAAAAAAGTTGAGATTGCTTTTTATTCAAACTGTTCAACACTCGCCGTTCCTAAAGAAGATGAAAATTATGCAGTTGTTAAGCTTGAAGAGTTAAAGAAACAATACCCGTTAAGAAAACTAAAGGTAGTTGGCGTAAAAGATCTTGATGAAATTTTACTTCGCAGAGACTTGATTGAAATTAAAAAGCAAAAACTTGTAGTACGAACTGGAAAATTTGTTAAGAAGAATTGGGTGAGTGCAATTGTTACGGTTTTATTAGCAATACTGTTTGGTTATTTGTTTGTTGTGGATTTTGATGATAATCCGGCAATACTTGCAACTGATGGCGGCACGCTATTCGTTAAGAATAAAAATGGAAAACTTTTATGGACAAAAAAAGTCGGATTTCCCCAAGATGTTATTTCTAATAATAAAATTTTGTTTAGCACAAGTCGGATCGTTGATGTAAATAATGATGGTATAAATGAAGTTGTATATTGTGGTAATATCAAATCAACAAATTTGAATATTCAAAGCGGTTCAGAAATTGTTTGCTATAGCTATAAAGGAGATATGCTCTGGACATATACATTCCCCGATACTGTCAATTCTGAGAGAGAAAAATTGGAATCATTTTATGGAATAAATCTCATCCTAGACACTATTACTATTAATAATAAGAAAAGCTTATTGGCAAATGCGACAAATGCTAACTCCTTTAGCTCTGCAATTTTTAGACTCGACCTTAGATCAGGAAAAAGGCTTCCCGGTACATTATGGTGTTCGGGTTTTACTGTTGATGGATTAATTAAAGATGTTGATAATGATGGTAAGCGAGATATTCTTGCTGTTGGGGTGGACAATGGATTTGAGGATATAGTGATATTTGCTTTTGATATTGACACTTTAACAAGTGTACGACCTTCAACGAAAGAATATACGATCAAAGGATTCCCACCGGCAAAACTTAAAACCTATATCAGACTAGCGAAGACGGATTATGATAATTACTTGGGAATACGTATGTCTGGTATTGAAGCTGGGCGTTTCTATGACGATATCAGCGAAAGCAAATATGTATTTCAGACAACTTCATCTAATCCTGAAAAACCAGCACGTCTCTGGATAAAGCTTGATTATAACTTAAAAGATTTCGATGTGATAGTTGATAACCAATATCGGGTAATTCGCGATAGTCTTGTAGCTCATGGGAAACTAAATCTGCCGTATACAGACACAAAAGAATATGTTGATATTTACAAAAGCAAAATACTTTACTGGAAAAATGGCAAGTGGGTTAAGAGGGAGGAGTTGGAGTAAATGGTAACCAAGCGCCCTATGAAGGATGTGGCTTACTAAGGAACTTGATTAGTGAAAATGGAATTGAGTTTGTGAATAGGAAATAATTTCAAGAAAACAAATTTGGATATCCAGTTGGGTTAAAAATAGAAGAAAGCTCAATATCAATGTCATATTCATCCCATCTCAGATGTTCCGGCGGGAAAAAATCAACTGCAAATATTTTATCAACCGGTATTTTGGCAAGCATAGGAAAAACTTCAAATGATAGAAAATATTCCTTATCGTTAACAAGCAGCCAAAGACCTTTTTGTGTTACACCGGTAACTTCACAAGTTAAAGTGGGATTTCCAGAGTTGTATAAATTCATTTTTCTTTTCCTTTGTAATCTCAATGAGTCTTCTCTAAAAAGGGATTTTCCTCATATAAAAGTTTTGAATATGGTGAAAATTAATATATTACAATTCTTAAATAGACTTTTTTAGATTCGCCTCATAAATTATTTCTTTAAGATGATCTTCACGGATACCGTAATTAGCAAATAATTCTACATTTGGTTCAAGCCAAATCTTCGCCTCTCCATCGGCTGTTTGAACATGAATATGAATTCGGGTTTCTTCTCTGCCATTAACATAAAATCTATAATTTTTAATCCTAAAAAATGTTGGTGACACATGAATCTAATTTTTTTCTATCACAATTTTGATCAATGCTTTGTTTGCCTGACAAATATAGAAAAAATGTTTAAAGAAAGATAAGGGTCCCTTTTAAACTGACTATTTTTCATCAATTTATTTCAAGTCTATCAATGCAGATTGTTTGAAACCGGATGTCAAAAATATACACCGGTTTTTGCTATGATCAAAAAGTAAGGAAAAAGAAAGAAGAATTGGATTGAATTAAAAACTAACCCAGTTCCTCACGTACATGTGCATGATGATAAGGAACTGGGTTAGTGAAAGTAGATTCGTATCTCTTCATGGATTGTTAAGTTTAATATACTAGAATGGTAAACTTTTTATTCGTGTTCTATCAGGTTCCAGAATTATCAAGCTTCCTTTTTCTAATTCATCATTGAAATTCTTGATAGTGTTCTTGAGAGATTGGAATTGACGGTCG
>DAIMIJ010000060.1:0-1590 GCA_036722835.1 Ignavibacteriaceae bacterium | reverse complement strand
AGTTTCTGAAAAGTATAACCGATGGAAGGTTCTTATCCCACTGTGAAAGTATAAATCCGAAATCAGTATCAGCAGAGACTATTATTCTATTTTCTTTAAATGCGAGATCAAATATTTGATAATCAAATGCTTTTTGCATCTTGAATTCTTTTACATGTACAGAGTCAAAACCCAGCTTATTTAACTCCTTTGAAACAAGAGGTGATAAATTATTATCAATCAGAAACTTCATTGAGCAATAGTAGGAATTTCTCTAAAACGCAGTACTTCGGCTGCATATCTTAATACTTCATTAATATCATCCTTCTCAAGTTCCGGGTGATCATTTAAAATTTGATTTACATTATAACCCTCGGCCATCATTGCGAGAATTGTGGCAATAGGCATGCGTAAATCACGTATGCACGGTACACCACCCATTTTTTGAGGATCAACTGTTATCCTGGGGTATTTTTTCATTTAATCTGCCTTAATTTTAATTCTAAAATACTATTTATTCGGAAAGCAGACAATAGACGTTTTTGGATTAGCGGTTCTTTAATAAAGTTTAACAATCCTCCAAATTTATTAGCCTCCACCAAAGGCGGACAGGTTTGGCTGAGGCGGACATGTCCCGGTCGTTCCGCAAAAGATAACTAACCCAGTTCCTCACGAATGATTATAACATGCGAAGGAACTGGGTCAGTAAAGGTGGAATTGGGTTTGAGCGTTTAAATAACTGTCTTGTGTGGTTTTACTATGAATCTGATAAAACTCTTTTTAATAAACCTCTTCATGTGTTCCAAGCGTTATTAAAAGAACCACACCAATATTAGATTTTTTATTCTTGTCAAATTTAAAGACAATTCTACAATCATATCCACAACTGCAAGCTAATGATCCAAATAAATCTCCTGAGAGTTTATGTGTTTGTAGTTTCGGGTTGTATATATCAACTTCTAATAATTTTAAGCATTCATCTATCCCGGATTGTAAATAAGGAAATCGCTTGACAAATTTTTTATATGCATGCTTAAATTGTGGGCTAAGAACAATTTTGTTCATTGTTCATTAGCTTTTAGGGAAGAGTGTAAATCATCTAATGCCTCATCGGCAGTCATGGGTTTTAAATGTCCTGAATTATACAATTCGGTTACTTCTTTAACCTCGTTAGCAATTTCCTTACGTCTCTCTTGAATGAGCCGCTTATTAAGTATTTCGACCAGGCGTTCTCTTTCGTCAGGAGTAAGTTTCATTGCAGCATCAAGTGCGGCGTCTAATGTAATCATTTCAATTCTCATCTAATTATTTTAACAATATTAAAATAAAAAAGATTTAATTTAAAGTCATTATATGTATCAATTACCCTTTAAATGATAAACCCAATTGTTCAAACGCTTTGGTTCTTCTATACGCTATCAAATCGGATTGGTTAGAGGTGAATTTCATAAATATACACCGGTTTTTTCAATGTTCAAAAAAGTGGGGAAAGGAAAGAAGAGTAGGGAACGACCTCCCGGTCGTTCCGCAAAAGGTAACTAACCCAGTTCCTCGCGAACGATTTTAGATTGTGAAGGAACTGGGTTAGTGGAAAAAAAGAGCCGCACGCTG
>DAIMIJ010000059.1:4933-11012 GCA_036722835.1 Ignavibacteriaceae bacterium | reverse complement strand
ATGAGATGTGAAATAAACAATATTCCTGTCTGTAAAAAGATATTTCCCGCAAGCAATCTTGGTGCAAGAAAAAAAATTCTTAATCGTATAACGCAATAATATTTTCAAAAAAAGAGGTTTATATGTCTGAATACTTAAACAACATATTGGCAAGAGTTAAAGCACAAAATCAAAATGAACCCGAGTTTCATCAAGCCGTTCAGGAAGTTTTGGAATCATTGGAAGTTGTAATCACACAGCATCCGGAATACCGTTCGGCGAAGATTCTTGAGAGAATGGTTGAACCGGAAAGAGTCATTCTGTTCAGAGTTCCGTGGATGGATGATCAAGGTGAAATTCAGGTCAATCGCGGTTACCGTATCGAGATGAACAGCGCCATTGGACCCTATAAAGGCGGCTTAAGATTTCACCCTTCAGTAACGCTTGGCATTTTAAAATTTTTAGCTTTCGAACAGGTTTTCAAAAACAGCTTAACAACACTTCCAATGGGTGGCGGTAAAGGCGGTTCAGATTTCGATCCAAAAGGAAAAAGTGATCATGAGGTTATGCACTTCTGCCAGAGTTTTATGACAGAACTCTTCAGATACATTGGCCCAGATACTGACGTACCCGCCGGCGATATTGGAGTTGGTGGAAGAGAAATCGGCTTTTTATTTGGTCAATACAAAAGATTACGAAATGAATTTACGGGAGTTCTAACCGGTAAAGGATTAAATTGGGGCGGCTCACTTGTTCGCCCTGAAGCAACAGGTTACGGTGCTGTTTATTTTGCTCAGGAAATGCTTAAGACAAGAGGACAAGATTTTGAAGGAAAAGTTTGCGCAGTATCAGGTTTTGGAAATGTTGCGTGGGGCGCAGTTAAAAAGATTAA
This sequence comes from Ignavibacteriaceae bacterium, assembly GCA_036722835.1. GTDB lineage: Bacteria > Bacteroidota > Ignavibacteria > Ignavibacteriales > Ignavibacteriaceae > XYD12-FULL-36-8. The sequence goes on along the minus strand of DAIMIJ010000059.1, from coordinate 10,141 downwards.
TCAGCTTGGAGGAAAGGTTGTAACAATTTCAGGTCCTGATGGATTTATTTATGACAAAAATGGCGTCAAAGGAGAAAAAGTTGACTACATGCTTAAGCTTCGTGCAAGCTCAAATGATCGTGTTAAAGATTATGCTGACAAATTTAAGGTAGAATATTTTCCCGGTAAGAAACCCTGGGGAGTTAAAGTTGATGTTGCTTTCCCATGTGCTACGCAAAATGAAATTTTTGAAGATGATGCAAAGGAATTATTGAAAAACGGATGTACTTGTGTTTGCGAAGGCGCAAATATGCCTACGACAATCGAAGCTTACAAAATATTTTCAGATGCCAAAATTCTATTTTCTCCGGGAAAGGCGTCGAATGCAGGTGGGGTAGCAACATCCGGTCTGGAAATGTCTCAGAACAGTATGAGATTACCATGGGCAGCAGAGGAAGTTGATAAACGTTTACACGAAATTATGATTAGAATTCATGATACTTGCGTTTCAACAGCTCAGCGTTTTGGTCAACCGGGAAATTATGTTGTTGGTGCAAATATTGCCGGGTTCTTAAAAGTTGCCGATGCAATGCTTGATCAGGGCTTGGTTTAATTTATAAGTTTAATCCGTTGCTGATCTAAATACTTCAGAATTCGATATTCGGTGTTCAATATTCATTATTTGACTGACTATCGAGCAGCAAATATCTATTCGCTTCCGGCGGAAGGAACTATGAATGACAAATGAATTTAAGTCTACGCTAGAAAATGAGCTGATGAATTATGTTTTTTTAAACATTGAACATAAACTTTTTGATTAGTCATAACTACTATGCCTTATAATTTAGAACAGAATATTCAAATAAACGCAGAAGATGTTTTCAGGAATCGAATAAGATTATTCCAGAAATTAATGCACAAAAAGGTGCGGGAGATTCTTCTCGTATCAAGTTTGTATGATTTTTATTTGTTTGAAGAAGATGGACGGCTTTACGAACAAATCAGAGAAGAGTATCAAACTCTTAATTTAAGCTGGGCTCCGGAGATTACACATGTTACAACCGGCGAAGAAGCAATAAATCTTATTCAACAGGAAGATAATTTTGATATAATTATAACAACGCTGCATATTGAAGATATGCATGTTATAAAGCTTGCGGAAAAAATTCGCAGCATTGGATGCGATACTCCAATTATCCTTCTCGCCTACGATAATCGTGAAAGAAAAGAATTAGTAGCCCAGCACGATACTTCAATTTTCGATAGATTATTTATTTGGCAAGGTGATTACCGACTCTTAATGGGAATTGTAAAGTACGTGGAGGATCGCTTAAACTTAGATAGTGATACTCAAACCGTTGGAGTACAATCAATTATTTTAGTTGAGGACAATGTAAAATTTTATTCATCGTACCTACCTTTAATTTATACGGAGGTATTCAAACAATCGCAACGGTTGATTTTAGAGGGCATTAATATCACTCACAAGTTTCTTCGAATGCGCGCAAGACCGAAAATTCTTCTTTGTACAACTTATGAAGAGGCTTGGGATTATTTTGATAAGTATGAAGAATTTATACTCGGTATAATTACAGATAATAATTTTAGATATCATGGTGTTAGAGATCCCGAAGCAGGAATTAAGTTTGCAAAGAATGTAAAAGAACGCCAGAATGATATCCCAATTCTTCTTCAATCAAGCAATGCAGGATATGCTGAAGTTGCTAAATCAATTGGTGTTTCTTTTCTTCAAAAAGGTTCGCCAAGATTGCTTTATAATCTTCGCAAGTTTATGCTTGATAATTTTGGATTTGGTGATTTTATTTTCAGACTACCCGATGGGAGTGAAGTTGGCAGGGCAAGCAATCTGAAATCATTAGAAGAGCACTTAAGAATAGTTCCGGCCGAGAGTGTTGTCTATCATGCAGAAAGAAATCATTTCTCCAAATGGTTTAAGGCACGAACAGAATTTTGGCTTGCACATAAATTGAGACCAAAAAAGGTTTCTGAGTTTAAAACTCCCGATCATCTTCGCCAGGAGATTTTAGATTCAATTAGATCTTATACTGAAGAACGAACCCGCGGAACAATTACTGAATTTAACAAGGAGCTTTTTGATCCTATCAACAGCTTTGCGAGAGTTGGAAGAGGTTCGCTTGGTGGTAAAGCCCGGGGTTTGGGTTTTATCAACACAATGATTAACAGTCAGAAAATAAGATTTAAATTTGAAGATGTTGAGATATCTGTTCCATCAGCAGTTGTTATCGCAACCGATGTATTCGATCAATTTCTGGAAGAAAATCATCTTGAATCATTTGCTTATCAGGAAGTTGATGATAAAGAGCTGCTTAATAAATTTATTGATGCTAAAAAATTCCCATTTGAAATTATAAAAAAGCTGAACGAGTTTCTTGAAATCATTCACGAGCCGCTGGCAATAAGATCATCAAGCTTATTGGAAGATTCCCAGTTCCAACCGTTTGCCGGGGTTTATCAAACGTACATGATACCGAATAATCATCCTGATCCTGCAGTAAGACTGAATCAACTGCTTGAGTGTATTAAATCTGTTTATGCTTCCACTTTCTTTAAGCGGGCAAAAGATTACATGAAAGCAACTGCTTACCGGATGGAAGAAGAAAAAATGGCAGTGATTGTGCAAAGGTTGGTTGGTGCTCAAAGAGAAAATCGTTTCTATCCTGATTTTGCTGGAGTTGCTAAGTCTTATAATTTTTATCCCGTTCCTCCGCAAAAATCTTCAGATGGAATTGCTCAGGTTGCATTAGGACTTGGCAAAACTGTGGTGGATGGAGGAAACACTGTTAGATTTTGTCCTAAATATCCAAAGCATCTTCTTCAATTCTTTTCAACCAAAGAAACTATTAGAAATGCTCAGCAAGAATTTTATGCTTTGGAAATCGATGATACATCAGAAGACTTGATTGATCATGCCCCGGATAGATTTGTAAAAAGATATGAACTTACTATTGCAGAAAAGGATCAAACGCTGTTCTATGTGGGTTCAACATATTCGCCGGAAAACGATGCTGTGTATGACGGAATATCTCGAGCTGGAAAACGTGTTGTAACTTTTGCCCCGGTTTTAAAACACAAAGCATTTCCGCTTGCGGAAATTCTTGATTTACTTTTGGATTTAGGAACATGGGGAATGGGAGTTCCAATTGAACTCGAGTTTGCTGTCAACCTTAAAGTGCCGGAAAATTCTCCCAAACAATTTGAACTTCTGCAAATGCGTCCATTGGTCATAAGTTATGAACGGGAAGAATTGGATGTCGAGAATATTTCGCAGGAAGATTTGTTATGCCAAAGCGAGCAGGTCTTAGGCAATGGTGCAATTACAAATATTTTCGATATTGTAGTTGTTGATATAGAAAAGTTTGACCGTGGTAAAAGCCGTGCAGTCGCCAGTGAAGTAAGCACAATTAATTCAAAACTATTAAATCAAAAAAGACCTTATATTTTAATTGGAGTAGGAAGATGGGGTAGTCTCGATCCCTGGCTTGGAATCCCGGTTACCTGGGATCAAATAGCGGGTGCAAGCGTTATTGTTGAAGCAGGATTTAAAGATCTAAATGTAACACCTTCCCAGGGTTCACACTTTTTTCAAAATATTACTTCGTTTAGAGTTGGTTATTTTACTGTTAACCCTTTTATTCATTTCGGTTTTATTGATTGGGATTGGTTATCATCAATTCCAGCAGTAGAAGAACTTAAATACACAAAACATCTAAGGTTTAATCAACCCGTTATTGTTAAAATAAGCGGACATAAAAACAAAGGCATTATAATTAAACCAGGTGCAATTAAATAATCAACCATACCAAATTCTCGATATTAAATTATCAGAAATATTTAACAACTTTACTGATACCTTATGTTTGATAGATGATAAAGGAATTGTATATCATTCAAACATAGCATATCTAAATTTGTTCGGGGAGAATTCAAGCCCGCCTATAAACTTCACCACAAACTTTGCGGTAGAGTATCAAAAAGAAATATTTGATCTAATACAGAATTTATTTTCAAAACAAATTGAAGAGCATAGATTTGAAAACGAATTTGTTTTAAATGATGGGAAAAAAATCTGGTTAGAGTTCACGAGTTCATTTTTAAGTAACCATGAAAAGCAAAATTTATTATTCCTTATTATTCGTGACATTACTAAAAAGAAACAGATTGAGTTTAAGCTTCTAAAGAGCGAGGAACGTTACCGAAGTGTTTTTAACCAGGCAAATGATGCAATGTTTGTTTGCTATCTAAATTATGGAAGAACTCTCAGCAATTTTGTGGAAGTCAATGAAGTTGCCTGTCGAACACTTAATTACACAAAAGAAGAATTACAAAATCAAAATCCTTACTCGGTTATTTTCAACAACTTTGAGGGTGAAATAGTTAAGATAATTGATAAGACCTGGCTTGAAGGTCATGCAATCTTTGATACAATTCAAATAACAAAAACAGGGGAAAAAATTCCGGCTGAATTAAGTTCGCATTTAATTGATTTTAATGATAAGCCGGCTGTGTTATTCATTTCACGAGATATTAGTCAGCGTGAAGAGGCTGCAAGAAAAATTAAAGACACAGGCGAACGATTGCGAAATCTTGCTCTTCATCTGCAAAGCATTCGAGAAGAAGAGAGAACTTTAATTGCACGTGAAATTCATGATGAATTAGGACAAATGCTTACATTCTTAAAAATCCAAATTACGCTTGTTGGTAAAAAGCTTTGTAATGATCAGCAGATCCTTAAAGATAAAATTGAATCTTCGCTTAAGTTAATAGACGATTCGATTGATGCTATTCAAAGAATTGCCGAGAAGCTCCGCCCAAATGTTTTGGATGAACTCGGAATAAGTCCGGCAATTGATTGGCAGGCAAAAGATTTTTCGGCGCATACCGGAATCGGCTGCGTTTGTGATCTGCCAAAAGAAGAACCATTTTTGGATAAGGAAAAGTCAACTGCTGTGTTTAGAATATTTCAGGAAGCGCTTACAAACGTTGCCAGGCATGCAAATGCAAATAGAGTGTTTATCAGTTTAAAAGAGTATAAAGATAATCTTATCCTTGAAATAAAAGATAATGGAAAAGGGATAACAGCAAATCAAATTAATGATCCAAGATCGTTAGGTTTGCTTGGAATGAAAGAACGAGCAATGCTCTTCGGAGGAACAGTAACTATAAAAAGTTCAATGAACAGCGGAACAA
>DAIMIJ010000059.1:1666-4833 GCA_036722835.1 Ignavibacteriaceae bacterium | reverse complement strand
GACCATGCAATTGTCAGAGAAGGGTTAAAGCAAATTGTTGCTGAAGAATCTGACATGGAAGTTACAGGTGAAGCAGCAAACGCAGATGAAGTTTTCGAGATTCTTAGAACGAACAATTTCGATATTGCAATAATAGACATTAACATGCCTGGCAAATCCGGTCTTGACTTGCTGAAAGATCTAAAAGTTCAATTGCCTAAACTCCCCTTACTTATTCTAAGTATGTATGGTGAAGAACAATATGGAATAAGGGCACTGAAAGCGGGTGCATCAGGTTATTTAAGAAAGGCAAGTGCTCCTAACGAACTCGTCGCTGCAATAAGAAAAATTGTTTCCGGCGGGAAATATATTAGCCAACAATTGGCTGAAAATCTTGCTGATACAGTTGATAAGTCATACATTAAATTGCCTCACGAAAATCTATCCGACAGAGAATACGAGGTTATGTGCAAAATTACTTCGGGCGAATCAGCAGAAAAAATATCTAAAGATTTATCAATCAGCATTCATACATTTTACACTTACAGAAATCGTATTCTCGAAAAGATGAAAATGAAATCCAATGTTGAACTTACTCAATATGTCATTAACAATAAGCTTATTGAGTAATGGGAAATAAATAAATACAAATAGATATGCCAGATTTCTGTTACTGAAGTGAAGAATCAAAATCTGGCATATCTAAAAAATTTTATGAGGCACACCTGTCATAATTTCTATTACATAAAATTCAGAGTATTTCTTCTTTTCAGTTCTAAGCCCATCTCATAAATTCCTCTAAACAAATTTCACTTTAGATGATTACAAACTAAATCATCAAGCAAAACTCATCAAAAAAATATTGGAGGTACAAATGTCACAATACGTAAAAGATTTAATGGCCGAAGTAAAAGCTAAAAATCCTGCCGAACCGGAATTTTATCAAGCGGTTCAAGAAGTTGTCGAGTCTCTCACTCTTGTGCTTGACAGACATCCTGAATACCGTGCAGCAAAGATTCTCGAAAGAATTATTGAGCCTGAGAGAACGATCACCTTTCGTGTTCCCTGGGTTGATGATCAAGGAGAAGTTCATGTCAATCGCGGATACCGCATCGAGATGAACAGTGCCATTGGTCCTTACAAAGGCGGATTGAGGTTTCATCCATCTGTTAACCAGGGTATATTAAAATTTTTAGCATTCGAACAAGTCTTTAAAAACAGTTTGACGACATTACCAATGGGCGGCGGAAAAGGCGGATCTGATTTCGATCCAAAAGGAAAAAGCGATCTTAAGATTATGCGCTTTTGCCAGGCGTTTATGAGTGAACTTTTTAGACATATTGGTGCTGATACAGATGTTCCTGCCGGCGATATTGGAGTTGGCGGAAGAGAAATCGGTTATTTGTTTGGTCAATATAAAAAGTTGAAAAATGAATTTACCGGTGTTCTAACAGGCAAAGGGCTGAACTGGGGCGGTTCACTTATTCGCCCTGAAGCAACAGGTTACGGTGCAGTTTATTTTGCTTCAGAAATGTTAAGCACTAAGAAACAAACACTTGAAGGAAAAGTTTGTCTAGTATCCGGCAGCGGGAACGTTGCACAATACACAGTTGAAAAAATTAATCAACTTGGAGGTAAAGCCGTTACGTTATCAGATTCTAATGGGTATATTTATGATGAAGCCGGCATTGATAAAGATAAACTATCCTTTGTAATGGAATTGAAGAATGTTCGACGCGGTAGAATGAAAGAGTATGCTGATAAATATATGAGTGCAGTTTATACCGAGCTGAATCAGAATGCAGATTTCAATCCATTATGGAATCACAAAGCACATTGTGCTTTTCCAAGTGCAACACAAAACGAAATAAATGGTAAAGATGCTCAGAACTTAATTAAAAATGGTGTTTATGTTGTAAGCGAAGGTGCTAATATGCCCACAAATCTTGATGGTGTTAAGGTTTTCTTAGATAGCAAAATACTTTACGGACCGGGAAAAGCCGCTAATGCAGGCGGTGTTGCAACTTCAGGTCTTGAGATGACACAAAATAGTATGCGTATGCCGTGGACAAGAGAGGAAGTTGATAATCGTTTACGCATGATCATGAAAAGCATACATCAAACATGTGTTGACATCTCTGAGAGATTTGGAGTTCCGGGTAATTACGTTGTTGGTGCAAACATTGGTGGCTTCTTAAAGGTTGCCGATGCAATGATTGACCAGGGCGTGGTATAGGACTTCACCAAATTAGGGATTATTCTATAAGTAATCTCGCTGTCACACTGAGTTAATCGAAGTGTGTCCGAAGTTAAAACGTCAGTCTTCGACTGGCTCAGACTGACAATTCTTTCTTCAAAGAATATCCAGAATTTTTGAAGCGAAGGATTTCAAAAGTCCTTCGCTTTTTATTTCCTTAATTTTCAAATCATAAAATGATTAAATTGCTTGTGTAAAAATTCCAATTACTTGCAATGAAAAATCAAGAAACAACCACAACCCGCTTCGATGAAATAAGATCAAGCTTCGATGATCTTTTAGTTGAACATGGCTATGGAAACCGCTTTCAGGGTTTTCAAAATTTAATGCGGCTTCGTATTCGCGATGTTCTTTTAGTTTCAAGTCTTTATGATCTTTATCTATTTGAAGAAGATGGACGGTTGTATGAATTAATCAGAAATGAATATCAGGGATTAAACCTCAGTCATTCTCCAGAACTAACAAGGGTTTCAAGCGGGCATGATGCAATAAATCTTGCTAAAGATGAAAAGCGCTTCGACCTCATAATAACAACTCTTCATATAGAAGATATGCAAGCGCTTCAATTTGCAAAACTTGTAAAAGAATCAGGGCTTAATATTCCCGTTGTTCTTCTTGCACATGATAACAAAGAGCTTAATAATCTTCTTTTTAATTATGACACTTCTGTCTTTGATAAAATATTTGTATGGCAAGGTGATTTTAGAATTATCATCGCTATTATCAAATTTCTTGAAGACCGATTAAATGTTGATCACGATACACGGATGGTAGGTGTTCAAAGCATAATTGTTATAGAAGATAACGTACGTTACTATTCATCTTTTATGCCTATTATTTACACAGAAATTTTAAAGCAGTCACAAAGATTAATTTCCGAGGGAATAAACCTCACTCACAAATTTTTAAGAATGAGGGCTCGCCCAAAAAT
>DAIMIJ010000059.1:0-1566 GCA_036722835.1 Ignavibacteriaceae bacterium | reverse complement strand
GGTACAGATATCTTTGATCAATTTATCGACGAGAATAATCTCAGAAAATTTGCTCTTAATTGTAACGACGATGAAGAAATCACTAAGAAGTTTTTAGAAGCGGTTAAATTTCCCGAAGATATTCTCGGTGAGCTTGCCGCATTTCTCGATATCATTCGTGAACCGCTAGCTGTTAGGTCTTCAAGCTTACTAGAAGATTCACAATATCATCCATTTGCCGGCGTTTATGAAACTTATATGCTTCCTAACAATCAGGCTAATCCGCTAATCAAATTAAACGATCTATTAAATACGATAAAGAGAGTTTATGCATCGACTTTTTATCAGGGAGCAAAAGATTATATCAGGATAACTTCATATCGTCTTGAAGAGGAAAAGATGGCTGTGATCATTCAAAAAATGATTGGTATTTCACATAATGAGAGATTTTATCCCGATATATCAGGCGTTGCAAGATCATATAATTTCTACCCGCTTCCACCTCAAAAAACAATTGATGGAGTCGTATCAGCAGCATTAGGGCTCGGCAAAACTGTTGTTGATGGTGGAAATACTGTAAGATTCTGCCCTAAGTACCCGACGGATTTAATTCAATTTTATACTGCAGAAGAATCAATGAGCAGCACACAACACGAATTTTATGCTCTCGATCTTGCAGGTAAATCGGATTTTGGATATGCTACTCATGATCTTCTTCAAAAGCAGTATAATTTAAATGTTGCCGAAAAGGACGGAACGCTGCATTTCGTAGGTTCAGTTTATTCTCCCGATAATGATAGAATAACAGACGGCTTATCTAGACCTGGAGCAAGAATTGTAACCTTTGGTCCTGTTTTAAGGGGAAAGTTGTTTCCTCTTCCTGAAATCTTAGATCTTCTTTTGGATATGGGAACATGGGGAATGGGAACTCCGGTTGAAATTGAATTTGCCGTTACAATGTCTGTTAAATCGGGAATGCCAAAAGAATTTGGTTTGCTGCAGATGAGACCATTAGTTGTTAGTCGGGAATCTGAAGAGTTGGATGTTGAAAATATAGACCCAAAAAAATTAATTTGCCTAAGCAATCAAGTTTTAGGCAATGGGGCGCTTACCGGAATTTATGATGTTGTGCTCGTCGATTACCATCTGTTCGATAGATCTAAAAGTAGGGATGTTGCAAAAGAAGTAAGTGCATTTAATCATCTGCTAATGAATGAAAAGCGTCCTTATTTGTTAATCGGTGTTGGAAGATGGGGCTCTTTAGACCCTTGGCTTGGAATACCTGTTAACTGGGAGCAAATTGCCGGTGCAAAAGCAATTGTTGAAACAGGTTTTAAAGACATGTCTGTTGAACCATCTCAAGGATCACACTTCTTTCAAAATATAACTTCGTTTATGGTTGGTTATTTTAGTGTAAATGAACATAAACATCAGGGATTTTTAGATTGGGATTGGCTTCTTAATCAACCCAGTATTGAAGAAAAAACTTTCACACGTTTACTTAGATTCGACAAACCGATACAGGTCAAAATGAATGGACATCTAACAAAAGGAATAATATTTAAACCGGGAGAATCTTAATTATTA
>DAIMIJ010000058.1:0-11108 GCA_036722835.1 Ignavibacteriaceae bacterium | reverse complement strand
CTGCAATAAAGCCAAAGCATCCCAAGTGCTACTATTCTTTCTATTTCATTTTGAAAAAGCATTTTCTGATTTTCAATCTCTGAAATTATTTCCGGGCATGGGCAATCATCTGATTTGATATCAGAATTCATCACGAAGTCGATATCATCTTTAATTTGGTTTATAAAAAGACGCAAGGCATCATCAACCTCACCGGTGGTTACATAACAAACAGTTAATTTTTTCTTAATAGACTTGTTGGTTGAATCTTTTTCGAGAATACTTTCATAAATGGATTTTGCAGAAAGAAAATTTCTGTTCAGGAAGTAATGATTTGCAAGCATTTCACTCATGGCAATCTTATAGACAAAGAGCTTGCCATATATTTTCTTGAGAAAACGTAAAAATTAAACGATTTCTTACATTTAACAATTCAACGAATTGTTGCATGAGAATTATAACTGTTTGAAATTTAATTGGTTAAGAGAATTTGCAACGTTGTGTTGCATTCAACAGATGAAGTGTTGGATTATCTTATTCACTTATGTTACGTAAAAGGGTGTTTTGAATTCGTAAACAAACCAAGTTTCTTTACAGAAGAAAGAACGATGCGAAGGGCTGGATTTGTAAGAAATCACGAAGTAGATATGCCAGATTTCGTATCACACTTCTCGGGAGAAAAATCTGGTATATCTTTGTTTAACTTATCTGAGAAACTGGGTTTGTAATCCCTGGCACCCGTACAATACTGTGGGCAGGCTTAACATTGCGTAAGGTAACTTATTCAATACCTAACGATTTGAGACGTCGCCAAAGGGTAGTTCTATCAACTCCAAGAATTTCGGCAACTTTGGTTTTGTTCCATTTGTGAATGTTCAGAAGCTCAATAAGCTGTGTATTACTTTGTTCAATTAAGGTATGATTATTATTTTCAGGTTTACTGTTCCCGGCTTTTTCTTTTATTCTTATAGGCAAGTCGTGGATGTTAAGATAAGTTTCATTTTTAGATTTGATGATAGAATATTCAAGGGAGTTTTCAAGCTCTCTAACATTTCCGGGCCAAGCCCAGTTAACTAAAACATCTAATGCACTTTCATCTATCCCCAATATTTTTTTCTTGTAAACAAAAGCGAATTTGCGAATGAAATAATCAACTAAGAGGGGAATATCATCTTTTCGTTTTCGAAGAGGCGGTACTTCAATTGGTAAAACAGAAAGCCGGTAGAACAGATCCCGCCTGAATTTCCCTTCGATGATTGCATTTTCAAGGTTCATATTGGTTGCAGCAATTATTCGAACATCTGTTTTACGGGTAGCAGATTCTCCTAATCGTTCAAAGGTTCCTTCCTGGATGACTCTTAAAATTTGTGTTTGCATTTGAAGCGGCATTTCTGCAATCTCATCAAGGAAAATCGTTCCATTGTTTGCGAGTTCGAATCTTCCAATCCTATCAGACTTTGCATCTGTAAATGCACCTTTTGCATGACCAAATAATTCGCTTGCCAAAAGGTTATGAGGAATAACCGAACAATTTATCTTTACAAAATTTTCTTTTTTCCGTTTACTTGTTGATTGAATAGCATTTGCAATTAATTCTTTTCCTGTTCCGGTCTCTCCCATAATTAATACATGTGCATCTGAATCAGAGATCTCCATAATCAATTGGTAAATTTCTTTCATTGATTTATTCTTACCGACGATTGAGTGAAATTGGGATTCAGCTTTAATTATATCTTCAACTTGCTTGAATAAAGAAATGTCTCTAAAAGTTATTACTCCGCCATTTGGAATGTTGTTCTCATCCTTTAAAACAGCAGCATTAAGTCTAATTGCGATTGCTTTAGTATTTACACAGTTAATAGAAGTATCCAAATCAAATATGTTTTTGCCGTTACGAAGTACTTGAGCGATGGGACAATTAGAAAGGCAAAATTCGGATTTAAAAACCGTTTTACAGAACTGACCAATCACTTGATCTTTTTGAAAACCAGTAAGTTTTTCGGCAGCGGCATTTATGAAGGTAATTCTAAATTCTTTATCAACAGTAATTACTCCTTCAGCAATAGAGTTGAGAATTACATCTGTTCTTGGGTCATGATTTGGCATTATGAACTAGCTTAATGAGCATTAATGATAAATAAACACCATCAAAAATAACAAGTATTCAGCAAATTCTTATGTTCAAAAATTATTTTCTTAAGGTGGAAAATTATTTGTTTCTTGGTTGGTAGCGAAGAGAATGGGTTATAATGGAATTCATATTATGCTAATTAGGCACACGTCTATTTTTAATGACCCTCAAAGCAGATGGATTTATTCTCTATGTTGTCGTATTTGACTTCAGCATGTGCTCCGGCATCTGCACAGCGATAACTTGACCGCGCACACATATTTTGCCATTTGCAGAAAGGGTTGTTTCGACTATAACCTTCCGTCCCTTAATTTCTTTTACCTTTCCACGGATTTCAAGCGGTATACCTAAAGGAGTAGGATTGAGATAATCCACATGCAATGACGCTGTAACAAATCGAAATGCAGGTTCAGTATCCATTTCACGATTTTCTGCGCGATAAGCCGCGGCTGCTGCAGTACCTGTTCCATGACAGTCGATAAGCGATGCGATTAGACCGCCATATACGTAACCGGGAATAGCTGTATGATAGGATTTGGGAGTATAAACCGAAACTGTTTCATCACCATCCCAATAGGTTTTTAATTGAAGTCCGTGTTCGTTTAACCTTCCGCATCCATAACAATAATTTAATTCGTCAGGATAGTAATCTTGAAACGACTTTTGTTCCATTTTTACCTCAAGGATATAATTGGAAATAATTCTTCCTAAAAAGAAATTTGCTTCAAAGTGCCTAAGCAAAAAAGATTAGCTTCCTTTAGGAGTATTAATAATCTAAAGTAATTATTCTTCCTTTTGTGAAATCGAAGAATTTATCTTTATTGGCTAAAAGAATTCCTTTCATCAAATCTTCGGGCTTATAATCAGCAATTTTTAGACAAGTCGGACAAGCATAAATTCCGACTCCCATACTGCTTAATTGTTTAATATAAGTATGTGCAGATTCAAATTCCGGATGTGTAATATCAATTGCGCCTTTTACAAGAACTTTAACTGCTTCAATGTCCATATAAATAAGAACATCTTTATCTTTAGCCATCATTGTTGCCATTTTCAAAGGCATCAATAAACGATGAGGGTTATCATAACTTGCAGTAATATGAATAAAGACTCCATCGCGTGGTGTATCTGCTTTCAAATTTTTCTCTTGCGCAAAAAGAATATTTGAAAAGAGAAGTATGAAAATAGACAGAGACGAAATTATTTTTTTCATTTTTGCTTACTCCTTTATGAATTTTAGGTTATGAAAATTAGAAATTATTTACTGGACAAAATTACCAAATGACTGGTTAAAGGTCTATCTCTAATTTCCGTTAGGATTTTAAGTTCGGCTTGATTAGCTAACTCTTGAATGCCACCATTGAAAACATAACTTTTATAGTTTCTGTAATGCTCGCTTCCTGCTGCAAACTCAACAACTTCATTTAATGCAGTCCAAAACCCATTTGGCTTTGGAACAAGATAGTCTCCGATAATAACTTTATCTGCTGCTTGAGATAATTGCAATAAAAGTTTTACCCGTTCTTCTTCATTTACTTCGTGAATAACATAGGTCATCACAGCATAATCAAAATGTAATTTTCCTTCAGCAATTATATCACTCAAGCTTTTGTGTTGGAATGAAATTTTATCATTTGGATTTTTTTGAAGAGTCTGCTTGGCGCGATTAATATTCCGTTTGGATAAATCTATTCCTAAAACATATTTACATTTATCTGAAACAGAAAAAGAGAAACGCCCCGTGCCGCAGCCAGCATCAATAATTTTTGAGCCTGGCTCAATCAAATTTTTTATTTGTCCGAATAATCTATCTTGATTTGGCGCTATAAATTTATCATAAAACCAGCCGTCGTACCAGTGATCTTTGTTTTCTTTCATCAATTAAAATCCTGCCATGAAGACGATTAATCCTATGGATATTCCAATTGCAAAATTAAAGATTTTCAACTTAATTGAATCTGATAGTGAATAAGACAGCATCGGCAACATTCCGTGCCCATCTTGTACAATTGAGCTTGTCAATAAAACCGAGAAGGGGATAAGTCCTTGTGCAAAAAGCGTAACAAAAATTAAGTGGGGACCGGATTCAGGGATTAGTCCAACCAATGCTCCAACAAACAGAAAAACAATTTTATATTGCGAGGTGAATTCCTCGAGATTTAAATATTGAAGACCAAACTCAACAACTATTAAGGCACCGAAAGTCCAAAGAGCAGTTTTCCAGAGATGTTTTTTAATTATATGTCCGTAAATATGTTCTTTGAGATAATGCTTAAAACCTTTTTCTTGTGGATGAGTGATCATCTCCGCACAATTATCACATGTAGATATGTTATATCTCTTAACGATAATATCGATTAACCAGCCGCTAAAAATTCCAATTACAAAGAGAATCATAAAAAGAATTATTGCATCTTTTGGAAACATAGCAAGCATCACAAAAGCTTCATCACCGGAAACCGCTATCATCGCACCGGCAAGCGCACCAAAACTTATCAATCCATGAATGTAAAGAGAAACATTTGTAAAGCCGCCGATACAACCGGGCACCGTTCCGATTAACGACGCAAAAAAATACTGGCGATACTTCCTGGCATTCTTAAAAAACGATTCGAGCTTTTGCTTTGTGAAGACATTTATTAAATCTACCGCAATCATCATTACTGCAACAAGCAGAGTAACTTGAAGTGTATCTTTTAACAATTTTATAATTGTGTCTATCATAATTCTAACGACTGACTATTAAACCTCCTTCATTAGATGCTTTATTAATGAATTAGATGCTTAGAATAAACTTGGGTTTAATATTTTTGAATTAACTTTTCAAAACTTCCCATAAGCATTTTATGGGTAGTCAAATTCATTAATACACATTTTTGAGTTGCAGTAAAAGCCGTATCATCATTTAGACAAATCTCAATCTTTAACATTATCACCCCGTGAGAGTAACTTTCTAAAAAAATCCTTCCAATCGGTTTATCAAAAAGTTTTATTTCTGATTTGTATTTCATCTCAGTTGAAATCACCACAGGATAATAGTTTATTTCAATTAGTTTTTCAAGCGGATAAATTCTGGAAAACAATTCATTGCGTAAATCTTCAAGCCATCGAACATATACCATGTTGTTTACATGACCGGCAACATCAATATCATAAGTCTTTACTTCGATATTCATCTCGATAGATTTTGGGAAATTTTCTGTAGTCATAGGTTTAAGGTAATAAAATTGCTGAAGCAATAACTGTTGTCCATAAACCTGTTTTATCACCTTCAGCAGATTGAGTTATGTTAAATGTCTTCACAATTTTATCGGACATTTTGAATACCTGCTCTCTTTCATTCCAATCAGCTTCGGGATTAAAATCTACTCCTAATGTTGTAGCAAGCATCTGAGCTGCAAGGTCTTCTGCATAGTCGCCTGCATTTTTTTCTGTAACACCATAAGGATGATATTCAGATAGATATCCGTATTGAGATATGTCTGCCGGTATTGCTCCACCTATTGATGCAGCGATCAAGCGATTCGGTTCATTTGTAGAATTTCTTGCCATTACTGTAAAAGTAATTTGCCCGGGTTTTAATTCTTTCAATCCTTCCTCTCTGCTTATACGCTTACAGCCTGGGGGAAATATGCTGCTTACTGTAACCAGGTTACAAATTTCTATGCCTGCATTTCGCAAAGCTGCTTCGAAAGAGCTGAGATAATCTTTGTGTCTACCAACTCCTTTGGTAAAAAATATTTTTGTTGGAACGTACAATGTAATCCTCCTATTTTTTTAGATATTTGTTTATAGCAGATTTTACCGTACCGCCTGAACTTAAAAGATGAATATCAATATGTTCTTTCATTAAAATGGAATATGCTTTTTGTCCAATTTCCATTGTCAATAGTATATCCACTTTATTTTGAATTATTATTTCAGCAGCTTTTAATCCCGAACCATCACGAATACTATATCCAATATTTTCAAAAAAACTATAATTTTTAATCTCGTCATCATAAATAATAATAAAAGGGGAGCGTCCAAAATTACTGCTTATGAATGATTCTAGGGTTTTACCCATTGCTGGTACTGCAATTTTTCCCGCAGTACGTGATTTTCCCGATTGAATTAGGGCAGGTGTTTTACCAAACATTTTTACCTATCAGATATTTATCTTCTTCTGAAACCTTTTCCCATTTCTTTATTTCTGCCTCTCTGGCTTCTGCTACGACTACCGCCATAGGATCCTCTGCAACGGCCAAATCCATAAACAATTTTTCATTTGTAAATGTTGTTTATTGTGCCTTTAATAGTAAAGCCGATTCGTATTCTGAATCGGCAAAATAAATTTTTACTACGCAATACTTGCTTTGATCATCCAGATTTGCTTTTCTAGCCAGGCGACATTTTCATCTGCTAAATTTGCTGTTGGAACATCGTTATTTTCACCTGCAGCCCTTGAAATTTCTTTGAATTCAGCATTAAGTAATTCAAAGTCTCCAAGAACGGAGCTTAATACAAATTTTCCGTCAAAATCATTTCCAGTTTCTTCTTTGAATGAAGCATTAGTCAAATAATCTTTCATTGAAGAAAACGGTTTACTACCAAGTTGAAGTATTCTTTCGGCAACATCATCATATTGTTTTGCAAAATATTCGTAGTAAGATTCAATCAACTCATGAATAGGCTTAAAGTTCATCCCTTTCACATTCCAATGATAGTTGTGAAGTTTTACATAAAGCAATTGCAGGTTTGCAAGATTTTTATTTAACAGTCCAACTAGTTTGTTAGCTTTCATTTCAGATCTCCTTGTTTTTATTGTGATACATAATTGTTTATAGCTTATTTGATCTTTATGTTTCCTTTGAAACCATTTATTGTCATTTGTGCGAGGACTTATCATGATGATGGTTGTTATAATGAGTGTGTTCATGCTTACAAGCATCACAACCGCTCAATTTTCCCTCGATGAAAAGATCTAGGGCATAGTCATAAAGAAGTCCCGGTGCTGTAACTACATCAATACCGAATGATTGAAAATTGGAAATAGCTTTTTGTCCCATGCCTCCGGCGATAATTGTGTTGATATTAAATTGTTTAACAAATGCAGGAAGTTGACAAGCACTGTTATGTTCTCCAGCCAATGGATTAAAAAACGTTTCTTGATTTAATATTTTTTTCTGTTCATCTAGTTCGCATACATAAAATTTTGAACATCTTCCAAAATGTTCTGCTACTTTTTCAAGTGCGTTAGTTTCTTCAATTGCTATTGCCAATCTCTGATTCATATTAACTCCATTATTTTTTGATTGTTATTAACCCGATTTAATTAAAAATCTTTATTGCGATGTCTTCTGCGTTGTCTTGCTGCCTTACCAAAGTATTGTAATGATTCTTGTTTTACAACGGATAATTTTCCTTCAATAAATTCCTTTATAGCTTTTTGCACTTGTATTTTAGTACAAGAATATACTTTAACATCGGCAGATCTTAACAAGCGGTGAGGATTTATACCTATATTAATAGCAATTACCACATTAGTATTTTTTTCAATGATTAATTGAGCTGTTTGAATTCCAGCGCTACCCAACAAATTTGAGTAAGGATTGCGGAGAGATTCAAAAACAGTTTCTTCTATATTATAAAATATTATAAAAGGAGCACTTCCGAATTTCTCCGCAACTAAAGAACTCGGATCTAATCCTTCCGATGTAACTGCAATTAACATTGGCGTAATATCTTTTTATTTATTTTCGAATCCTCTTCCACGACCTCTGCCTTGACCTTTACCATAGCCGCCAGCATGGTGATTTCCTAATCCACCGCCTCCACGTGGTCTTCCGCCGCGTCCGAGTCCATACACGACATCTTTATTTTCGGCTATTCGGTTTTCGGATTTTTCAATTTGAGTTGTCTGAGTATCCTGGCAGCGACCTCTTCTTCTGCCAGTCATTGCTCCTTGTCCTTGAGGACCAGTTCCGTCAAAGTTTGGCATAATTGCCTCCAATATGTTTGATTAAAGATTTTATATGGATTAAACTATTATTACAGAATTTTTTGAATCTCCATAATGAGTCAAGTTTTGTTTATCAGCTTCCGGTTCATTAAACCAAGTCTCACCATCACATAAATATTTGAATTGATACTCATTACCGGATTCCAGCACTAATTCAACCGAAGAAGAACCGTCAGAATTCTTATGTGAAAACTTATTTTGATGCGGATCCCAGTTATTAAAATCTCCGACAACACTAATTTCGTCAAAGTTTTCACAGATTTCTTTTGGTAGCGTAAAAGTTATGCGGCAAACTTTTTTGTCTTGCGAATATTTTTTGTTTATAGCCATAACACTCCTCCTATTTATTATACTTTAGCTTTAATATTCTTTACAAAAAATGTACTGCCAGAGTATTTAACTTCTTTCAATACACTTTTATTAATTAATTTTTCAATCAAATCCCATTTCGAATTAGCTTTATTTATAAATGTTTCTATTGCATCTTTGCGCATTGGGTGAACTGCAAGAATACTTAACAATTCCTTTTCAGCATTGGAAGAGTAGCTAAAATTAGTCCCTTCATTCGAAATTAAAAGTTCTACATTACTTAGTAATGTGCAAAAAATTTGATAAGCTATATTTAAATTTTCTTCAGATGGCGGCTCAACAAATTTTTCTGCCGGTGGACGAGTAGGAACTAATATGAAAGACTTTTCTGGTTTTATCTGTGAAATTATTTCTGCAGTTTTTTGAATTGATTCAATATCGTCATTAATTCCTTTTACAAGCATTGTTTCGGTCACTAGTGTTCCTTTGAATGCAGATGCAAAAGTTTTTATTCCAGTAATTATTTTTTGCAAATCTAGTTTACCATTTGGTCTATCAATCTTATGCCAAAGTTTTTCATCCACAGTATCAATTTTTACAGAGACCCAATCGGCATTCATTAAATCGTTTCTAACATTTTCATCCCACAGCAAAGATGAATTAGTAATAACTGCGATTTTAACTCCAAGTGGTTTTAACAAATCAATTTCTTTTCCAAGATTTATATCAAGCGTGGGTTCACCATCCGGTACAAAAGTTAAATAGTCTATTTTTTCGCCGGCACTTTGCAACTGCTTTACTTTTTCAGAAACCTCTTTAAAGACTTCATCCAGTAAATAATAATTCTTTCTTTTAATAGACATTGAATCGGTAACACCAATCTGACAATAAACGCACGAGTAACTGCAAATCTTTGGAGGAATATTATTTATTCCCAAACTTCTTCCCAACCTGCGTGACGGTATGGGACCGAATATGATTGACATTAATAACTCACTTAATTTTTATTTATCTAATCTATTTAACTGGATCCCAGATTATCAGAACAGTTGCTCCTGCTTTTGAAGTAAAGGGTCCGTGATTTTTATGAGCGTGAATTAATCTATAGGTTCCTGAAGGATAAACTTTCCCTTCACTCTCATACTCTCCTTCCAAAACTAAATGTTGTTCATTATAAATATGAGTGTGAGCAACCATGTGAAAACCTTTTGGTAGTTTTAACAATATAGTTTTCGCTCCATCTTCATCCCGTAGAGTTTTAATTCTTGTCCCAACCGGATATCCTTCGGCTTTTTCCCAGCCAAGTTCATCATAAATATTTTTTATATGTATCATGTTTATTCTCCTTAAGTTTTTGAAGTATTAGAAAATTGTTTATGAATAAAAGGATTTAACCAACCCAATTTTCTGCAAAATTTTGTCTTCGCAGCTCTCTATTTCTAATAACAGGTATATTAGATTTCAAGCATTTAACTGGTACATCAGCTTGCCTCATAATTTTATCTGCTATGCTTCCCATTACCTTAGTTGGAAGATTTGTCCAGCCGTGGCTCGCAATCACAATCATATCTATATCATTTTGTTTTGCATAATTTAGAATTTCTCTATGAGGGATTCCTTCGACAAGAACTTCAGTGATTTCAACATTAGAATGAGGAAGCTCGAACTTAAATTTTTTAAGTTCTTCCTTTGCATTTTCCAATCTGATTTTATGAATGAAAGCTAAGTCGGATGTTTTGGTTTGTGGCTCTTTATAATAAACTGGATCAATTACATGAATTATATGCAGCCGAGCATTATTTTGACCAGCGAAACAATATCCCATTTCAAATAATTGATATGAGCTGGAGCTGAAATCAATCGGAATCAAAATGTTTTTTATCTGTATCATTTTTCTTCTCCTTATATCTTGAATTAGATTTTTGAAATTGCCGGTATTACTACCTTTCTACTATGGTCGGCAGTTTTTTTAATATCATTTAAAATTTCTGATGAAATAGCAACCTCAACTTCATTGGAATCAAAAGGTAAATCTTTAATTCTGACAACTTTCATAAATAAGCGGAACGGCTCTTTTTCTACACGGGATATAATCAGGTTATCTGCTGCTTTTTCAATTTTTGCAATTTCTTCAGCCTTTGCCGAAGTGCTAACTGAAAAAATATAAGTGTTCGATTTATCTGCTATGATTGTCTCTTTCATTTTATCAAGTATTGCATCACCATAAGTAGGAGAAAAAAGCAATAAATTAAGAGCAGAACCAAATATCAAAACTCCCGGACCTCCACCTGGTAATTTTTCTTTTGCAATTCTTAAGGCTTTATCCCATACCTCTGGTTTAACAAGATTAGCTCTAATTATATTATTACCTTCATCTATTAAATCCGTAATGCTTACATCGAGTTGTAAAAAAATAATTTTGTCTGCATAATCATTTAAATTCAAGTCGGTAACGTTTTTAATACTGGTTGTAACAAATTTAGTATTCGGATATTGTAATGACATAAAAACAACACTTCCGCCTTCTTTCAGCCAGGCAGAAACAAATGTTTCACCAATCAAAGGTTTTCCGGAACCACCGGGTCCTGAGATAATAGTAGATGAATTTAATGGCAATCCATCCGGGATTACTTTATCTATCCAGCTAATTCCTGCTTTTAATGATTTCATTTTATTTACATACTCCAA
>DAIMIJ010000057.1:0-11152 GCA_036722835.1 Ignavibacteriaceae bacterium | reverse complement strand
TAGTAGTCTATTCCAATTTCAGAAAGAATATTTGAAATTCTGTCGTCGAGAACATCATGATAAACAATGAATGCAAATTTCATATTAACTCCTTAAGCTTATTTATCAAGAAGCGGTGGTCGTTTCTCTACGCTATATTTTATTGATTTCTCTTTTTTCTTAACAGGAATTAATTTACCAAAGAGAGTAAATAATTTCTTAATAGAAAGATCATCCAGAATAGTATAGACTACAGGGACTATGAACAGAGTTAGAAGTGTCGAAGTAATCAATCCACCTATTACTGCTTGCCCCATTGGTGATCTGAATTCAGAACCTTCACCAAGCGCTAAAGCAACAGGCATCATACCGAAGATCATGGCAAATGTTGTCATCAATATAGGGCGTAATCTTGTTGGACCTGCTTTGATTAAAGCTTCAAATCTAGACAATCCTTTCTCCCTCAGCACATTGGTATAATCAACTAATAAAATGCCGTTTTTAGTTACCAATCCCATCAGCATGATTATCCCTATCAATGAAATAACTGAGATGGAACTTCCGAAAATCAACAAGAAAATTACGGCTCCAATTATGGACATTGGAAGGGCAAGCATGATTGAAAATGGATAAACAAAACTATCAAATTGAGCTGCTAAGACTATATAAACAAATACAATTGCAAGTATTAGCGAAAGCAACATGTTGGCAAAAGATTCCTCTTGCTGCTGTCCTTCGCCCACAACTTCAATCGAATAACCTGGCTCTAAATTAATAGATGCAATTCTCTTTCTGATATCCGATAATGCTTCCCCAAGAAGTCTGTCCGATAGATTTGCTCCAATTCTAATTTCTTTCTGCTTCGCATATCTATTTATCTGTGAAGGCCCAGTTCCTTCTGTGATTGAAGCAACATCTCCAAGAGGAATTATTATTTCTCTGCCATCTTGACGTTTTTTATTGCTCTTAAAAGTGAGTGAATTTATATCTCCAAGTTTTGTACGATCTGCTTTTTGCAATCTTACTCTCACATCATATTGTTCATCACCCTGTTGGTATTTTGTTGCAACATAGCCATCTACCATTGCTCTAATTGATGAAGCAATTAAATAAGGATTAACTCCTAAATCAGAAGCTTTTTCTCTATCAATTTGTACCCGCACTTCAGGTTTAGATATTTCTAAACTGTTCTCAACATCAACCGTTCCATTAGTCGACTTTACTATTGTTTCCACTTTTTCAGCAATTTCAGATAATTTATTTAGGTTCTCACCTCTCACACTCAAAGAAATTGGTTTATCATTTCCACCCATTGTTTGCACAGTAAAGCTGAAATCTCCACCCGGCAAGTACTTTAATTGACTCCTCAATTCAGACATTATTTCCTTGTCGCTCATACTACGTTCTTTTTTGTTAAGCAATTTCACTAAAATAGTTCCTGTAGTAACCGGATTATTTCCAGATCCGATTGTCGTAAGTACAGTTTGTACTTCTCTTCTCTCACGCAGAATTATTTCGACCTGAGAACATAAATTGCTTGTCTGCTCAAGCGAACTTCCAGGAGCAGCTTTCACATCAATCATAAATTCGTTTCTATCTGTCTCCGGAAAAAATTGTGATCCTAACATCCCCATTATTAGAAAACTCATTACGAAAATGAAAATCGCACTAAAGACAATTGTCTTTCTATGATTTAGAGACCAAGCAAGAGCCGTTTTATATTTCTGGTTTAGAATATCGAAGAAATGATTGAAATAATAAAGTACTTTTTGAAGAATATTTCCCGCTTTGGACAATGCCTCATCTTCCCTATTAAGCCATCTTGATGAAAGCATTGGAGTCAAAGTAAAAGCCACAAACAATGAAACTAAAACAGCAACTGAAATTGTAATTCCAAACTGATAGAAAAATCGCCCAACAATACCGGGCATAAATGCAACCGGAACAAAAACCGCTACAACTGTAAACGTCGTTGCCATCACTGCTAATCCTATTTCCTGACTTGCAGACTTTGCGGCTTCCATCGGAGTTTCACCCTGACTCATATGCCTGTAGATATTTTCAATCACAACTATTGCATCATCAATCAACAATCCAACAGCAAGAGAAAGAGCAAGTAACGACATCATATTAAGAGTAAAATTTAACGCATACATTATTATGAAGCTTGCAATAATCGAAGAAGGAAGAGCGAGAGCGCTTATAACCGTTGCACGAAAGTTTGCTAGAAATAAATAAATGACAAGAATAGCTAACAAACCTCCATAAATAATATCGAACAAAACATCATTGATCGAATCTTTTATGAATATACTGTTATCCTGAGCAAGAAAGATATTTATATTCGGGGGAATTTCGCTTTTCAATTTTTCAAGCTGCTTGTTTACTTCTTTTGCAACTTGAACTGTATTGCTGCCCGACTGCTTAATAATGTCAAGACCGACAGCGATATTTCCATTAACTCTTGTTAAACTTTTTTGTTCTTTGACTCCGTCAACAACTTTGGCAACATCGGATAAATAAACAGGTTTACCTTGAGGAGTAGCTACTATTACCTTATTAAAATCATTTACATTTTTATATTTACCCATAGTCCGAAGAAGCACTTGCCTTGATCCTTCAGTAAGATTTCCTCCGGGAATTTCCACATTCTGAGCACCTACATTTTGAATTACATCTTGAATAGACAAATTAAACGCTCTTAATCTCGCAGCATCAACTTCGATTTGAATTTCTCTTTCAGCGCCTCCAACTAAATTCACAGCTCCAACACCGGGAATGTTTTCCAATCTTTTTTTAATGCTTGTCTTTGTAAGCTCGGTAATTTCCTTCTCTGAGCTGCTTCCAGAAACTGTAAGTGACATGATTGGAAAGCTTGCCGGATCATATCTTTGAATGATCGGGTCCTCAATTTCAAGAGGAAGTTCACCTCTTATAGCTGAAATTTTTTCACGAACATCTTGAGCAGCGACTTTACCATCAACCTCAAGCTTAAATGCAATTACTACTATTGAGACTCCTTCCTGCGAATATGATTGAAGCCAATCAACCCCCGCAACAGGATTGACCGCATCTTCAATTTTTTTTGTTACGTCAGTTTCAATTTGTTCCGGACCAGCACCAGGCAGAATTGTCGTTATGATAACAAATGGTATATCAACATCAGGATATAAATCAACATTAAGCTTAACAAGAGAAAATAGCCCCAGAACTACTAATGCCATAATCATCATCGTTGCAAAAACGGGACGTTTAATAGATATATCTGCTAATTTCATTGATCTACCTAAAGTGTTTTATCTACTACTTAATAAAATTATTTTAATCTTTAATTGATAAGGTTAATAGGAATTCCATCTTTTAGATTATTCATTCCAAGTGTAACTACATTTTCATTTTCTTTTAAACCACTTAATATTTCAGTATAGTTATTTTCTGTTATTCCCACAGTCACTTTTCTGAAATACGCCTTTCCATTATTGATGATGAATACACCTCTGTCATTACCATTTGTGATTATGGCTATTGAAGGAACGGTTAGAGATGCTTTTTGATTTTTCAAAGTGATTCTTACGCGACAGAACATTCCCGGTTTAAACCATTTATCATTACTGTTTGTTATCAATCCTTTAATCTCAAATGTTCTAGACTCTACATCGGCAGATTTAGAGATTTGAATGACTTTTCCCTTCATAACTAAATCCGGTTTTAGTTCTGAAAATACTTCTATTGGTTGACTAACCAACAAACTCATAATATCCTGTTCACCAACATTGAAGATTGCTTTTAACCTATTGATTTTTGCAATTGTGATTATTCGCATTCCCGGCATGGCTAGATCACCGACTTCACCAATAATTTCTGCTACTACTCCCGAAATAGGTGCGGTCAGTTCAACGAGACTTTTAGCTGCTTCATAATTTGCTTTGGCAATATTGAATGCTGTTTGAGTGCCATCAAACATTTGTTGTGAGATGGCTCCTTCACTGTACAATGCTTGCATTCTTTCAAGATCTTTTTTAGAATTTAAATAACCGGCTTCTGCTTGATAATATTGAGAGGTGGCTCCAACCTTGTCTAATTCAACCAATAATTTTCCTTTATCAACATAATCTCCAACACGAACTTTTATACCGACTATTCTTTCCGTTATTTTAGAAACGACATATGCTTGTTCTTCTCCCTCTAATGAACCGGAGTAAGATTTAGATAATGTCATTTCTCTATATTCAACTTTTACTGCGTTAACTGCAATTGTATCAAGCTCTAAAACATCTTTAGCATCATTCTTTTCTTCTGTCTTACTTTGACAGCCAATGACTATAAAAATAATTAGTGGAATCGTGAGTATTTTTAGTAATGATTTTGTCTTACTATTCATATGTTTAAAATTTCTCCTTTGTGAAACTTAAAATATTAAAATCAAAATGACTCTAAACTAACTGCATATTCCCAATCGGATTTTGCAATTAGATAATCATAGATGGCTTGGGCATAATTAGTTTTTGCAAACGTGAGAGCTGCTTGAGTATCAATCAGTTCAAGCTGAGTACCAACTCCATTCTTATATCTGCTTTGAGCAATCTTTAAAGCTTTTTCAGCTTGCTGCAAACTTTTCTCCTGCGCAGTAATTCTTTTCTTAGCTTCATTCATTTTCATTTTTGCCTGGAGTATTTGAATCTTAAGTGTTTCCTCATACTTCATGCGAGAAAGATCAACTTTCTGCTTATCAATCACCGCTTGTTCAATTCTCGCACCGCGGCTGAAACCATCAAAAAGTGTATAGGATAATTGTAATCCGACAAAAAATGTTTTTGCCCAATAATAATCTTTAAACTTGAAAGTATTGTCTTGAGATTGAAATTGATATTGTCCAAAAAATGCCAAGGTTGGGAAATAATCTGATCTTTGAATCGTAATATTTTTTTCAAGTAAAGATGATTGAACTTTCAACTGGTTAATAAGCGGGTTATTATCAATAGCTTCTATGCTGTACTGATCTATTAAGCTTGACGGAACTTCTTCAAAGATAAATTCTCCGATTAATTTTATTGGCTGTTCAAGGTCTAAAGCGAGCAAGTTTTTCAAATAGTTCTTCATCAACTCCAAATTATTTTCTGTTTGTATTACCATCGGTTGAACATTGGCAACCTGAACTTCTGATCTAAGAAAATCATATTCTGACACTACCCCTTGTTTGTATAAAGCTGAAACATTATCAAGAGTTGCTTTTGCAACTCCGTAATTCTGATTACTTACAACTAAAAGCTCTTGCATAAGCAAAACATTATAAAAAGCTTTCTTAACAGAATTTATAATCTGCTGCTTGGTGGACTTTTCCCCAAACTTCGAATAATTTGAGTATTCACTCGCAATTTGGATGGCAGTGTTTACCTTCTGATTATAAATTACCTGACTGATAGAAATCCCAAGATCATAACTATTTTTTGAGCCGAGTTCTATCGTTAGTGTTCGATCTGATTCATTGAATGGAGTATTTGCAGGAATAAATAGTACGGGAGATTTAATATTTCTAATGTATCTTCCGCTAAATTCCAATCTTGGGAATGCATTTGCGTAAGCTTCATTTATTTGCTCCTCCGCTTTTTTAACATCCTCATTAGCAATTTGAATATCCCAGCTTTTTTCAAGCGCAATCGTTATTGCTTGATTGAGAGTTAGGTTCAAAGTGTCTTTTAATTCTTGAGAAAATGAATTAGGGTTGATAACCAATAAGATGAAGATGAGAATAGAATTTTTTTTCCCGCAAAGTGAATTCAGCATCAAAAATACCCTCAAATAAAATGATCAGAAAAATCCAGTAACCAAACTTTTATAAAAATATGTTCGGAATCAAGATTAATTTTTACTTAGCAGATAATGATTTATAGCAGCGGCAGCTTGTCTTCCAGCACCCATAGCAAGAATAACCGTTGCACCTCCAGTAACAATATCTCCACCAGCAAAAACACCTGCTTTAGATGTTTTCATAGTAGCACTATCAACAATAATGTTTCCCCACTTGTTAAATTGAAGTTCCGGTGTAGTTTTTTGAATGATGGGATTCGATCCATTACCTATTGCAATCACTGCCATGTCAAGCTCAAGTTCATATTCAGAACCTGGAATTGGAACAGGTCTCCGTCTTCCTGAACTATCAGGCTCACCTAATTCCATTTTTTGAAGTTTCACTGCTTTTAGCCAACCATCTTTTGTTCCTACGAACTCAAGCGGATTAGCTAAATAAATAAATTCAATTCCTTCTTCTCTCGCATGATGGATTTCTTCTTTTCTGGCAGGCATTTCAACATCGGATCTGCGATAAATAATATAAGCATGTTCTGCCCCTAACCGCTTGGAAGTTCTGACAGAATCCATTGCAGTATTACCGCCGCCAAACACTGCGACATTTTTATTTACACAATTGAAAACCGGAGTATCATAATCCGGAAATTGATAAGCTTTCATCAGATTGACGCGTGTTAAAAACTCATTCGAAGAATAGACTCCATTTAGGTTTTCGCCGGGAATATTTAAGAAATAAGGCAGCCCTGCTCCAACAGCTATGAAAACGGCGTCGTACCCGTTTTGAAGAAGCTCGTCAACAGTATCAGTAAATCCTATTACAGCATTCGTTTGAAAATCCACACCAAGTTTTTTTAGCGATTCAATTTCAGCTTTAACAATTTCTTTCGGAAGTCGAAACTCGGGAATGCCATAAATCAAAACTCCGCCAAGTTTGTGAAGTGCTTCAAAAACTGTAACATCATGACCTTGCTGAATCAAATCACCTGCACAACTTAAACCAGCAGGTCCGCTTCCGACAATTGCAACTCTTCTATTTGTTTTGGGTTTTATTTCAGGAGTTCTTATTCCAACATGTTCTCTCTCATAATCGGCAACGAATCTTTCTAATCTCCCAATCGCAACAGGTTCGCCTTTTTTGCCAACTACACATTTTGCTTCACATTGTTCTTCTTGAGGACAGACTCTGCCGCAAATGGCAGGAAGTAAATTATCTTCTTTTATTTTTGCTGCAGCTCCAAGATAATCTCCGTCGGCTACTAATGAAATGAAAGCACCAATTTTAATACCGACAGGACAACCTTCAATGCAAGTCGGCTTCGGGCATTGCAAACATCTTGATGCTTCAAGCTTTGCAAGCTCTTCAGTGAAACCGAGATTCACTTCTGTGAAATTTTGAACCCTGGCACTTCCCTCTTGCTGAGGCATTTCCTGCCTGGCAATTTTCATTCGTTCTTTATTAGTCAGCATTTTGATATCTAAACTATTTATGATATAAGATTACCGGAATTAATTTTGCTGAAAATGTTTTTCACTTTCACATTGAAATTTTTCTCTGGAAATTTTCTCATCCATAAAGTATGTTCGATTCCTTCGATCCAATGTTTGAAAATCTACTTTGTGGGCATCAAACTCAGGTCCATCAACACAAACAAATACAGTTTTATTATCAACCCTTGCTCTGCATCCGCCGCACATCCCGGTTCCATCAATCATAATGGGATTGAGACTCACAACAGTTTTAATATTTTTTTCTCGTGTCACATCAGCCACTGCTTTCATCATTGGAATAGGACCTATAGCCAATACAAAATCAATTTGCATTTTGTTAATCAATTCCTTCAATTGATCTGTGACAAATCCTTTTTTGCCATAGCTTCCATCGTCGGTAGTTACATAAACTTCATCACATACTTTTCTCATTTCATCTTCAAGAATTACAAATTCTTTAGATCGTCCACCGATTATAGAAATCGTATGATTCCCAGATTTCTTAAGAGCAACCGCAGTAGGATACGCAATCGCAGTTCCAACTCCGCCTCCGACGCTGACAGCAGTTCCAAAATATTCTATTTCAGATGGCTTACCAAGCGGACCGACAACATCCAAAATAGTGTCGCCTTTTTCCAGCATGTTCAGTTCCATTGTAGTTTTTCCAACACTTTGGACAATGATCGTTATTGTTCCATTTTCGGTATTTGAATCTGCGATGGTCAACGGAATGCGTTCTCCGCTTTCATCAATCCTGATTATAACGAATTGTCCTGGCTTCCTTCTTCGGGCAATTTTTGGCGATAAAATCTCGAATCGTTTGATATTCGGTGCTATAAATTTTGCTGATATTATTTGCGCCATGGAAGTAACTCTAATTCTTAATTTAAATATAAACGTGGATTTACATAAAATGTGCCATTAAGAACTGTTTTTAATATTTCGAGAGGATTGCTTTAAGTAAATTAAAGCGAATATTTTTTTCACCCTACATGAATTATCTCAAAATAAAAATCAAACTTTCTTACTTGTGAAAAATGATTTTCTATTATCAAGAATTATCACGGCGCATTTATCAAATGGAAGTTCAGTTTACATTTCTCACTTCACGGTCACAAAATTTATTTACATAACAGAAATCATTATTCTTTTTAGAAAAATAAGTTTATCTTTTGCCCTAAAATAATTCACAATAAGAATTTAACTCTATGGAAAGTCTTGAAAATTTTCTTAGTCAAGTAAGCGATTTGGTTTGGGGAATTCCTTTACTGGTACTTCTTTTCGGTACACATATTTTTCTCACAATCCGCCTTAAATTCATTCAAAGATTTATAGGAAAGGCAATAAAAATTTCTTTCGGGAGAAAGAAAGAGGGCGTAGGTGATAT
Organism: Ignavibacteriaceae bacterium; assembly: GCA_036722835.1. GTDB lineage: Bacteria > Bacteroidota > Ignavibacteria > Ignavibacteriales > Ignavibacteriaceae > XYD12-FULL-36-8. The sequence continues at coordinate 2,490 of DAIMIJ010000057.1, read as the reverse complement.
TAGTCAGTTCGGAGCAATGGCAACGGCATTAGCGGCCACAATTGGAACTGGAAATATTGTTGGAGTTGCAACTGCTGTTGCAAGCGGCGGTCCCGGAGCAGTACTTTGGATGTGGTTAACCGGAGTTTTTGGAATTGCGACCAAATATTCAGAGGCACTTCTTTCTGTAAAATATCGTGTAACCACAAAAGCTGGTCTGATGGCTGGTGGTCCAATGTACGTTATTGAAAGAGGAATGAATAATAAATTCTTAGCTGTTACATTTGCGGCACTGACCGCTGTTACTGCATTTGGAATTGGTAACATGGTTCAAGCAAATTCCATCTCTCATCTAGTAAACGAAACTTTCCAAATTTCTCCGTGGATTACCGGAATTGTTCTTACAGTTTTAACTGCAGTTGTAATCATTGGCGGAATTAAATCTATTGCAAAAGTTTGTGAGCGGCTTGTGCCTTTCATGGCAGTTTTTTATGTACTTGGCTGTCTAATTCTTTTGTTTATGAATTTATCAGGTATACCGGCTACATTAAAATTAATTTTTGAAAGTGCATTCACGGGGCAAGCTATGATTGGAGGATTTGTTGGTGCAGGAGTTAAAGAAGCAATTAGATTTGGAATTGCGCGAGGATTATTTTCTAATGAATCCGGATTGGGAAGTGCACCGATAGTAGCAGCAGCCGCGCAAACAAAAAATCCTGTGAGACAAGCATTAGTTTCATCAACAGGAACTTTTTGGGATACTGTTGTCGTCTGTGCATTCACAGGACTTGTCATCGTGAATTCTAATGAATGGATAAATGGATTAAATGGAGCTTCGCTAACAAAGGCAGCTTTTTCCGATTTACCGGTTATTGGTCCTATCGTTTTGACAATCGGTTTATTGACATTTGTGTTTTCGACTATTTTGGGCTGGTCATACTACGGAGAAAAAGCGGCAGAATATTTGTTCGGTAATAAAATCACCAAACCGTACAGATGGCTTTGGGTTGGTTTCGTAATGATCGGTTCGGTACTTTCACTAAAAGCCGTTTGGTCATTTGCTGATATTACCAATGCTCTAATGGCAATCCCTAATTTGATTTCCTTAATTGCCTTAAATAAAATCATTGTGAAAGAAACGGATGAATATCTCTGGCAAGGAAATATTGATAAATGACAGAATTATCGAATAGAGAAATTCGAGTTGATTCTGTCACCCCGAATTCATTTCGGGGTCTCAATATTAAAATCAGATGCTGAAATAAATTCAGCATGACATACAACAAGTTTCAATAACAAGAAAGTAATATGGAATTTATTTCAAAACTAATTGATCTTTTTTTGCACCTAGATGCTCATTTGCATGAACTAATTCTGCAGTATGGAACATTCACCTATTCAATTTTATTCGCAGTAATTTTTGCTGAAACAGGATTTGTATTTACTCCTTTCTTACCGGGAGATTCTCTGCTTTTTGCTGCCGGAACTTTTGCAGCTAAGGGATCATTTAATGTTCATCTTCTGTTTTTACTTCTATCAATTGCTGCAGTGCTTGGCGATACAGTTAATTATTGGATGGGCCACTACATTGGGATGAAAATATTCAGTTGGAAAATACCATTCTTGAAGAAAGAACACATTGACAGAACGCATAAGTTTTATGAAAAATATGGTGGAAAAACAATAATCATTGCCCGGTTCGTTCCAATTGTTAGGACCTTTGCCCCATTTGTTGCGGGAATTGGAGCAATGACTTATTCAAAGTTTATCAGCTACAATATTATCGGCGGAGTAAGCTGGGTCGCTATTTTCGTTTACGGTGGATATTTTTTTGGTAATCTTTCTTTTGTTAAAAATAATTTTTCATGGGTGATTGTTGTAATAATCTTTCTCTCAATTCTACCAGGAATGATCGAATACATACGGCATAAAATCCGGAAGAGTGAATTAAAAACTGAGGAATAAATTCAGTTAATACTTCAAAAAAACTTTTCAATGGTGATTGTAGTGATAGTTGTGATTTCAGTTATTCCGGCTATATCAGGATTTGTGAGACATAGATTGATGAGGAATAAGTAAGTATCACACTTCAAATCCGATAAAGTTGATTTCAACATTAAAATAAATAATGCCCGCGTTTTCGGGGTAATTGCGCAGGCATTAATAACTATTTCTACTCGCTATGAAACGAGCTAGTACAGCAATTTTAAAGTTTTATAATAAAGTCAATTTACTTCAACAACAACATCTTCTTCGTATCAATGAAATTTCCAGTTTGTATTTTGTAGAAATAAACTCCGCTTGGAAGTTCACTTGCACTAAAATCTACTGAGTGATAGCCAGCTTCTTTTTCTTCATTGAGTAAAATTTTTATTTCTTCCCCAAGTATATTAAGCACTGATAATCTCACGTTTCCTTTTTCCGGTATTCCAAATCCTATTGTGGTTGTTGGGTTAAATGGATTAGGATAGTTCTGCTCAAGTGTGAATTTATCAAGTGTTCTCACTTCCA
>DAIMIJ010000056.1:0-11223 GCA_036722835.1 Ignavibacteriaceae bacterium | reverse complement strand
AGCGGATACCAGCGATGTCCGCGGTCAATGATGACCAATGAATCTTTGAGCAAATTAGTTGAGAAAGAATATTCAAATCTCAAATCGTATTTATTTTCGGGGAGAATTCCGCTTTCAAAAAGTAATAACAATGAATCTTTTCCAATGAATTTGTATGGGATGCTTGTCCAGTTGTCGTCTTTCAAATACTTAACCGAATGGAGATTAGATTCGGAACTGAAAATGAATTGAACTTCGGATAAAGAAACTGATGGCTGAATTCGACAGAGCAAAGTTATGTCGAGGTTATCAGATTTTAAGGTAAGTCTTGTATAAATATCGTAGGAGTTAACATTTACAATTGAAGTTTGACATAGAACCTTCTGATTAAAAATGATGACGAGCCAAAATAATGGGATTAATATCTTCATAAGTCATCTCCAAATTTTGCTAATAAAAGATTTACTACATTATTTCGTTGCAGCTAAACCTCAGCTCTGACGGAAATGCTGAGCGAAATTGTTTTAAGTCTGAGTCAGGGTTGAATATGGCTCAATTATTTGTAAGTTTTTTGTAAGATTTATTTATCAAGCTTACTATCCAATCAACCTCAGCTCCATTTTCAACAAAACATTCAACATCGCCCATTCCCCAATGACCTATTTTTGAAACATCACGAACTCTCAAACTTTCTTCTTCTGATAATTCGGCTAAATCAAGATTAACCCATATTTTCAATCCAGATTTTAATCCACATATTTGACAAAAACTTTTTGAGTCGACTAGTAAACTGATATATCTTTTAGTCGGATTTTCTGAAAATTCCAATTTCGCATTTTTTAAGTCTTTGCGTAGCTTTTTATATTGCTCAAAACTAACGTTCCATTTGCCATCTCTAAATTGGTTTTCAATTGTCCAACTTTTCCCTTCATCATTATTATCATCCGTTGAATCAGATGCATAAACAGTTTCGTGAAGATCAGAATTTATATGTAAAGTGAATTGTTTCAATGCCATTTCTATATCATCTTCGCCGAACTTGTGACCAAGAATTTCTTTAACTGATTCGTTAGTTATTCGAATAAATTTCTTGTCTGCCGATTGAAATAAATTTTCAACTGCTTTTTTTACAGTAGTAAACAATGAAATATTTCTTGAATAATTTAATAAGTGGTCCTTCTCAAAAGATTTTCTGCTTAGCTTTTCAATTACTTCCTCATCAATTTTATCCGATAGAGTGAATTCTTGAAGCAATTTATCTTTTCCAATTCCTTTTAATTCGGAATAGTAAATTTTGTAAGTATCGCCATTTGTTATAATCAATAATGGAATACCACGATTAGCACAATAATTTAATTTTTCCATTATCATTTTATTGTCCGATAATAGATTGGAAAGAGGTTTTGCTTCTACTAACAATTTAGGAGTGTCTTTTATATAAAAACAGTAATCCGTTCTTTTGCCAGCGCTGTCATCGTCTTCAGGAACAACCTCTTCAGGATTTGCGAAATCCCAACCGAGAAATTCAAAGAAAGGGCGAATCAACCAATCTTTTGTCTGGGCTTCATTTATATTTTGAGCTTTTAACTTTTTAAGAGATGCAATGATCTTTTCTAATGAAGTCGCCATTTTACCTCCAATTTATTGATACTTTCTTTAGGCACTAGTATTTATTTCTACTGTTTAAATTTCAATAATTATGTTTATAAAACCTTTATCTCTTTAACTAACGATATAAATACCTTCCAAATATAACCTCTCGCCTAATCAATATCTATCAGAAATAATTCCTAAAAGGAATAAACGGGTAGTAACAATTACTGCAAATAAAAATGTGAGCCGCAAAACAAACTGCTTAGCCAAACTATTCTCTAATTTTCATGGTATATTTTTTGGTCAAAGGCGTAAAAAGATTCATTTATAGCGAAGGAAGAAAATATGAAAAAGCTTTTTATTTTTTTAGCAGTGGCTGTAGCTGCGTATTTAATCTATGATAACTTTGTAAAAAAGCATGAAGTAATTCACGTTGAAGGTGAGTTAGTGAGGATTAAGGAAAGCGTCTCACTCGATGCGCCGGGAATTACTCCGCGCAGCTTTGGCTATGCTGAAGGCAATGCTATAAATCTGACTGATAAGGTTGTAAAAAATATTGTAATCAATTACATGATAGACAGGCAAATATCATCAACGACTATTCCTCAATTAAATCCCAATGAGGAAGTTAAGTTTAGGACTAATCAAGTCATGATTAGAGTAATGGAACCGCCATTCTACCTAGAGAGTGTGAAGTTTGAGGAGTGGTGATTGTCTGAGTAGTCAAGCTGTCCGCCTCAGGCGGATCGTTTCAGCTTCTGTTTTTAACCCATAATAGAATAGTAGATTCCGAAACAAGTTCGGAATGACAATCACAAGTTAACGAATAATATTTCACTTCTTTTGCTTTCTTTGCTTATTTTAGATAAGAAATAATTTATCATTTACCTATGACATCAAAAGAAAGAATAAGCAAAGCAATGCAGCTCGGAATTCCAGACAGAGTTCCGCTTATGTGTCAGCTTTCCATTGGGCACTATTTTCAAAATTCAAAATTAAATCCGATGGATATTTGGTTTGAGTCGGAAGGATATGCTGAAGCACTAATAGAAATGCAGCGGCGATATAACTTTGACGGTGTTTTGATTAATCTTCCGGGAAGACCACCGGATTATAAAAATCAAATCAAAAAAATTGAGCGATCGGAAAATGAAACAAAAGTAATTTGGAAGAACGATTGCTTTACAGTAATTCCATCGGATGACAATCCTCATTTTTATCAGCCGGATGGAACTCGCCGCTTCCCCACTTTCGAAGAGATTGATCCCGAAAAATTATTTTACATTGAACCGTGGGACATCACTGAAATAAAATATCCTTACCGATGGTTCTTTGAAACTGAACCGCGAAATTTTAATGATTTTTTTCCGTCTTATCACAAAGACATAATTAAAGCAGTTAAGCGGAAAGCAGGCGATAAGATCTCGGTTCATTCAGAAATATTTTCCCCATGGTCGCAATTTCTTGAAATGTTGAATTATGAGAATGCATTGATGGCAATAATGGATGATCCTGAAAAAGTAAAAGCCATTTTGGAAAGATTGACAGAAGGAGCAATTGCCTTGGCGAAACTTCAAGCATTGGAAAAAGTTGATGCTATTTTAATTTCCTCTGCATTTGCTGGAGCAGGATTGATATCAAGAGAACATTACATGGAATTTGTTCTGCCTTATGAGAAAAAAATTATTTCTGAAGTAAAAAAGGAGTGTGATATTCCAATATACACTCACACTTGCGGCAGCATTGGTGATCGTTTAGATTTAATGCTTGAAACATCCACCGACGGAATTGATACGCTCGATCCTCCGCCATTGGGAACAGTCGAATTGGAAGAGGCAAAAAAAATTCTGACGGGTAAAGCATTCATCAAAGGAAATATTGATCCGGTATTCACGCTCCTGCTTGGTTCGACTGATCAAATTAAAAAAGATGTAAAGTGGAGAATAAATGTTGGAAAAGAAAAAGGTGGATATATTCTTAGTTCGGCATGTTCTGTTGCACCCAAAACTCCACCGCAAAACATTGAGCTGCTCTCCGAGCTTGTCGAAACTTTCGGAAAATATTAATGAATGAGGCGTATCTAATGCGAATACATGGAGACTGTATAAAAAGTCAAATATGATGAATAAATATTCATGTATTAGAAATTATAAATCATTATGAACCTCATCCCAACCCTTCACCTAAAAGGAGAAGGGCTTATAAAATTTTATAACTTTAAATGTTAATATTCTATCAGAAATTACTGATTTATCGTTTTATCGCCAATAAGTCTCTCTCTCCGCCTTTGGCTGATTAAGAGAGAGATTAGAGTGAGTTTTTTAAATAAATACAATATTCATAAAAGTTAATATCTATTCATTGAAAATTAGTTTTTACAAAGTCGCCATGCCTTCGGTAAAAGATCTTTAATGCAATTTTGCTTTATGAATACAAACCTAATTCCAAATAATTTTACATTAGATGTACCTTTTTAGAGAAGACTCATGAATCCAGCCATTGAAGAACTTCTGCAAAAGTTAGCCGTATCTGTAATTGATGGCAGACATCTTGAGGCAGTTGAATTGACGAAGCAGCTGCTTGCACTCGATTATACACCGAAAGAAATTCTTGACAACGGTTTATTAGCCGGAATGAGTGTAGTCGGACAAAGATTTCGTGATAATATAATTTTCGTTCCCCAGGTTTTGATTTCAGCACGTGCTATGAAATTTTCATTAGCTATACTTGAACCTCTGCTTGCAGAAGCAAATATTCCGGTCATTGGAACAGTGATAATGGGAACAGTGAAAGGTGATATTCATGATATCGGAAAGAATATCGTTTCAATGATGCTTCGGGGAAATGGATTTAAGGTAGTGGATATTGGAATTGATGCTTCGTTCGAAAAATTCATAGGTGCTGTAAAAAAAGAAAATGCACAGATAGTCGGTATGTCTGCTTTATTGACTACAACAATGCTTTATATGAAAACCGTGATAGAAAAATTTAAATACGAAAATCTAAACGTAAAAATAATGATTGGCGGCGCTCCGGTTTCGAAAGCATTCGCAGAACAAATCGGTGCAGATGCATACGGAAAAAATGCTTCAGAAGCAGTTAGACTTGCGAGAGAGTTTGTCAATCAGATAGCTGCTGTATGAAAGACATAAGTAGATCATTATAAAAATATATTTTTTGTGAAAACTTTGTGCCTTCGAGTCTTTGTGGCTAACGACTTTAAATTTCTCTCTGCCACTAAGTCACTAAGACTCAAAGAAATACTAAGAAAATAAATTCATGAATAATTTTTTATCAGCATTAAAATCAAAAAAAGTTTTGCTCTGTGATGGAGCGATGGGAACTGAACTTCAAAGAAGAGGATTGAAAGTCGGTGACTGTCCGGAAGAGTACAATCTCTCCAATCCAAAAATGATTCAAGGAATTCACAAAGATTATTTTGATGCAGGTTCCGACATAGTAGAAACAAATACTTTTGGCGCTAACCGGTTGCGATTGAAATTTTACGGATTAGACAATAAAGTCGGAGAAATAAATTTAGCCGCAGTAAATAATGCTAAGGAAGTCCGTCCCAAAAATAAGTTCATTGCAGGTTCTATAGGTCCCTTGGGTGAACTTTTAGAACCATTGGGTAATATCTCAGAAGATTTTGCTTATGATATTTTTGGTGAACAGGCAAAAATACTTGAAGAAGCCGGAGTTGATATTATTTATATCGAAACTATGATGGCTATCGAGGAAGTGGCAATTGCCATGAAAGCCGCAAAAGAGAACGCTTCTCTCCCTGTTGCGGGTTCAATGACATTTGAATTAGGTAAGAGCGGATTAAAAACTCCATGGGGTGTTGATGTTCAAACTGCAGTAAATGAATTAACAAACGCCGGTGCAGATATTATTGGATCAAATTGCGGTAAAGGTTTTGATGAGATGATTCAAGTAATTAGAGAAATGAAAATGCTAACAACAAAACCGATTCTTGCTCAATCAAATGCCGGAATACCAGAACTAGTTGATGGAAAATTATTTTATAAAGAAACTCCCGAAATGATTGCCCCGAAAATCCAAGAGCTATTAAAATCCGGTGTGAATATTTTAGGCGGATGCTGTGGTACAAATCCTTCTCACATAAAAAAAATGCGTGAAGTTTTGGATCTTTTCCTGAATTATTCCATCTAATTACTTGAAGTTATGCTATAGATATTTAATTCCTATCGGCATTATTAGTTTTTAATCCCGGAGGGATGAAATGTTTGTAGAAATAAACAGAACAAAAGAAATAGTAAAATCCCTTTAGGGATGACATATAGAACCATTATATAAAAATAAAATAGAATTATGAATCACGAAGTAAAAGATTTTTCAACTGATGTTTTACAGGCAAGCTTTAACAAACCAATCCTTGTTGACTTTTGGGCTGAATGGTGCGGACCCTGCAGAGTTTTAGGACCATCACTGGAACGACTTGCTGCCAAGAATAATGGCGAATGGAGTTTAGTAAAAGTTAACAGCGATGAGAATCCTGAACTTTCAGCAGAATACGGAATAAGAAGCATCCCCAACGTAAAATTATTTTATAAGGGAGAAGTCATAAATGAATTTGTCGGTGCACTCCCCGAACAGGCAATCATTGAATGGTTAAAGAAAAATATTCCTGGCAAACATCAAGATTTGCTTTCGAATGCTGAGACGCTTTTATCATCCGGTAATGAAATGGAAGCTCAACAAATTCTGGATGAATTGCTGAGGAAAGATCCCCGGAATAGTTCGGCAAAAATTTTATTAGCTAAAATTCTTTTATTTAAAGACAGCCAAAAGGCACTTGAACTTATCAGTGGTGAGGAAGAAACAAATGATACTGATGAGGTGATTAGTGCCATTAAAACAATCGCAGATTTACTTAATGAAAGTAAAAACTCAGCACTGGAAGATTCCCCCACAAAAAATCTTTATCTTGAAGCAGTAAACCACCTCAGAGAAAAACGGTTTGATTTATCTCTGGAAAAATTTATAGAGATAATACGAACAGATAGATTCTTTGGTGATGATATTGCAAGAAAATCATGTATTGCAATATTTAAGTACTTAGGAGAAGAAAATAAAATTACCGCAGCTTATCGAAAAGATTTTGGTCGTGCCCTCTATATTTAAATTTTAGGGCATTCTTATCTTACTGCTTTAATAGAAAAACTTTTTACTGCCTCATCTTTTGTTTTGTAGATTTCAAAAACCTTTATAGTCCCTGTCAGCTCAAGTAAAGCTTGTGCTTCCGAATGCACACCTACAAGCTTCAAGTTACCGCCAATTTTGCTCACCTTTTTTAAGGCAGTTACAATCGTGCTTAGAAAGGTTGAATCCATAAAATTACAATTTGAAAGGTCAACGATGATTTTAGAATGACCGTTATCAATATCTTTATCCAGAAGCTTTTTGAATTCCTCGGCCTCTTTGAAAGTAGCCCTGTTAATACCGATGACTTCAACTATGACATCTTTAATTTTTTCACTATAAAAAGACATTAATATTCCTTCTTTTATTTCGTTGATAATTATAATAAATCATTTGGTATTGGGCAAATAAAATTTTAAAGAGTGCCTTTTTTACTAAAAAATCTAACTTTTAATCGTCCAACTGCCCACTCAAATTCCTAAATTGTTCCAGGGATTCCGGATTAGCCAAAGCTTCCTTATTGTCCGCACTTTCGCCGTTGATCAACCTGGATACTACAATTTCAACTTTTTTCATGTTGATTGTATGTGGTATTTCAACTATCTGAATTATTTTTGCCGGAACATGGCGCAAGGTTAATTCTTTTTTTATTTCAGACTTAATTTTTTCTTTCAATTCCAGCGTTAAGTTTAAAGTATTCTTAAGAACCACGAATAAAATAATCCTCACATCATTTTTCCAATTCTGTCCAACTACAAGTGAGTCAGCTACTTCATCTATTTTTTCCACAACATTATAAATTTCAGCCGTACCAATTCTAACTCCTCCGGGATTAAGAGTTGAATCAGATCTTCCATAAACAATTATACTGCCTCTGTCTGTTAACATAATATAATCGCCATGGCGCCAAATTCCAGGATAATAATAAAAGTAGGAGGACTTATACTTTTGCTTACTGGGATCATTCCAAAAATAAATTGGCATTGAAGGAAAAGGAGAAGTACAAACTAATTCACCCTTCTGGTTTATTACCGACTTACCATTTTCATCGTAAACTTCTACTTTCATTCCTAATCCACGGCATTGTATTTCTTCGGAATAAACCGGCAGCAATGGATTTCCAAGCATGAAACAGGAGATAATATCAGTGCCACCAGAAATTGATGAAAGCAAAACATCAGCTTTAACATTTTGATAAACCCAATTGAAATTATCATTGGTCAAAGGAGAACCCGTCGAGAGAATTGTTTTTAATGATCTAAAATTATTTTGACTTTTGGGAATAAATTTTCTATCCTGGTTAATACTAAGAAACTTTGGACTTGTACCAAAAATAGTAATGTTATGTTCATCAATTAAATCCCATAGAGTTGATATCTTAGGATAGATGGGACTTCCATCATATAGTAAAATAGTTGCTCCCACTTTCAGGGAGCTAACCAACCAATTCCACATCATCCATCCGCAGGTTGTATAAAAAGTAATCACATCGTCTTGCTTCAAATCCGTATGCAGGAACAATTCCTTAAAATGCTGAAGTAATGTACCTCCGGTTCCATGAACTATACACTTTGGTTTACCAGTCGTGCCTGAAGAATACATTATGTAAAGCGGATGATCAAACTCGACTTGCTCAAACTCAATTAAACTTGAGGTGTTGTGTTCTAACTTATTATAATTTATAAATTTATCAGAATTACTTTGCTTAACAGATAGTTGTGAAGAATTTTGATTAATAACAATTATCTTTTCAATATCTGGGATTGCATTACTGATTTGCATTATCTTTTCATTGCAATCAACTAATTTACCATTGTAGGAATAGCCATCAACTGCAAATAATATTTTAGGTCGAATCTGTCCGAAACGGTCAATCACCCCATGTAATCCAAAATCCGGGGAGCAAGATGACCAGATTGCACCGATACTTGCCGAAGCCAGCATTCCGATCACGGCTTCAGGAATGTTTGTGATAAAAGCTGCAACTCTATCCCCTTTTTTAACACCCAAGCTTCTTAGCAATTGCGCACATGAAGTTACATTTTTATACAATTCCTCAAAAGTAAGTTTTCTGATTAGAGAATTTTCTCTTATGCTTATTAAAGCAATTCTTGAGTCCCTGTGTCTTAAAAGATTTTCGGCAAAGTTTAGCTTAGCTCCGGAAAACCATTTCGCATCTAACATCCCGTTGCCTGAAATAATGTTGTCGTAATTCTTTGAATATTTTATATCTCCAAATTCCCAAATAGCTTTCCAGAAATTAGGAATTTCCGTTACGGACCAATTGTAAAGATCATCATAATTGTTTACCCGCTCATTAAATTTTGCTTTAACGTATTTAATGAAGGCGGAAAGGTTGGAATTATTTTTTCTTTCTTCTGATGGAATCCAGAGTGGTGTTTTAACAGTCATTTTATAGAGAGGGGCTGCAATAAATCGACGATTTACTTAGTATTAGAATAAAGAGCAGCTTTCCAGGCAAAGTCAGTGTCACCGCTTTCTAAAGCAATCTTTGCACATATTTCCAGCCGATGCTTAACAATAATTTTGTTTTGATTCTTTAAAGTAATCAGAGCTTTTAACATTTTTATGTACTCTTTATCTCTTTCATATCTTTTTATAGCTTCTTCCGAAATTTCAAAGTTCTCAAATTTTAACGATTCAATTTCACGAATAAACTTGGCAGCATCTTCTTCAGTTGGGATTGAGGTGACATTTGCAAACTTAGCAAGATTATTTGCAGAAAAAACATGTGACAGCTTCATGAAATTCGGCAGTTGGTCATAACTAATTCTCCTTTTCTGATTTGGCCTTTTAATAACAAATATTGAATCACCATTTGCTCTTGTGTAAAATTCACCAGACATTCTTGCAACTAAATTAATTAGATCAGGATGGATAATGCCCTCTCTAAAAATATCTTCAGCTATATGAAATTTAATAACTTCACAAATAGCTATGTTTGCTGAAGCTCCACCGTTTCCGTAACTAAAGATGTCTCTTAAAATGCATTCCATTTGAAATGGAGATTCCTTAACTCTTTTGGGTTTAACTAAATCAGATTCAATTGGTGTAAGCCCGCTCTTTTCAAACTCATTTACTTCCGGTGGATATTCGGCAGAGGCTAGATTGATTTGTTCAACCATTTCAAAAGTAACGGCTTGCACAATACATTCACGAGTTTCCTGGAGATTATTATATGTATCCTTCAAAGATCCATCCCGGCCTCGCCTTGAGGGAGAAAATGCAACTATCGGAGGATTTGCTCCAAATGCATTAAAGAATGAAAATGGACTGAGATTGAGTATTCCATTTTTAGATATTGTAGATACAAGAGCTATTGGACGAGGACCAACACCGCCTAACAATAATCTATGAACTTCAGGAACACTTAAATCTTTTGGTTCGTAATGAAACATTTTAAATATTTTTTTTCTTTGCTAAGATTGAATACGACATTTGAGACTTTATTATCTTGTTAAAAAGCTTTCCAAGACCAGTGATTTCTAATTCAATTGTATCACTATTCCTCAACCAAACGGGCGTAAAGCTTTCGCCTTTTGCTTTTGCTTCGAGTGTACTTGTGCCGTTAAGTTCTAAGTAGCAGCCCGTTCCAACAGTTCCGGATCCTATTACATCGCCAGGAAATAGTTCAACGCCATATGATGCACGTTCTATCAATTCAGCAAATGTCCAATTCATGTCCTTCATGTTTCCCTGGGATACAATCTTGCCATTATGAATTGCTTTCATCTCCAAGTCGTATTTATCACCGCGAGTTGAGGAGATTCTATAATTTGCTAATTCGTCAAGTGTGACTAACCATGGTCCAAATGATGTTGCAAAATCTTTCCCTTTAGCAGGCCCGAGATTTAATTTCATTTCTTCCATTTGAAGAACTCTTGCCGAAAAATCATTCATTACCATGTAACCGGCAATATATTCGTCTGCTTTTTCAGCAGGAATGTTCTTCCCTCTCTTGCAGATGACGATTGCAGCTTCCAATTCGAAGTCTAAACTTTTTAAATGATCATCTTCAACCAAAATATCTCCGGGTCCGAAAACGGCATTATGATTGGTGAAATAAAAAATAGGATATTGATCGAATTCAGGAATCATTTCAACACCGCGATTGCGTCTCGCCGCAGCTACATGCTGACGAAATGCATATCCATCCCGACACGAGGTTGGATGAGGAACTGGAGAAAGAAGTTTAACATCAGAGATATTCACTCCCGTTTCTAAATCATTCTGCTCAATCTCACCAGAAAGTTTGTAAATATTTGTAATGTGATTTTCCCAATTAATTAAAAGTTTTTTCATTTTTGAAGGGAACTTTACACCAAATAGTTCACCGCTTTTCTTCACATCATAAACTTTACCTTCGTGAAAAATTCCAACGCGCTCTTTCGAATTGTTGTTTAGGTATGAAACTAATTTCATTTTGAAACCAAATGCTTAATTAAATATATCAAAATATTAAAG